>NZ_JBITCU010000003.1:196609-619207 GCF_044453545.1 Streptomyces sp. NPDC051664 | reverse complement strand
CGCGCGGGGGGGGGGGGCGGGGTGGGGGGGGGGGGGGGGCCCGGCCCCCCCCCCCCCCCGCGCCCCCCCCCGGCCGGGGGCGCCCCCCCCCCCCCCCCCCCCCCCGGCGATCGAGGGCATCTCTGCAAGCCGGCCCCGCGATCGAGGCAAGGCACACTTGCCCCATGCGCGCTGCCCGGCTCATCAAGATGGTGCTGCTCCTCCAGTCCCGGCCCGCGATGACTGCCGCCGAGCTCGCCCGGGAGCTGGAGGTCTCCGAGCGGACCATCACCCGCGACGCCCAGGCGCTCTCCGAGGCGGGTGTTCCGGTGTACGCGGACCGGGGCCGGGCGGGCGGGTACCGGCTGGTCGGCGGGTACCGCACCCGGCTCACCGGCCTGGCCCGGAACGAGGCCGAGGCGCTCTTCCTGTCCGGCCTGCCGTCCGCGCTGCGTGAGATGGGGCTGGAGGATGCCGCATCGGCCGCCCGGCTCAAGGTGTCCGCCGCTCTGCTGCCCTCGCTCCGGGACGCCTCGGACACCGCCGCCCAGCGGTTCCATCTGGATGCGCCCGGCTGGTATCAGGAGCCCGTCACACCCGAGCTGCTGCCCGCCGTCGCGGAGGCCGTCTGGGACGACCGGATGGTCAAGGCCCGTTACCGGCGCGGCGGGCCGGGCAGCGAGGTCGAGCGGGAGCTGGCACCGTACGGGCTCGTTCTCAAGGCCGGGGTCTGGTATGTCTGCGCCCGGGCCGGGACCGACTTCCGGGTGTACCGGATCGACCGCTTCGCGGCGGTGGCCGTGACGGACGAACGGTTCGTCCGGGACGAGGACTTCGACCTGCCGGCGTTCTGGGACGAGCGGGCCGCGCAGTTCGCCCGGTCGATCCTGCGGACCGAGGTGACGGTACGGGTGTCGGAGGCGGGCGTAGGCCGATTGCCTCATCTCGTGGACCGTTCGGCCGCCCTCGATGCGCTGGACGCGGCCGGCCCGCCCGACGTCGACGGGTGGCGTACGGTCGTCCTGCCTGTCGAGTCGCTGGATGTCGCGTACAGCCAGCTGCTCTCCCTGGGACCGGAGTTGGAGGTGCTCGAACCGGCCGCTCTGCGGACCAGGTTCGGCGCTGCCGCCGAACGGCTGAGCGATCTTTATCGCTGAAGGCTTCTTTTCGGCGTCTCCGCGTGCATCGCCTGCCGCCAAGGCCGATGCTTGTCCCGTGATGGACGAGACGGAATTCTGGGAGATCATCGACAGCACCCGCGAGGCCGCCGAGGGTGACCCCGAGGAACATGCCGACCTGCTCGTCGAACGGCTGTTGCAGCTCGATCCCGAATCCGTGCTGGACTTCGCCCGGCACTTCGAGGCCCGCTTCAACCGCGCGTACCGCTGGGACGTATGGGGCGCCGCCGCCGTGCTGCTCGGCGGCGCGAGCGACGACGCGTTCGACTTCTTCCGCTGCTGGCTGATCGGCCAGGGCCGGGAGATCTTCGAGGCGGCGGTGCACGATCCGGACAGTCTCGCCGAACTCCTCGACGACTTCGACGATGAGATCGACGGGGACGCCGAGGACCTCGGCTACGCCGCCGACGAGGCGTACGAGCAGCTCACCGGCATCGTCACGCCGGATCTCGGCCTCCCGCCGCAGGCGCCCGAGCCGGAGGGCACCCCGTTCAGCTTCGAGGACGACGCGGCCCTGACCGCCCGCTTCCCGCTGCTCTGGGAGCGGTTCGGCGCCGGCTGACCCGTCCGTGCCGCCCCGTGGTGCGCGCGGTCCGGTACCGGGTCGGTCGGGATTCGTCAGGGAGTGAGCGAACGGCCCATCAGGACATCGTCCACGTAACGCCCGGCCAGGAAGAACTCGCCGGACAGCACGCCCTCGACGACGAACCCCTCCGACTCGTACAGCGCACGCGCGGGCGCGTTGTGCCCGAGCACCCGCAGCGTCATCCGGCTCGCGCCGTCGCCCCGTGCCGCGGCGAGCGCGGCCCGCAACAACCCCCTGGCGACACCGCGGCCGCGCGCCCAGTCGGCCACCGCCAGGCCCTGTATCTGGCGCACATGCGTGTTGCAGGCCAGCGCGGTCGGCGGGACGACCCTGATGTACCCGGCGATGCGCACCTCGCCCGCCGCGTCCTCCGCCTCGGCGACGAGCAGGTGTTCGGGCCGGCTGCGGTCGCTGAAGAACGGATCGTACGGCGGCTGCGGCCGCGACTGCACCGAGTGCAGGGTCGACCAGGTGGCCCGGTCGAGCTCCCCGAGTGCGGTGTCGTCGGAGCTGACGGCAGAGCGGACGGGGCAGGTGCGGAGTTCAGGCATGCGCACCACTGTGCCACGGCGCGCCCGGCCCCCTCATCGCATATCTGCCGGGCCCCGGGCCGACGGTCCGGGCGCGCCCGGCGGCACGGGCGAGGCGCCGCGTCCTCCCCTGCGGCAGGATGGATCCATGGTGAACTCCCGCATTGCTGTCACCGGATCCTCCGGACTCATCGGAACGGCGCTGGTGCGTTCGTTGCGGGTTGACGGACACGACGTCGTACGCCTGGTCCGGCGCCCGGCGCGGGCCGGGGACGAGGTCGAGTGGGACCCGAAGCGGGGTTACGTCGACGGGGCGGGCCTGGTCGGCTGCGACGCCGTCGTCCATCTCGCCGGTGCCGGGGTCGGCGACCACCGCTGGACGGAGGCGTACAAGCAGGAGATCCGGGACAGCCGGGTGCTGGGGACGGAAGCGATCGCGCAGGCGGTGGCCTCCCTCGACGTACCGCCGAAGGTCCTGCTGTCCGGGTCGGCGATCGGCTACTACGGCGACACCGGCGACCGCGCGGTCGACGAGAGCGCGCCGCACGGCGAGGGGTTCCTGCCGTCCGTGTGCGTGGAGTGGGAGGCGGCCGCGGCCCCGGCGGAGGAGGCGGGTGTACGGACGGTGTTCGCGCGCACAGGTCTGGTCGTCGGCCGGGAAGGCGGGGCCTGGGCCCGGCTGTTCCCGTTGTTCCGGGCAGGACTCGGCGGGCGGCTCGGCAACGGGCACCAGTACTGGAGCTTCATCGCGCTGCACGACCACATCGCCGCCCTGCGGCACATCCTCGATACGCCGTCGCTGTCGGGACCGGTGAATCTCACCGGGCCGGACCCCGTGACCAATGGTGAGGTGACGGCCGCGATGGGGCGGGCGCTGCGCCGCCCGACGCTGTTCGCCGTCCCGGCGCCCGCCCTCCGGGTCGCCCTGGGGGACTTCGCGGAGGATGTGCTGGGCAGTCAGCGGGTGCTGCCGAGAAGGCTGCTGGAGTCGGGATTCTCGTTCGCCTTCCCCGGCATCGACGCCTCGATCCGCGCGGCGCTGCGCTGACCACGACCGGGCGAATCACACGGATGTGCGACCCCGTGCAACGGTGCCCCGGGCCGCGCGCGACTGTGCCCGCACCGGTCCCCTCCTAGCCTCATCGCGAACTCGGGCATTCCGGGGGCCTGTTGGGGGCAAGACCCTCCCAGCAGTCGCGCCGACTCGGGGAGGGGCACGTGCTCAGCACGGCACACCACGCGGACGTCGTCATCATCGGGGCCGGGATCGCCGGCCTGTCAGCAGCTCATCAACTGACCAGTGCAGGGGTAAGCGTCAGCGTCCTGGAGGCCGGTCCACGGGCCGGCGGCCGGATGACCACCGAGGAAGTGGACGGATTCCGGCTCGACCACCTCGGCCCGCTTCTCAGCACCTCGTATCCGGAACTGCGCACGACGCCCGGCCTCGAAGGGCTCGTGCTGCGGAACTTCGCGCCGGGGGTGCTCGTCCACAGCGAGGGCCGCCAGTACCGGACCGGCGACGTGCGGCACACACGGAGCGCAAGGGGCGCACTCAAGGCGGCACGCGCCCTGGCGAGCGCCCCCCGGCCGCCGATGGGCGGGCCGATCGATCAGGCCCGGCTCGGCGCCGCCCTGGCCAGGCTCGCCACCACCCCGGCGTCCCGCATCCTGGCCCGGCCGGAACAGACCGCGCTCGCCGCCCTGTCCAGCCGCGGCCTGCCGTCCCGTACGGTCAACGGCTTTCTGCGCCCGCTGCTCACCGCGCTGCTCAGCGACCCCGGGCTCACCACGTCGAGCCGGTGCGCCGATCTCGTCCTGCGCGGCTACGCACGCGGCCGGCTGTGTGTACCGTCCGGCGGTTCGGCCACGCTGCCCGACCTGCTGGCGGCGGCGCTGCCACCCGGCACAGTACGGACCGGTGTGCATGTCACCTCTGCCGACATCACCTCCGTCCGCACCAAGGAGCACGGCGAACTGGGCTGCCGGTCCCTGCTGTTGGCCACCGGCGCGGGCGCTGCCGCCGAGCTGCTGCCCGGTCTGCGGGTGCCGTCCTTCCACCCGGTGACGGTCCTGCACCACACGGCTCCCGCTCCCCCGCCGACCGGCGCCGCGCTGCTGCTGGACGCCGACCGCGCGGGCCCGGTCGCGCACACCTGTGTGATGAGCGAGGTCGACCCGTCGCGCGCCCCGAACGGCCGGACTCTGATCACGTCGACGGTTCTCGGCACCCCGCCTCCGGATCTCGACCGCTCGGCCCGTGCCCATCTCGCCGCGCTGTACGGCACCTCCACGGACGACTGGGAGCTCCTGGCCGCCCACCACGATCCGGAGGCGGTCCCGGCGATGCCGCCCCCGCACGATCTGCGCCGCCCGGTGCGACTGCTCGCCGGGCTGTACGTCTGCGGCGACCACCGGGACACCAGCACGGTCCAGGGCGCCCTGTTCTCGGGCCGCCGCGCTGCACACGCCATCCTCGGCGATCTGGGCATCCGGTCCGGGAGCGACGTGGAGGCCGGGTTGCGCGAAGCGGCCTGATTCCGTCCGCCCGGATCCTGTCCCGGGGCCACCACCTGTTCCGATACCCGGAAGGAGTCAGCCGAGGGCCGCGACCCGCTCGCGGTAGCCGCGTACCGCCGCCGCGTCCCGGTACGGCTCAAGACGACCCTCGAACTCCTTCACGTACTCCGTCGCACGCACCGACCGCATCTCCGCCGCCTGTTGGGCCGCCTCCGCGCCGAGCAGGCACGCCTGGTCCAGCTCGCCGAGCCCGAGCCGGGCGGACGCCAGCACCACCCGGCAGAACAGCCTGCTCCGGGCGTACACCGGGGCGCGCAGCTGGAGCGAGCGCTCCGCATGCTGGGCGGCGGCCCGGTACTGCTGCAGATCACGGTGGCAGTGCCCGAACTCGTCGGCGAGCTGCGCCTCGTCGAAGTAGCGTCCCCACTGCGGTACGTCGTCGCCGGGCCGGGCGGCCTCCAGCGCGTGTTCCGCCCGCGCCAGCGAGGCCGCACACGTCCTGGCCTCACCGAGCACCCCGTGCCCGCGCGCCTCGACCGCGTGCAGCAGGGCCATGACGACGGGCGGCGCCGAGGAGCCGACGCCCTGCTGGGCCACGCGCGCCAGCTGGACGGCTTCCCTGCCGTGCCCGAGATACACCGCCTGCCGGCTCATGGTGATCAGGACATAGCTGCCGTACACCCGGTCCCCCGCTGCCTGTGCGAGCCGCAGCGCCTGGACGAAATAGCGCTGGGCGAGGCCGTGTGCCGCGATGTCGTACGAGGTCCAGCCCGCCAGCCGGGTCAGATCGGCGGCCGCCGAGAAGAGCCGCCGCCCGATCGCCTCCCCGTACGTCCCGCGGAGCATCGGCTCGGCCTCGTGCTCCAGATAGCGGACGAGCGCCTGGCGGGCGTGGCCACCGCCATAGGTGTGGTCGAGGGTGCGGAAGAGCTCCCCGACGGAACGCAGGGCGGCGACATCGCCGCTGCTGACCTTCTGGCCGGGGCCGCGGTCGGTCTGACGCTGCCGGGGGACGCCGGGTGCGCCTGATGCCGGGGATGCGGGGTGCCCCAGTGGTGCGGAAGACGGTGCGGGTGAGGAGGGCGGTCCGGAGGAGGGCCGGGCCGGTGCGGGCCCACGGGCGCCGGATCTGCCGCCGGGCCCCACGGCGCCGTTCTGCCCGTTCGCTCCATGTAATCCATGCCCACCATGCGTGCCGTGGGCACCACGGGTCCCGTTGAGCCCTGCCGCCCCGCGGGCCCCGCCGACCACGGACGCCCCCGGCGTCCCGCGCACCCCACCGGTCCCGCCGGTGGACGCAGCGGCCTCACCGTTCCCCCGGGCCACCCACTCGTCGGCCCGTCCGATCAGCCAGTCCCGGCTGGGCACCACGAGCCCGGCCGGGGTGAAGGCGATCTTCCGCAGCTCCGCATGACTGCCCGAGTCCTTCCGCCAGAGCCCGCTGACGATGTCCACCGCCTCGCCGGGAGTGGCGGCGAACTCCAGACCGGCATAGACGGGCGCGCATGCGTCGAGGCCCAGGTCCTGCGCCGAGAGCCGGCGCCCGAGCCGCCGGGTGAAGACCTCGGCGATCAGGGCAGGGGTGGTCCCGCGCGGCTGCTGGCCCCGCAGCCAGCGAGTCACGGACGTCTTGTCGTACCGCAGATCGAGACCGTGCTCGAGGCCGAGCTGGTCCACCCGGCGGGCGAGACCCGCGTTCGAGAATCCGGCTTCTGTGATGAGCGAGGCGAGCTGGCGGTTGGGGGTGCGCTGCGGAGGTCGTTCCGACATCAGCTGTACGGTCTCCTGCCTTCGGGGCCGGGCGGGCAGCCCTTATGGAACGGCGCGAATTTAGCGGGGCCCACGGCGGCCGAAGGCTCCTTCGCTTCACATTCATCCGATCGTGTGAGGATTGGGGGTGGCGCTGACGGGAAAGACCTGCCGGGCCGCCGCTCCCGGGGCGGTCGTACAGTGGCCCGGGGCGCGAATCACTGCATGGTGACGTGGCGCCGGGGATACCCTCCGGCTCCCGGCACCGCAAGTAGGAAGGCATCTGTCGTGAGTGAGCTTCAGTTCGTCCGGCTGGGATTCGGCGAGTCGGCCGTCGACTACCAGGAGGCATGGCAGAAGCAGCGCGAGGTGCACGCGGCCCGGTTCGAGGACGCGGTTCCCGACACGTGTCTACTGCTGGAGCACCCGCCCGTCTACACGGCCGGACGGCGTACCACCGACAGTGAGCGCCCGCTGGACGGCACTCCGGTCGTCGATGTGGACCGCGGCGGCAAGATCACCTGGCACGGCCCCGGGCAGCTCGTCGGCTATCCGATCCAGAAACTGCCGCGGCCGGTGGATGTCGTGGCACATGTCCGCCGACTGGAGGACGCGCTGATCCGCACGGCCGCCGAGTTCGGTCTGGAGACCACCCGGGTCGAGGGCCGCAGCGGGGTGTGGGTGCTGGGCGACCCGGTCGAGGAGCGTCCGGCGCTCGGCGGCCTGTCGCTCGACTTCGATCCGCGACTGCACGACGAGGAGTTCGACCCGCGGCTGAACGGCCCCGAGTACGCCCCGTCCAACGCCGGCCAGCGCCGCGAGGACCGCAAGCTGGCGGCGATCGGCATCCGGGTCGCCAAGGGTGTGACCATGCACGGCTTCGCACTGAATGTGAACCCGGACAACACCTGGTTCGACCGGATCGTGCCGTGCGGCATCCGCGACGCGGGCGTCACCTCGCTCGCGTACGAGCTGGGGCGCGACATCACGATCGCCGAGGTGCTCCCGGTAGCCGAGAAGCACCTCAAGGACGTCCTGGAGAACGCGGAACTCGCTCCACGCGAGATCGACCGTGCCTCGGCCTGATCCGCGGAACCCGGCCCCTGCGGCGTTCGAGGAGCGGGCCCGGGGTCAGAGCCCCCTGCCCGACGCCCACGGACCCGGCCGCTCCGGGAATGGCCCGGCCCGTCCCCTGGTTGCCCAGGGGTGAGGGCCACACCCCGACCGTACAAATAGCGGGCGTACCCTGGTGTTCGCCGAAGAATCGAAGTCGTAGGGAGCCGGACGTGTCCGCTGTCGCACCCGACGGGCGCAAGATGTTGCGCCTGGAGGTCCGGAACAGCCAGACCCCCATCGAGCGCAAGCCCGAGTGGATCAAAACCCGGGCGAAGATGGGCCCCGAGTACAACCAGCTGCAGAAGCTCGTGAAGAGCGAGGGTCTGCACACCGTGTGCCAGGAGGCCGGCTGCCCCAACATCTTCGAGTGCTGGGAGGACCGGGAGGCCACATTCCTCATCGGTGGCGACCAGTGCACCCGCCGCTGTGACTTCTGTCAGATCGACACGGGCAAGCCGCAGGCGCTGGACCGGGACGAACCCCGCCGCGTCGGCGAGTCGGTCGTCACGATGGACCTGAACTACGCCACCATCACCGGCGTCGCGCGCGACGACCTGGAGGACGGAGGCGCCTGGCTGTACGCGGAGACCGTGCGCCAGATCCACGCGCTGACGGCGGAGCGCGAGGCCGGCGCCACCAAGGTCGAGCTGCTGATCCCCGACTTCAACGCGGAGCCCGAGCAGCTCGCCGAGGTCTTCTCCTCGCGCCCCGAGGTGCTCGCCCACAACGTCGAGACGGTGCCGCGGATCTTCAAGCGGATCCGCCCCGGCTTCCGTTACGAGCGCTCGCTCGAGGTCATCACGCGGGCCCGCGAGGCGGGTCTGGTGACCAAGTCCAACCTCATCCTCGGCATGGGCGAGACCCGCGAGGAAGTGAGCGAGGCACTCCAGGATCTGTACGACGCCGGGTGCGAGCTCATCACGATCACGCAGTACCTGCGGCCCTCCGTGCGCCACCACCCGGTCGAGCGCTGGGTGAAGCCGCACGAGTTCGTGGAGCTCAAGGAGGAGGCCGACGAGATCGGCTACTCCGGTGTGATGTCCGGGCCGCTGGTCCGTTCCTCGTACCGCGCGGGCCGGCTTTTCCAGCAGGCGATCGAGCGCCGTGGCGCCGTCGCCCCGACGCCCGCGGTGTGAACCGGACCGTGTGAAACCGGGCACAAGAAGCTACCGAGCGGTAGTGGCTGAGACGACGCGGCCCATACGCTCCCCGCAGGTCGGGGACGCGTATGGGCCGCTTCGACGTGCGCGACGCCCATATCAAGGTTTCATTGGTGTTTGACCGACAGGTCATGCGCTGGTAACACCGAGCAGTGACCCTGGATTCACGCAGCGCAGTGGCTTTCACAGCTGCCGCCGTCGCTGCTCCCCGTGTCCAGCCGCGCAATCCGCTTCCGTAACAGACTCACTTCGCGCATCCGTTCCGAGGGGACTTCCACGATGCAGGCCGTGCCGGTACGCGCAACCGCCATCCCGTCCGTCACCGACGCTCTCCGTGCCGTCGAGTCGCTGCTGCTGAGCAGCGGCCAGCGCACAGCCCGGCGAAACGCCTGGACGGCGGTCCTCGAGGACCGCCGCCGGGCCAAGGACCGGGTCGAGACCGCATACGTACTGGAGGCCGTGGCCGACCATCGCTCCTAGGCCACGTAAACTTCAATACATGGCGAGGAAGGCAAACACTGACGGCGCGGACAGCGCCGAGAACGCGGGGCGGCTCAAGCAGATCGCCCTGACCTACAAGATGACCCGGCGGACCGACTCCAAAATCGGTCTTGTCGTCGCGGGTGTGGGAATCGTCACCTTCGGTGTCCTCCTCGCCGTCGGCTTCTTGATCGACCACCCGGTCTACCTGGGCATCCTGGGCTTCGTGCTGGCTCTCCTCGCGATGGCGATCGTCTTCGGACGGCGTGCCGAGCGGGCGGCCTTCGGGCAGATGGAGGGACAGCCGGGCGCTGCGGCGGCCGTGCTGGACCGCGTGGGCCGTGGCTGGACCACGACGCCCGCGGTCGCGATGAACCGCAGCCAGGACGTCATCCACCGGGCCGTCGGCAAGGCGGGCATCGTGCTCGTCGGCGAGGGCAACCCGAACCGGGTCAAGGTCCTGCTGGCGGCCGAGAAGAAGAAGATGGCCCGCATCGTCGTGGACGTACCGGTGCACGACATCATCGTCGGCAACGGCGAGGGCCAGGTGCCGCTGAAGAAGGTCCGCACCAAGATGCTGAAGCTGCCGCGAGTCCTGACCGGCCCGCAGGTGACGGCGGCCAACGACCGGCTCCGGGCCATGGGCGACCTGATGAGCAACATGCCGCTGCCGAAGGGCCCGATGCCGAAGGGTATGCGGATGCCGCGCGGCGGCAAGATGCGCTGACGCAGTCACCGCACAGGACACGACAAGAGGGCGGGTCCCGAACCACTCCGGTTCAGGGACCCGCCCTCTTCTGCTGCGTCACGTCCGCTCGGTCACATCACGCTCAGATCCGCACCTGCACCGCGCGGGCGAGCCGGTCGTGCAGCCCTCGGCCGTCGCGGTCCCAGACCAGAGCCGGGACCGCCAGGCACAGCAGCACGCTCCGCACGACCACCCGCCCGAGACCGAGCCGGCCACCGCCCTCGGCGACGACCCGGATGCCCAGGATGCGCTTGCCAGGCGTACAGCCGACGGTTCCGACGGTGAGCACACTCAGTACGAGGAAGATGCCGAGCGCCCAGTTTCCGGCCGCCTGCTGGTCACCGCGAGCGAACAGCCCGTATGCGATGAGCATGCAGAGCGCCCAGTCGATGAGGAGGGCGCCGAAGCGCCGGCCGAGCGGGGCGACGGACCCCGGGCCTTCCTCGGGCAGACCGAGCCGCTTGCCCCGGTACCCGAAGTCGACGCCCATTTCCTCGGCTGCCGCGCGCGGCCCGGAGAGCCACGATCCGATTGCTTGCCTATTGTCCACCCGACCACGGTACTGCGCCCGTCTCCGCGCCCTGCCGCCCGGGGCCCGAGCCCGCCCCGTGCCCCGGGCGTCGACACCGTCCCGGCCGGACCGTCACCGGACCCGGGTACGACGCCGAGATGCCACCCGCACCCGGCCCGGTTAACTTCGGCGAAACAAATGGGTCATGCTTGAGAAATCCGGTCTGCCTATGGTCGGGTCCAGCGTGTGCCACCGCACTGGCCGCACAACGAGCTGCAACCCCGCCCCTCCGGGTCGGGAGTAGGAGGAGTTGGATGTTCCAGAACGCCGACGACGTGAAGAAGTACATCGCCGACGAAGACGTCAAGTTCATCGATGTCCGGTTCTGTGACCTGCCCGGTGTGATGCAGCACTTCACCATCCCGGCAGCGGCCTTCGACCCGACCGAGGAACTGGCCTTCGACGGCTCGTCGATCCGCGGCTTCCAGGCCATCCACGAGTCCGACATGGCGCTCCGCGCGGACCTGTCGACCGCCCGTGTCGATCCCTTCCGCCGCGACAAGACCGTCAACATCAACTTCTTCATCCACGACCCGATCACCGGCGAGCAGTACAGCCGTGACCCGCGCAACGTGGCCAAGAAGGCCGAGGCGTACCTCGCCTCCACCGGCATCGCCGACACCGCGTACTTCGGTCCCGAGGCGGAGTTCTACGTCTTCGACAACGTCCGCTTCCAGACGTCGGCGAACGAGAGCTTCTACCACATCGACTCCGAGGCGGGTGCCTGGAACACCGGTTCGGAAGAGAACAACCGTGGTTACAAGGTCCGCTACAAGGGCGGCTACTTCCCGACCCCGCCGGTCGACCACTTCGCCGACCTGCGCGCCGAGATCTCCCTGGAGCTGGACAAGAACGGCCTCCAGGTCGAGCGCCAGCACCACGAGGTCGGCACCGCCGGCCAGGCCGAGATCAACTACAAGTTCAACACGCTGCTCGCCGCGGCCGACGACCTGATGCTCTTCAAGTACATCGTGAAGAACGTCGCCTGGCGCAACAACAAGACCGCGACCTTCATGCCGAAGCCGATCTTCGGCGACAACGGCTCGGGCATGCACGTCCATCAGTCCCTGTGGGCCGGCGGCGACCCGCTGTTCTACGACGAGCAGGGCTACGCGGGCCTCTCGGACATCGCCCGCTACTACATCGGCGGCATCCTCAAGCACGCCCCCTCGCTCCTGGCCTTCACGAACCCGACGGTGAACTCCTACCACCGCCTGGTCCCCGGCTTCGAGGCCCCGGTCAACATGGTCTACTCGCAGCGCAACCGCTCGGCCGCGATGCGTATCCCGATCACGGGCTCGAACCCGAAGGCCAAGCGCGTCGAGTTCCGCGCCCCGGACCCGTCGTCCAACCCGTACCTGGCCTTCTCGGCGCTGCTGATGGCCGGCCTCGACGGCGTGAAGAACAAGATCGAGCCGGCCGAGCCGATCGACAAGGACCTCTACGAGCTCGCTCCCGAGGAGCACGCGAACGTCCAGCAGGTCCCGACGTCGCTCCCGGCCGTCCTGGACGCGCTCGAGGCGGACCACGAGTACCTGCTCGCCGGTGGTGTCTTCACGTCCGACCTGATCGAGACGTGGATCGACTACAAGCGGACGCACGAGATCGCCCCGATCCAGCTGCGCCCGCACCCGCACGAGTTCGAGCTGTACTTCGACATCTAGGAACGCCGCAGGTCAGAGCGAGTCTTCGCTGGTCTGTGCCGTTTCTGGGCCGTCGGCCGTGTTCTTCCCTTCGCCGGAAGACGCGGTCGACGGCCTTTTCTGTGGGCCACGGCCCACGGCAACCCACAGGCCGGACCGAGGTGCGGCCCGTGGCACATGGAAGTCGCGTGGCTGACGCCGACGCGGGGTTGCCGGACACACAGGTGGCGGGTGCTCAGTCGGGGCACCCGCCATCGTGGCTGACTTTCAGTGGCTCAGGTCAGAACGGCGCTTCCGCTGACCGAACCGTGACAGGCGCACTCCCCAACTCGACGAAATGGGGGCACGGTCGGAGCCGCCCCCGCATGCCAGGCAGAGCCGACGAGTGCCTTCGGGCAGACATAGGTCACGCGCGCTCGTGCCATGACGCGGGCGGGATGCTCTGCTCGTACTGGAAGACGTTGTGCGGGTCGTACTTCGCCTTGATCTTGCGCAGCCGGTCGAAATTGGATCCCCAGTAGGCCGTTTCCCAATCCGCCATTCCGATGTTCGGCACGTTGACGTAGGCGCCGTTCACGTAGGGCCGCAGCGCCTGGCTGAACTCGGCGATCCATGCCTGGGCCTTCGGGGTGATCGCGTCGCCGCTGCCCTCTTGTCCACGAGTCCCCCAGCCGGCGCCGGGCTCGGAATAGAAAAGCGCGTCACGATGCGGGAACGCCGCGCCGCCGCGGGGCGCGCTCCTCCTGACCGCCCCGCCGAAGGCCTGGGTGAAGAAGTTGCTGTCGTCCGAAGGGGCGTCCTGCATGAATGAGGCGATCAGGCTGATCGCCTTGTTCGGGAACGGCTTGGTGGTGAACTGCGAGAAGAACTTCCAGTTCGCGGGCTCGTCCTGGGTCGGAATCTGGAATCCCGCATATACGTCGCCCCAGTTACCGACCTGCACCGAGACAGCGGGACTGCCGACAGCCAGGATCGGGGCCAGCAGCTCCTCCGCCTCTGCCGCCGACCCCTCCGCGAGAACCCCGAACAGCAGGATCTCGCCTCTGTGGATCTCGAGCTGGGTCCCGAGACGGTTGTCGGCCCTCGGTGCCGTACGCTGCCACGCGTCGAATACCCCGTGCAGGTCCCCGAGGCCGTCCCATGTCGCTTGCACATAAGCGACGCTCTTGAGCGGAGCAGCCTTGTAGGTGAGTGAGGTGACGATCCCGAAGTTGCCGTTTCCCGCCCCGCGGAGCGCCCAGAGGAGGTCCGAGTTGTTTTTCGAGTCCGCCCTGATCACCTTGGCGCAGTCGGCACCCGACGCGACGACGATCTCAGCCGCCATCAGGCTGTCGCAGGCCATGCCGAGGTAGCGGGTGAGGAAGCCGAAGCCGCCGCCGAGCGTCGCACCGGACAGGCCTACGCTGCCTTCCGTCCCGGTCGTCACCGCAAGGTCCTTCTCCGCGAGCGCGGTCACCGCTTCCAACTGGTTCAGCCCGGCGCCGACCGTCGCGATGCGAGAGGCGGTGTCGATGTGGGCCGACTTCAACTCGCTGACGTCGATCACGATGCCGTTGTCCACGTTCGACCAGCC
The DNA here is from genome assembly GCF_044453545.1 of Streptomyces sp. NPDC051664. Taxonomy (NCBI): domain Bacteria; kingdom Bacillati; phylum Actinomycetota; class Actinomycetes; order Kitasatosporales; family Streptomycetaceae; genus Streptomyces; species Streptomyces sp. NPDC051664. The sequence continues at coordinate 605,377 of NZ_JBITCU010000003.1, read as the reverse complement.
CTCAAGGCTGTGGCCACCGCTCCGCACCCGCAGCGCAACGTCGTTCTGCCGCGCCCACGTGAGGGCGTTGACCACGTCCTGGGTCTCCTGGGCGTAGACGATGACCAGCGGATAGCGAACGAAGAGCTCGTCCCAGCCGAGGCTCGCACTCGCGTACCCGGGGTCGTCGGGACGGACGATGCGGCCGGTCAGATTCGCCGGCTTGCATCTCGCGCTCGTGGCCACTTCGGGCGCGGCGCTCGCGCCTGGGGCTTCTGCGGCCGCAATGCCCGGGAGGACGACCGCACCGGCGCCGGCGGCTGCCGTCACCTTGAGCAGTCCGCGACGAGAAAAATCGTACATGGTCCGTATCCTCTTCTCCCGGGGTACGCCAGTGTTCGGTTGAGGCAAACCTTGTCCGTGAGCCGGCGCGTCGAATTCTTTGTGGACATTTTCTGGGACCCGCAAAGTAACAGGGGGTGACCGTGGCCGCGTTGCCCGACACGCTAATCAAGGACGATGACGACATGCTGAAGACGGAGGTGCGTGAGGGCATGAATCAGACCGACCGAGCGGATTCGGCGGGGCTTGATAATCGTGTTGTCGGCGCGGTGTTCATTCTGCTGCGACTTCGCCGGTCATTACGTCCGTCGGCGACGGCGTCGAGTTCGGCTCGGGCGTGACTGGGGAGGTCGGCACCGTTCGGAAATTGCCGCCTGAGCAGGCCCTTGGCGCCTAGTCGCTGCCACGGCTTCAGGGCGAGTGGGGGGCCGCAGAATTACACTTCGATCCCGGTTTTTACCGTGAAGTGTGTGCGCGGTCATTTCTTTGCCTGGCCCCAAGTGATGCTCATGCGTAAAACTCGGGAGGTGTTTCCATCTTCTTAACCTGAATCCGCTGACTTGATGTCCGTGGATAATCCTTCCGGGCATTACCCTGCCCCATGCACAGGATGGTCCAACCGCGTTGGGAAAGGAAACGCTGCTCAGCATTCCTCACTGCTCCCGGTCGTTGTCCAGGGCCTTGTGCAGCGAGTGTGCACCGGACCGGCCCGGGCGTCCTCAGAGGTGAAATGCCGAGCCGACGCATCAGCTGGCGCGTGATGGTGACGGTGGTCTCGACGACCTTGTCCGGGTTCGAGCTGCAGGCGAGGTAGATGGTCCGCCTGGTTCGCGTGCGGGGCGAAATCATAGGGTCGGGGCATGGTCGAAAAGCAGACTCGGGACGCAGCACGAGGGCCGGGGCGCCCCCGGGAGGAACGGGTCACCCACGCGGTGCTCGACGCGGTGCTCGCGCTCGTCGCGGAGCAGGGGATGAACGCGCTCACGATGGACGCCGTGGCCGTGCGGGCCGAGGTGAGCAAGCCGGCCATCTACCGGCGCTGGCCCACCAAACAGGACCTGATCATCGCGGCCGCCGAGTCGCGCATCGGCCCCCTGTCCATTCCGGATCTGGGGGACTTCCGCGCCGAGCTGCGGGTCGTGCTCACCGCTCGTGTCGAGGTGTACCGGACGCCCGGGATGGACCGTCTGATCGCAGAGGTTTTCAGCGCTGCGGCCGACGCGGGAGCCGGACGCAGCGCGTACCGGGCGTACATCAACCGGGTCATGGGCGAGACCGGGCGCATCCTGGAGCGCGGCATCGTACGCGGGGATGTGCGGCCGGACACCGACGTCCGGGCCGCCGCCACCATGGTGGCGGCGCCGTTGGTGTTCCGTCTGGTGGCGGAGCAGGAGCTACCGGACAGCCGTCTGGTGGAGTCGGTGGTCGAGCTCGTCGGCCGCGCCGTCGGGGTGCAGGGCTGACCGGGAGCCGGATCTCTCCGCGGTCATGAAATTGGTGGACGAAGACCCTTGCCATGGCATGCCCCAATATCGATACTCGCGGTATCGAATTAATCCTCACCGTGGAGGAAGCACCCATGGCCGCAGACGTCGCCACCCCCAAGCCCGCCCTCGACAAGCCCCTGATGCACTACGGGCGCCGCGTTCTGGAGCGCACTGCTCCGGGCAGCACCGAGACGAAGTACCGGATTCTGGGCATCTGTCCGCTCACCCCCCACATCGGTGCCGAGATCAGCGGTGTCGACCTCTCGCAGCCGATCGGTGACGACCTCGCCGAGGAGCTGCGGAAGGCACTGCTGGAGTGGAAGGTGATCTTCTTCCGTGACCAGCCCCGCTTCGCTTCCGAGCACCACGTCGCGCTCGCAGCGGTGTGGGGCGAGCCCGAGGTGAACCCGTTCTTCCCCAAGGGCGAAACCGTCGGTGTCTCCCGGCTGGCCAAGGACGCCATGACCGTCGGCAGCGAGAACATCTGGCACAGCGACCACTCCTTCATGGCCGCGCCCGCCCTGGGTTCCGTACTGCGCGCCGTCGAGGTGCCGACGGCCGGCGGCGACACGATGTGGGCGGACATGGCGGTCGCCTACGACAACCTCTCCGAGTCGATGAAGGCCCGGATCGACGGACTCACGGCGGTGCACGACTGGGTGCCCAGCTGGGGATCGCTGATGACCGAGGAGCAGGTCGCCCGGTTCCGGGAGACGCTGCCGCCCGTGGAGCACCCGGTGGTCGTCCGCCACCCGCAGTCCGGACGCAAGGTGCTCTACGTCAACGAGCCCTTCACCACGCGGATCGTCGGCCTGTCCGACACCGAGAGCCGCGAGCTGCTCGACGAGCTCGTTCTCCAGGCCCGTATCCCCGAGTTCCAGGTGCGTTTCCACTGGCAGCCGGACTCCGTCGCGATCTGGGACAACATCGCGGTCCAGCACTACGCGATCAACGACTACTACCCGCAGCGGCGTGTCATGGAGCGGATCGCCATCGCGGGAGTCCCGCTCTCCTGAGGCCCCGTGCGCCGTGACCCGCCCCGGCGGGCCCGCTCACGGGCCGCGGCGCCGCCCCGCCTCCTCTCGTGTCCATCCCCTCGTCAGCGCCCCTTTTCCGGAGGACCCCCGTGACCGCCGCCGACACCGCACCCAGAAAGACCGAGCCCCCGACGGGTCGCAGCTCCAGCGCCCGCGCCTGGATCGTCACCGGCCTGCTCGTGGTCTTCATGATGGTCAACTTCGCGGACAAGTCCGTGTTCGGTCTCGCCGCCGACGAGATCCGTGCGGACATGGGTCTGTCCGCCACCGAGTTCGGGCTCGCCAACAGCGCCTTCTTCCTGCTGTTCTCGGTGGCTGCAGCCACCGTGGGTCTGCTGTCCGACCGGGTGCGGCCGAAGTGGCTGCTGCTCACCATGGCGGTGCTCTGGTCGGTGGCGCAGACGCCCGCGGCCCTGGGCGGCGGCCTGGCCGTACTGATCGGCTCACGGATCCTGCTGGGCGCGGCGGAAGGTCCCGCCTTCCCCATCGCCCAGCAGGCCGCACTGTCCTGGTTCCCCAACCACCGGCGCAACCTCCCCGGGGCGCTGGTCACCCTCGGCGTCACCCTCGGCGTGGTCACCGCCGCCCCCGGCCTGACCTGGGTCATCCACCACCACGGCTGGCGCGCCGCCCTCTGGGTGGTCGCGGCCGCCGGTGCGCTGTGGGCCGTGCTGTGGGCGGTGCTCGGTGCCGACGGCACTTACCGCACCGACACCGCGGATACACCGTCCGTCGAGTCCGCGGCGAAGCCCGCCTACCGTCGGATCTTCGGCAGCCGTACCTGGATCGGCACCACCGCTGCGTACTTCACCAGCTACTGGTGCGTGGCGCTGATGCTCGTCTGGATGCCCTCCTACCTGCGCAACGGTCTCGGCCACTCCGCCGCCGCCTCCGGAAAGCTCGTCGCCCTGCCCTGGGCCATGGGCGCCCTGGTGCTGCTCGGCCAGGCGGCGCTCACCGGCTGGCTCATGCGCCGCGGAGTCAGCAGTCGCTGGGCGCGTGGCCGGGTCGGCGGCAGCCTGCTGCTGCTCGGTGCGGCCGCCTGCCTGGCCCTGCCTCTGGTGGACGGTGCCGGGGCGAAGACCGCGCTGCTGGTGGTGGGCTTCGGCCTGGGCGGAGCGTTCCCGACCGTCGCGGTCACCACCGTCGCCGAGCTGGCCCCGCCCGCTCGGCGTGGTGGCGCCCTCGGCACGATGAACGCCACCGTGACCACCGCGGGCCTCATCGCCCCCGCCGTCGTCGGATCTCTGGTCGACAGCCACGGCGCGGCGGGATACCAGACCGCCGTCGTGCTCTCGGGCGCCTTGCTGCTGCTGGGCGCGCTCGCCGCCTTCACCCTGATCGATCCGGCTCGCGACGCCGCTCGTCCGGACGCCTGATCCGCCGCGACCCGCCCGACCACCCCTGCTGCCCTAGGAGCGCACCTGTGACCGCCCCTGCCATCGACACCGAACCGCTGAACCAGGCCCTCGCCGAGCTGCGGGAAGGCGCCGCGTCGTGGACCACCACCCCGATCGCCGAACGGATCGCGCTGCTGGAGCGGTTGATGCCGCGGATCGTCGACAGCGCCGCCGACATGGCCGCAGCCTGTGCCGGCGCCAAGGGGTACGGACCCGACTCCCCGTGGGCGGCCGAGGACTGGATCGGCGCCCCGTGGGCGCTCGCCCAGAACGTCAGTGCCTGCTTGCATGTGCTGCGCCGGATCGCAGCGGTCAAGGATCCGGTCGAAGCCGGGGCGGTGCACGTGCGCGACGGCCGCACCCGGGTCGACGTCTTCCCCGCCACCGGCTGGGACACCCTGCTGCTCAACGGGTTCACCGCCCAGGTGTGGATGCGCTCAGGCATCACCGCACAGCGGGTACGGGACCGGGCCGCCGGCGAGTACCGCGGCCGGCCCGGACGCCCGGCCGTGGCCCTGGTCCTGGGTGCGGGCAACGTCGCGGCCATCACCGCGCTCGACATACTCCACAAGCTCTACGCCGAGGGCCAGGTCGTCGTCGCGAAGATGAACCCGGTCAACGCCTATCTCCGCCCGCACTTCGAGCACGTCTTCGCCGAGTTCGTCACGCGCGGCTGGGTGCGCTTCATCGACGGCGGTGCGGCCGAGGGCGGCTACCTCGCCGCGCACGAGGGCGTCGACGCCATCCACGTCACCGGCAGCGACCGCACCCACGACGCCATCGTGTGGGGCACCGACGAGCAGGCGACCGAGCGCCGCCGCGACGACAGGCCGCTGATCGGCAAGCCGTTCACCAGCGAGCTGGGCGGGGTCAGCCCCTGCATCGTGACCCCCGGCCCCTGGAGCGCTGCCGACTTCCGCTTCCAGGCCGAGCACATCGTCACCAGCAAGATGAACAACTCCGGCCACAACTGCATCGCCAGCCAGATCCTGGTCCTGCCCCGGGAGTGGGACGGCACCGAGCGGCTGCTGGAGGAGATCCGGCGGGTGCTGCGCGCACTGCCGCCGCGCACCGACTACTACCCCGGCGCCGCCCAGCGCCTCGGCGCCGTGCTCGAGGCCCACCCGCAGGCCGAGTCCCACGGCGACGGGGACTGCCGCATCCTGGTCCCCGACATCACCGACCACGACGACATGCTGATCACCGGCGAGGTCTTCGGCAGCGCCCTCGGCGTCGTACGGCTCCCGGGCGACACCCCGGCCGAATTCCTGCGCCACGCCGTCGACTTCGCCAACGACGAACTCCCCGGCACACTCGGTGCGACCCTCATCGTCCACCCCAGGACCGAGAAGGCCCACCGCACCGCCGTGGAGGCGGCCGTCGCCGAGCTGCGCTACGGAACCCTCGGCGTCAACTGCTGGTCCGCGATCGGATTCCTGCTCGGCTACACCCCCTGGGGCGCCCACCCCGGCCACACCCGCCAGGACATCGGCAGTGGCATCGGCTTCGTCCACAACGCCTTCATGCTCGAGGACATCGAGAAGACCGTGCTGCGCGCGCCCTTCGCCCCCACTCCACGCGGTCTGTTCACCGGCTCCCCGTCGCTGTCCCCGCGCCCGCCGTACTTCGTCACCAACCGCACGTCCCGTACAACCATCGAACGCGTCACCCGCTTCACCGCCGCGCCCGGCATCGCCAAGCTGCCGGCCGTCTTCGCCTCCGCGCTGCGCGGCTGACGGTCCCGCATCCCGCACCCGAGCCGGACACGGCCCGGCTGTTCGCCAGGCCCGGTCGCCACCGCCCGCGGCTGCGACCGGGCCGTGCACGGCACCAGAAACGAAAGGCCTCAGGTGAATCTCGCCGACCTCCTCAGCCGCACCGCCGCCACCCACGGCACGCGTATCGCCGTCGAACTCGGCGACCGGTCGCTGACCTACGCCGAACTCGACACGCTCGCCGGCCGGGTGGCCGCCCTGCTCACCGCGCGCGGCGTCACCCCCGGCGACCGGATCGCCGTGATGCTGCCGAACCTGCTGGAGTTCCCAGCCCTGTACTACGGCACGCTGCGAGCCGGCGCCGTCGTCGTGCCGATGAACCCGCTCTTCAAGGCACGCGAGATCGCCCACTATCTGAACGATTCGGGCGCGGTGCTGCTGTTCGCCCACGAGTCGGCGGTGGGCGCGGCGACCGCCGGGGCATCGGACAGCGCCGCCACCGTGGTCCCGGTCGCGCCGGGTTCGCTCACCGACCTGCTCGCCGCCCACCCGGTCCCCACGCCCGTGCGGAACCGCGAGGAGCACGACACCGCGGTCATCCTGTACACCTCCGGTACCACCGGAGTGCCGAAGGGCGCCGAACTCACCCACGCCAACCTGGTCCGCAACTCCGAGATCACGAAGTCGCTGTTCCGGCTCGGCCCGGAGGACATCCTGCTGGGCTGCCTGCCGCTGTTCCACACCTTCGGCCAGACCTGCGCCATGAACGCTGCCGTGACCGCCGGCGCCCGCCTCACCCTGATGCCCCGCTTCGACCCCGCCCTGGCCCTGCAGACCATCCAGCAGCGGCAGGTCACCGTCTTCGAGGGCGTGCCGACGATGTACGCGGCCATGCTCGCCGCACACGCACAGCAGCCGGGCGGCTACGACGCCTCCTCGCTGCGGCTGTGCGCGTCCGGCGGTGCCTCGCTGCCCGTCGAGGTCCTGCACGGTTTCGAGGCTGCCTTCGGCTGTCCCGTACTGGAGGGCTTCGGCATGTCCGAGACCTCACCGGTCGCCTCCTTCAACCACCCGGACCGCCCGCGCAAGGCGGGCTCCATCGGCACCCCGATCGAGGGCGTCGAGCTGTGCCTGATCGACGAGAAGGACGGCGTCGGCGAACTCTGCGTCCGCGGCCACAACGTCATGAAGGGCTACTGGGGCCGCCCCGAGGCCACCGCCGAAACCATCCTCGACGGCTGGCTTCGCACCGGCGACCTCGCCACCGTCGACGAGGACGGCTACTACTTCATCGTCGACCGCAAGAAGGACCTGATCATCCGCGGCGGCTTCAACGTCTACCCCCGCGAGATCGAAGAGGTCCTCTACGAGCACCCCGCAGTCGCCGAGGCCGCCGTGATCGGCATCCCCCACCCGTCTCTCGGGCAGGAGGTCGCCGCCGCCGTGGCCCTGCTCCCGGGCGCCGAGGTCACCCCCGACGGCCTGCGGGAGTTCGTACGAGGGCAGGTCGCGCCCTACAAGTACCCCCGCGAGGTCTGGCTGCTCGACGCGCTCCCCAAGGGCGCCACCGGCAAGATCCTCAAGCGCGAGATCGCGGCCCCGGGCTCCTGAGGGAGGGTGACCCGTCGTCCGGGGATCCCGCCCCCACATTCCGTCGCTGGTCGCGTCCTCCCTGGCCATGCGGGACGGCAACGGGAGCGACGGCACTCGGTGGCCGCCGCTCCCGTTTCTCGTTGTCAGTGGCGCAGGGCCCTGCCCACCTCGGCGGTGACGTCGCCGGCGAGGGTGCGGTTGCTGCGGGCCGTGGCGTCCTTGGGGGTGCCCGGCCGTACGTCGTCGACCGACACCACGGTCGAGTCCAGCAGATTGCCGCCAGGGTCACGGAAGTTGATCTGGACGATGTACGACTTGGCCGAGTCGGTGCTGTTCGTCACAGTGATCTTCGTGGTGGCGCGGCCGTCTTGCTCGGTCACCGCACCCGCCTTGACGTCCTTGCCCGCGTTCACGCCGTTCTTGAAGTTCTGGAGTTTCTCCTGCGCGGCAGCTGATGCCGAGGCCACCACGTCGCCGCCTCTGGACGCGGCGGACGCCACCGCGGACGCGGCCTTGGACACCGTGCCGGCCGGGCTGCCGCCGTCGTCCGTGCAGGCGGCGGCAGCCGATGCCACGACCGCTGTCAGCAGTACGGCCCACGCGCCTCGTACGGATCGCCTTGTCATCGCGCCTCCCAGCACTCACGGATCCGTCCAAGTCAAGGCGGAGGCGGGGCCGCCCGCATGCCGCGCACGTCGATCGGGTGACGGCAGGAGGCCCGCAGAAGGTGGCGACGGCTGCGCCGGTGTCGTGGGGCGTACGTGCCTGTGCCCCCGGGCGAGGTCCGGGGGCACAGGCTTCGGTCCGCCGGCTGTGGGCCGTCAGCGCCCGTAGCGGATCAGGGCGCGGACCATGCGGCAGGTCGTGTCGGACGGCGGATGGATGCCGATGCGCTCGGCAGTCGTGCGTATCTTGTCGTTGTCTGCGCTCGACGGGTAGTAGACGCCCGTGTCGAGCAGGGCGATCGCCAGGCGCATGGCCTTCAGGCGGCGGTTGTGCGAGATGTACCACTCGCGGGGCCGGCCCGCGGGGAGCGGCTTCTTCTGCAGGGGCTTGTGGAGCGGCTTGGTCGTGACTGCGGCAACGGCCATGGGCAACCTCCTGGCACGGTCGTGGAACCCTCACGAACTACCCCTATTTTACGGCCCACCACTGACAATCGCCCCTGGCCAGAAGGGTTTTCGCGGCCTCCCTCCCGTATCGTGGGCCCCATGGAGATCTGGATCAATCCCGCGTGTTCGAAGTGCCGCAGCGCGGTGCAGTTGCTCGATGCGGAGGGAGCCGAATACACCGTCCGCCGCTATCTGGAGGATGTGCCGTCGCCGGACGAGATCCGGGCCGTGCTCGACCGGCTCGGGCTGGAGCCGTGGGACATCACGCGGACGCAGGAAGCGGACGCGAAGGATCTCGGGATCAAGGAGTGGCCGCGCGAGGCCGGTTCGCGGGAGCGGTGGATCACGGCGCTCGCCGGGCACCCGAAGCTGATCCAGCGACCGATCATCACCGCGGAGGACGGCACGGCTGTCGTGGCGCGAACGGAGGAAGCGGTACGGGACGCCTTGGGGCGCTGAGCGGGGCGGATTCGCTCAGCGCCCATCCGACAGGAACTCCTCGATCCTGCAGTTGAGTTCGGCGACGTCCGGGGCGTGCAGCGGCAGTGTGTGGTGCGTGGCGCCGGGGATCGTCGCCGTCCGCGCGTGCGGGAGCAGCCGGGCCGCGGCGGCGGCGACCGCTGCGATGTTGTGCGCCCTGCTGTTCTCGGCCAGCAGGAGCAGGGTCGGTACGTTCAGGGCGGCCAGCGCCTCGGGGGCGGGGCGGGGGCCGGTGACCGGCCGGGCGGACGGGAAGCCGGCAGCCGTGTCCCGCAGGTGCAGCCAGACCGGGTCGAGCGGTGCGCCGGAGGTCTCCCAGCTCATGAAGGCGCGGGTGCGGCGCGCGTTGGGGCGGAGCAGCATCGGCAGTGCGTGCAGCAGATAGCCGGGGCGGTATCCGGCGAAGCACCGGGTCGGGTCCACAAGGATGAGCTTCAGGACACGGTCGGGCGCGTGCAGTGCGTAGTGGAGCGCGATCCAGGCTCCGTACGAATGGCCGCAGAGTGCCGGCGATGCGATGTTCAGGGCGTCCAGCACTGCGTCCAGCCAGGCCGTCAGGTCCGGCACCGTACGGATCGGACGCTCCCCCACCACGCTGCGGCCCGGGTCGCCCATGAGGTCGACGGCGTGGACGCGGTGACTGCGGCCCAGGTGGGCGGCCTGGGCGTACCAGACGGTGGAGGTGGAGCCCCCGCCGGCCAGCAGCATCAGGGGCGGGGCGTCCTCGGGGCCGTAACTGTTGACACGGGTGGTGCCGTACGGGGTGAGGGCCTCGGAGTGGGTCGTTCCAGCGGGCCACTTGACCGCAAGGACCTCGTCGTAGGCGGCGAGGAACGACTCGGTGGCGGCCACCGCGGATGATCCGGATGACGTAGGTGTCATGGGGTGCCTCCCAGATGGGTGCCCTTGGATATTATCTCGCTCAACGAGGTAATAAAGGGAGGCGGACCGATGAGCGAGCAGAGTCCCGAAATGGAGATCGTCCATCTGCTGCGCAAGGTGACTGTCGAATTCGGGCTGCGCCAGGCCGAGTTCGCGAGCCGCCACGGCATGCACCCCACCGACGTACGCGCCCTGATCTGCCTGCTCGACGCAGAACGGGCGGGCACGGACGCGACCGCAGGATGGCTCGGTGCGCAGCTCGGGCTCAACTCCGCGGGCACCACCGCCGTCATCGACCGACTGGAACGGCTCGGTCACCTCACCCGCACCCGCGACCCGCGCGACCGGCGGCGGGTGCTGATGACGGTGGACCCGCGGGCGGTCGAGCTGGGCCGGTCCTTCTTCGGGCCGTTGATCGACAACACGGTCGCGGTGCTGCGTGACTTCGACGAGAACGAGACGGCTGCCGTGCAGCGCTTCCTGTCCGCCGCGCACCGGGCGGTCACCGCCATTCCCTGACCGGCAGGGCGGCGGCAGAGGGCCACGTCCGCGCGACGGCTGAAACGAACGCGCCTGTTACTCGTACGTAGGGACACACGCACCACATCCGGCCCGAGCACATCAGGTGTTCCGGCCGGGGACAGGAGCCCTACGTGTCACGCAAGAAGACCCTCAGCCGCAAGAAGAAGCTCGCCCTGCTTGTCGGGGCCGCCGCACTCGCCGGTGGGACAGCTGCCGTGCTGGCAGGAACCAGCCAGGCCGCGCAGTCACCACCGGCTGACCGGGCTTCGTCGGTCGTCTGCACCGGACTCGCCACGGCGCTCGGCAACAACGAGCAGTTCATCGCCGGTCAGCGGGCCGATCCGGATGCCCAGTCGGCCGCGCGGATCGCCAACCGGGAAGCCGTGATCGCGGAGATCCGGCGCCAGCAGGCCGCCTCGGGCTGCGGTGGGGAGGCATCGGCGGTCGTGGATCCCGCCACGTCCGCAGCCGCTTCCACACCGGCATCCGCGCCCGCGGCCCCGGCGCCGCCCGGCGGAGGGGGGCAGACCACCGGTGAGGTCGTCTGTGCCGGATCGACCGTGACGCTGTCCGGCGAGGGAGGTGCCCCCGCCGCGTCCAGCAATCAGTTCCCGGTCGGCACCCAGCTCAAGGTGACCAATCTCGACAACGACAAGTCCACCACGGTGCAGGTCACTTCACCCTCCGGAAGCTGCGCCCTGCTGAACAACGCCGCGTTCGAGCAGGTGCGCGAACCGGGCAAGTTCCTGATCCGCCGCGCTCGCATCGAGCGTGTGGGTTGACGAACCCGGGCCGGGCGGTGCCGTGCGGTACGAGACACGGCAACGCCCGACACCCCTCGCGGTTCAGGAACGCGCGGCGGCCTCCGCCTCGGTCAGCAGCTCGGTCAGCCGCAGCCCGAACCGTACGTCGCAGGGGTGCGGCACCCCCGTACGTACCGCATCCAGCAGCGCATCAACCGCCGCGCGGAACGAACCCACTGCGTCGCCCCCGCCCGGCAGCGTGGCGACCCCTGCCTCGCCCCTGAACTCGACCTCCGTGCCCGCCGCTCCGAGGGGTGCGTCCAGCGCGAGCGTCACCGTGCTGGACGCTCCGGAGGTGTGACGGAGGATCAGATGGGTGGCGTCGGCGGGGCCGCGGGCGGCGGTCAGTTCCGTCACATCGCCGAGCACCGGGAGGAGGACCGACAGCGCGTGCGGCCCGACGTCCCACAGGCCTCCCTTGTCACGGCGCCACGGCGAGGCCGCGTACTCGCTCTCCGCTCCGGGGGCGTACAGCGCGCCGATCCACTGGGCGCGGGCGGTGAACCAGCCGCCCCGCGCGGCCTGCTCGGCGATCCATGCCGCGGTCGGCTGGGCGAACCGCATCGTGCAGAAGACGACGGACGCGACCTGCGCCCGGTCGGCGGCCTCGGCGACCTCGCGGGCCCCGGCCACCGTCGTCGCGACCGGCTTGTCCATCAGCAGGTGGCATCCGGCGGCCGCGGCGCGGGCGGCGAGCGGGGCCTGGATGTCCGGCGGCAGGGCGAACGCGACGGCGTCACTCGCGGCGAGGAGTTCGTCGACGCCCGCGTCACCGGTGTATGCCTTGGTGCCGTGGGCGGTGGCAAGCGCGTTCGCCGCCTCGGGTCGGCGCCCCCACACACCGCTGAGTACGACGCCGGGGTGGGAGGCGAGGGCGGGTGCCTGGGTGTTCCGGGCCCAGGGGCCCGTACCGAGTAGGCCGATACGCAGAGGGGCAGCGGGTGGTGTCGTCATGGGTACCAGTCTGCCCGGTCCGCATATCGGGTGGCGGCGTACGACGGTCCGCGGTTACGTTGGCGGAGCCGGCCACGGGACTCCGGCTGCGACTTCCGGGACTTGCCTATGAAGCAGTGATTTCGCTGATCGCGGCGGTGAGGGTGTACCGGCCGTGCCGGGTGTTGGCCAGGTGCGCGAGCGGAACGGGCAGCTTGATGGACACTTCGCCGTCCGGGGTGACGCGGATCGTCTCGTTCCCGGACCGCTTCCCCGACTCACCGTCGGCAGCGATGAACCAGCGTTCCGCCTCCCACCGTTGTCGCCACTCGTCCCCGGTGAGACGAGCCTCGGTGAGGTGGTGGCGGGTGTTCAGGAGACGCTTGCCGCCCCGCACCACCCGCACCCAGCCCAACGAGCAGCGGCCGCCAAGGTCACCCATTCGGCCCCGGAACCCCCGCTCCCACCCCCACAAACCCACCCACAGGACTCACTCCCACGCACCATCACTCACTTCAATGCAGCAAACCGACAGCAGCTCGCAACCCCGTATACGAATCCGACGGTTTCGACGTGCGACGGCTGGCGCCGAGCGTGCCGACCACCGGCATCCGCGACGCCGAGGATCCGCCTGCACCGGTGGAGATCGCTCAGTTCGCGGAGGGGCGTACGGGGCCGGCGGCACTGCACGCCTGTCCGGACCGTCGGGTCGCACGATTCGTGAACAGCGGCGGGTCGGACGGACAAGGAGAGCGAGCACAGTGAACAGGCTCGAACTGACGGGACTCACTGTCCGGCCCGCCCAGGTGTGGGGCGGCATCCGGCTGGTGCCACTGGTGCGCGAGGCGCCCGTCGAGGACCTTCGGCTGCATCAGGAGGTCTACCGGGGCTTGGGTGCCGACCCCGGGCCCGGGCGTCGTCGATGTCGGACCACGGTCGCACTCCCGCACGGTCTGGTCGCGGACTGGTCGGGTTCGCGGGTCGAGCCGGACCGTGCGGGCGCGCGGAGTGCCGCGTACCACAAGGGGCAGGTCGCCTACCTGAAGACGTTCCGGCTGTCCGACGCACCGGTGCGCCGCGGATATCTGCTGCACACACTCGCCGATGCCGACCGGCAACTCGCGGCGGCTGCGGCGGCACTGGGCACCACCGCGGACGAGCTGGGACGACGGATCCGCGCGGCCGGTTTCGAGGCGCTCCTCAAGGCCCGCGTATAGCCTCCTCAACGCCCGCGTATAACGCAGGAAACCTCGGTAACACGGGGTTCACACTCGGGCAACGGACGGGAAATCGCGTCTTGCGAAGCTGCGCTGCAGAGACCTGGACCGCAGACCGCAGCATCGCAGCACCCGCAAAGGATGGCTTCCGTGACGTTCAAGGCTGAGTACATCTGGATCGATGGCACCGAGCCGACTGCCAAGCTTCGTTCGAAGACGAGGATCATGGCCGGGGATGCCTCCCAGGGCGTCGCGGAGCTGCCCATCTGGGGCTTCGACGGATCCAGCACCAACCAGGCCGAGGGTCACGCCTCCGACCGCGTACTGAAGCCGGTCTTCTCCTGTCCGGACCCGATCCGCGGCGGCAACGACGTGCTCGTGCTGTGCGAGGTCTTCAACATCGACATGACGCCGCACGAGTCCAACACGCGTGCGGCCCTGCGGCCGGTCGCCGAGCAGTTCGCCGGCCAGGAGCCGCTCTTCGGCATCGAGCAGGAGTACACCTTCTTCGACGGCCCCCGGCCGCTCGGCTTCCCCGTGGGCGGCTTCCCGGCCGCGCAGGGCGGCTACTACTGCGGTGTCGGCGCCGACGAGATCTTCGGCCGCGAGATCGTCGAGAAGCACCTCGAGAACTGCCTGACGGCAGGTCTGGGCATCTCCGGCATCAACGCCGAGGTCATGCCCGGCCAGTGGGAGTTCCAGGTGGGCCCGCTCTCCCCGCTGGAGGTCTCCGACCAGCTGTGGGTAGCCCGCTGGCTGCTCTACCGCACCGCCGAGGACTTCAACGTCTCCGCGACCCTGGACCCGAAGCCGGTCAAGGGCGACTGGAACGGCGCGGGTGCGCACACCAACTTCTCGACCAAGTCGATGCGCGAGGGTTACGACGCCATCATCACCGCGTGCGAGTCGCTGGGTGAGGGCTCGAAGCCGATGGACCACGTCAAGAACTACGGCGCCGGCATCGACGACCGCCTGACCGGTCTGCACGAGACCGCCCCGTGGAACGAGTACAGCTACGGCGTCTCCAACCGCGGCGCCTCGGTCCGTATCCCGTGGCAGGTCGAGCAGGACCAGAAGGGTTACATCGAGGACCGTCGCCCGAACGCCAACGTCGACCCGTACGTCGTCACGCGGCTGATCGTCGACACCTGCTGCACGGCGCTGGAGAAGGCCGACCAGGTCTGATCCGCATCTGATTCCGTACGAAGGGGCACCCGCCGGAAACGGTGGATGCCCCTTCGGCGTGCCCGACCCCCACCGGGACATCTCACCTGCTGCCGAGGCGGTCGAGACAGCGTCAGGGGGGCCCACGAGGTGAGGTGCGGGGTGAGGCACGCAATGCAAAGGGTCCGTATCGACGGGTGAGAGAGACCTGCAGCGGCGCCGCCTCGTCTGGTCTAATAGGGGCATGGCCAGCTTCCAGCACACCGCGCCGGGTCGCAGCGACCTCGAGCCGTTCTGGCCTTCTCGTCAGCATCACGACTTCGACCGGGTGTGTTGTCGCGCGAGGAACGCGCGGGCCCTCTAAAGCCGCTCACCCCGGTCTTCGGTCCGCGCGCACGACGCAAGTCCGTCCCTCGACGACTCCTTCGCGCGAAAGAGCTGACCTTCATGGCGAACACTCGCACCTTCTCCGCCGCCACCGCTGTCACCACAGCACCGTCGGCGACCGCTGCGGCCCCACCCTCCGCCCGCTCCGTCTCCCCCAACCGCCACCGGCTGCGCGCCGTCGACCCCGACGAGGTCGTCCAGCTGGCCGATGTGGCCGACTTCCTCCCGCCGGGCGCCACCTGGCTGCCCGCACCCCAGCACACCCTTCCGGCGCTGCCGGGCCAACCGCCGATGATCGGTTACCTGGTGCTCGTACCGGCCGATCAGCAGCCCGCCGTCGCGGCGGCGGCCGCCCAGCGGATCGTGCCTCAGCCGGTGGAGTCCCCGGCCTCGGCCGGTCCGGTGCGCATCGACACGGTGCAGCGCACCGCGGTGGTGGACGGGAACACGCTCGACCTCACGTTCCTCGAGTTCGAACTGCTCGCCCATCTCGTGGCGCACCCGCACCGGGTGCACACCCGCGACCAGTTGGTGACGACCGTCTGGGGCTACGGGCATGTGGGCGACGGGCGCACCGTCGACGTCCACATCGCCCGGCTGCGCCGCAAGCTGGGCGTCGAGCACCGCCGGTCGATCCAGACGGTGCGACGCGTCGGTTACAAGTACGCGCCCTGACCGGGGCCGCACGCAACAAGCCCTGGCCGACCGGTCGTAGCCGGTGGGCCAGGGCTTCTTCGTACGGGCGTCAGCCGTGGATCCCCGGTCCGGCCGGAACCGGCTCGGCCACCGCGCCCGCCCCCTCCGTCGCGCCGTGGTCCAGGCTCGGCAGCCTGGAGAGTCCGCGCGGGGTCCGCCAGTTCCGCTCGCCGAGCAGCGCCATGACGGAGGGCAACAGGACCATCCGTACGATCGTGGCGTCCAGCAGCACCGCAACGGCGAGGCCGACGCCCATCTGCTGCATGTCCTGCATGGACAGCGTCCCGAAGACCGCGAACACCGCCACCATGATCACGGCCGCGCCGGTCACCGCGCCCGCCGTCCGCCGGATGCCCGTGTCGATGGCCGCCCGGGTGTCCAGACCGCTCTGCCGGGCCTCGCGGATCCGGGAGACCACGAACACGTGGTAGTCCATCGAGAGGCCGAAGAGCACCACCAGGACGAACAGCGGCATCCACGCCTCGATCGCCCCTACCCCCTCCGAGCCGATCAGCGAAGCGCCCCAGCCGTGCTGGAAGACGGCGACCATCACTCCGTAGGCGGCGCCGACGGAGAGCAGGTTGAGGAGGATCGACGTCACCGCGATGACGTACGAGCGGAAGCAGAACAGCATCAGCAGGAAGGTCACTGCCGTGATGAACGCGAAGACGGGAACGATGCCGCGCTTCAGCTGATCGTTGAAGTCGACGGACCCGGCCAGCTCCCCGGTGACGTACGCCTGCGCACCCGTCCCGTCGAAGGCGGCGGGCACCCGCTTGTCGCGCAGCTCGGCCAGGTCGGCCTTGCCTTCCGGCAGTGGCACCTCGATCTCCGCGATGTTCTGCGCCCGGTGCACGGTCACCTTGTCGGGGCCGAACTCCGCCAGTGCCTTGCGCAGTTCGGGTGAGCCGATGTCGTCCGCCTCGATCACGAGGAGGGCAGGGGCGGGGCCGCCCGGGAACGTCTCCTCGATGTTCCGGTACGCCACGGAGAGCTCCGAGTCCGAGCCGAACTGCTTCTCCAGGCCGAGCGACTCGGTCTTCATGCCGAGGGCGGGTGCGGCCAGGGCCAGCAGGACGACGACCGAGGAGACGGCAAAGACCTTGGGCCGGGCCAGGACGGGCCCGAGGATCGTGCCTGCAAAGGAGCCACTGGCCCGCGCGCCTCGCCGGGAGCGCCGGTTCAGCAGCGGCACCCGCCCCGCGTCGATCCGGTCCCCGAGCCAGGACAGCAGCGCGGGAAGCACTGTCACCGAGCCCAGCACGGCGATGAGGACGACGGTGATCGTGGCCAGGGCGAAGCCCTTGAACAGCATCAGTCCGGACAGGAACATGCCGGCCATCGCGACCATGACGGTGAGCCCGGAGACCAGCACGGCCCGGCCGCTGGTCGCCGCCGCGATCCGCAGCGCCGTCCCGGCGTCGCGCCCCGCGGCCCGCTCGTCGCGCTCGCGCCGCAGGTAGAAGAGGCAGTAGTCGACGCCGACGGCGAAGCCCATCAGGAACATCACGGAGTACGTGGTCTGGAAGAGGTGCAGTTGGTGGCTGGCCAGCGACAGCAGACCGAAGGCGGCCATGCAGGCGGTGAGTGCGAGCCCGACCGGCAGCAGGGCCGCGACCACGGCGCCGAAGGCGACCAGCAGGATGCCCAGGGCCAGGGGTACGGCGGTGAACTCGGCCTTCTTGAAGTCCTCGGAGAGCAGGTCACCGAGCCACTTCCCGGCGCTGGCCTCGCCGAACTGATGGATCGTGATGTCCGGCCGCCTCTCCCGGACCCCGGACACGGCGTCGAGCACCGGCTGCACCCGGTCGGCGGATGTCGCCGCGTCTCCCTTCATGTCAAAGGTGATCAGGGCGTCCTTGCCGTCCTCGGAGGGGATGGGCGCCGCGAGGTTCCGGACCTCGCCGGTCCGCTCCACGGCGGCGGAGACCTCACGGGCCGCGTCCTGCCAGTCGCCCGGCTTCGCGGCGGACACCATGACCAGTTCACCCGCGGGATGGGCGAGGCCGGCGTCGTCGAGGATCTGCTCGGCCCGTGCCGAGTCGCCCGTGGCGTTCTCGGCGTCGGTCATCTCGACCATGCCGGATGCCCCGCCGATGCCCGTGGCGAGCACGACGAAGAGCAGCCAGCCGAGGATGGCCGTCCTGCGATGGTGTGCGCTCCACACACCGATGCGTGCCGCGAGATTGCGCCTCATGGCGTTTCGCCCCCAGAAGTTGACGTCGAATGAGTCGCTCATCAACCTAGGAACGGGGCGCCTGCCGCCCCAGCCGCCGGAACCCCCTCTCCCCGAGGCGTAGGGCGAGGGCTCGATGGTGGTGCTGGGTACACCCCTCCCGGGTGGCGGAACGGCTGACGTCACGCCTGACCGCCGGGTGAGACTGTCCTCGGACCGCGGCCTGCCACGAGGGGCCCGGCGAGGGGAGAGGGACCATCATGAACGCGATGCAGAGCCGGATACGGTCCGCGCTGCTGGCCGCCGCGCGCGGGATCGTACTGTCGATCGCCAGTCTCGCCGGGTCGATCACCCTGTTCGTCCTGGCGGTGCTCTCGATCGCCTTCATTCCGCTGGGTCTGGGCCTGCTCACCACCCCGCAGGTGCTGGACGCGGTCCGCAGGCACGCCAACCAGCGCCGACTGCTGGCGGCGACCTGGTCGGACGTCCGGATCCCGGTCCCCTACCGGCCCTTCCCGAAGGATCTGCGCGGCGGGTTCACGGGGCAGGTGGAGCGGACGACGCTGATGCTGAAGGATCCGGCGACCTGGCGGGACATCCAGTGGCTGCTGGTCGACATGACGGCCGGCTACTGCGTGTCGGTCCTCGCCTCGGCGCTGCTGCTCTATCCGGTGGAGGGGTTCGTCCTGGCGGCGGGCCTGTGGCGGGTCTTCACCGACGACCGGTACTGGTACGCGTTCGTGCCGGTCGACAGCCAGGCGACGGCGCTGGCCGCCGCAGCGCTCGGTGTGGTGCTCTTCCTGACGGGTCTGAAGGTCAGCAATCCGCTGTTGCGGCTGCACTTCGTGATCGCCCGCTCGATGCTGGCGCCCACGCACGAACAGGAGCTGGCCCGGCGGATCGACCGGCTCACCGAGACCCGGCACGAGGCCGTGGACACCGCCGCGTCCGAACTGCGCCGTATCGAGCGCGATCTGCACGACGGCGCGCAGGCCCGGCTGGTCGCCATGGGCATGAACCTGGGCACGATCGAGGCGCTGATCGAGAAGGACCCGGCGCAGGCCAAGAAACTTCTCGCGATGGCCCGCGAGTCCTCGGCGGAAGCTCTCACCGAGCTGCGCGATCTCGTACGGGGCATCCACCCGCCGGTCCTGGCCGAACGCGGACTCGGGGACGCCGTCAAGGCGTTGGCGCTACGGCTGCCCATCGCGGCCGAGGTCGAGGTGGAGCTGGCCGGCCGCGCCGAGGCACCGGTCGAGTCGGCCGCGTACTTCGCGGTCAGCGAGACCCTGACGAACGCCGCCAAGCACTCGGGGGCGGACCGTCTCTGGGTGGACATCCACCACGCCGACTCGATGCTGCGGATCTCCGTCACGGACAACGGGAGGGGCGGCGCGACGATCAGGCCGGGCTCGGGACTGAGCGGAATCGAACGCCGACTCGGTACATTCGACGGCATCATGGCCGTCAGCAGCCCCGCGGGCGGTCCCACCATGGTGACCATGGAGATCCCTTGCGAGTTGTCCTAGCCGAAGATCTCTTCCTGCTGCGCGACGGCCTGGTCCGGATGCTGCAGGCGTACGACTTCGAGATTGCGGCAGCCGTCGAGACCGGGCCCGAACTGACCAGGGCACTGGCCGAGCTGGAGCCGGACGTCGCTGTGGTCGACGTCCGGCTCCCGCCGTCCCACACGGACGAGGGCCTGCAGTGCGCACTGGCGGCCAGAAAGGCCCGGCCGGGGCTGCCGGTGCTCGTGCTCTCGCAGCATGTGGAGCAGTTGTACGCCCGCGAGCTGCTGGCGGACGGCAACGGGGCCATCGGGTATCTGCTCAAGGACCGGGTCTTCGACGCCGACCAGTTCATCGACGCGGTACGCAGGGTCGCGGCCGGCGGCACGGCGATGGACCCGCAGGTGATCTCGCAGCTGCTGTCGCGGCGGGCGCAGGACAAACCGATGGGCGGGCTGACGCCGCGCGAGCTGGAGGTCATGGAGCTGATGGCCCAGGGCCGTTCGAACGCGGCGATCGCCTCGAAGATGGTGATCACGGAGCGGGCGGTGGCCAAGCACACCTCGAACATCTTCGGGAAGCTCGGCCTGCCGCCGTCCGACGACGACAACCGCCGCGTTCTTGCGGTGCTGGCCTATCTCGACCGGGGGTGACTCCCTGCCCCCGGCCGGCGGCTCATCCGGTCGAACTCAGATGCAGGGTGGTCGCCCCGAGGTGAGGTGCGGCCCGGGACTCCAGGACCTTGACCCGTACCGCCGTCGCGGTGACGGGCGAGGCGAGCGGCAGGATGCGCCGGTTGCCGATCGTGGTGCCCTCGGCTATCCGCTGCCAACTGCCGTCGATCCTGGCCTCCACGGCGAACTTCTCGACCCGCTGCCCGTGCCGGATGTCCTCGCGCACGGCGACCCGGTCGAAGGTGTACGGCCCCGGAACCTGCGTGCGTCGCACATCGGTGCCGTAGGTGCTGCGTACCGCCTTGCCGAAGGCGGTCAGTGACGCGACGTCCGCATCGGCGATCCGGCCGTCCCGGTTGGGCGGCACGTTCAGCAGCAGTGCGGCGTTCCGGCCGACGCTCTTCTCGTACAGATTCATCAACTGGGCAGCAGTCTTGGGCTGTTGTTCCGGGTGGTAGAACCAGCCGGGCCGGATGGAGACGTCCGCCTCGGCCGGGTACCACTGCAGATACCTGGTCGTCGGGTCGAGGATCCTTTCGCGGGAGCCGATGTCGGCGTCGGTCGAGTCGTTGGGCAGGCTGCCGAGCCCGGTCCACGGGTCGGTGGCGTGCGGGGTGACGCTCCACTCGGTCTCACGGGCGGTGCCGCCCTCGTTGCCGACCCAGCGCACGCCCTGCGGGCCCTGGAAGACGACGGTGTTCGGCGACAGCGCCTTGACCATGTCGAACCACTGCTTGACGTTGTACTTCTGGGTGATGCCGGAGCCGGACCAGGGGTTGGCGCCGTCCAGCCAGAGCTCCTCGATCGGTCCGTACTGGGTGAAGATTTCGTACAGCTGGTTGAGGTAGTACGCGTCGTAGTCGTCGGCCATCACCGTGAAGGTGGGGAGCTTGTGACGCTTGACTGCGGCGGTGCGGTCGTCGCCGGGCACGAGGGTGGGGATGGTGCGCTCGGTGACGGCACTGCCGTTGCCGAACCTGCCCTCGCCCGCGGGTTCCCGGTCGCCGTCCTCCAGCGCCATCTGTTCGGGCAGGCTCAGCGGCTTGCCCTCCGCCTGCTTCTTGCGGATCGACTCGACCCACTGGGCATGCCAGGCGTGCGGGAGTTCGGCGCCGTCGGAGGGCGAGAGATAGAGACCGACTTTCAGGCCCGCCTTACGGGCGGCCTTCACGTAGGCGCCGACGACATCGGGGCTGCCGGGGCTGAGTTCGACGGAGTGGTCGGTGTAGCGGGACGGGTACAGGACGAACCCGTCGTGGTGCTTGGCGGTGAGCATGACCTGCTCGGCACCGGCCGCCTTGTAGGCACGCATCCATTGGTCGGCGTCGATGCTCTTCGGGGCGAAGAGCTTTTCGTCCTCGGTACCCGATCCCCATTCGCGGCCCGTGAAGGTGTTCATGCCGAAGTGGGTGAAGGCGGTGACCTCCCGCTGCTGCCAGGCGAGTTGGCCAGGGGTGGGGACAATGTTCGCGGCCTTCTCGATGATCCGCTCCGGGCTGTCGCAGGACTCGACGGCCATCTGCGAAGCGGGCTTCACAGGCGCGGCGCACGGGGTGCCCGGTGGTGCGGCGGCCCGGGGTCCGGGCTGCTGCCCGGCCGCCGGCGCGGCTTGCTGAGCGGTGGCCTGCACGGGAACGAGCGCGGCCGCGGCAGCCAGTGCGAGCGCACTGAGCACACGAGTGCGTCGTGCCATGGTTCCCTCTCATTCTCGACCTCATTGGTCGGATCTCTCGGGTGTCGACCTGGGCATGCTGCCGCACAATGAGGCACGCGGGAAGGGTGCCCACGAAATACGTCCCATCTATTGCTGGGGATACCCGGAGAGCACCTCAGCCGTTGAACCACGCCGCAGCGTCGAGCCGGAACCCGTCGGCGGGCGCCATCGTGCGCAGATCGGACTCCAGCGCCCGCAGCCGCTCGGCACCGAGCGCCTGGGCCCATTCGGCGCGCAACCGGTCGAACCCTTCGGCGGAGCGGACCAGCACGTCGACACCGCGCCGGGTCACCCGGACCAGCTTGCGGCGCCCGTCCTGCGGATCGTCGACCCGCTCGACGTAGCCGAGGCTCTCCAGCCTGTCGACGGTCTTGCCCGCGGCCTGTTTGGAGACGCCCAGCCGTCGGCCGATCTCGCTGGCGGTAGCGCCGTCGCGACCGATGGCCTGAAGTGCGAAGCCGTAGGCGGGCCGCACGTCGGGGTGGCCGTGTTCGGCCAGTTCGTGATGGAGCGCGTCGATGATCGAGCGGAACCCGGCGAACAGGAGCAGGGGCAGCTCGAAGCCCACGCCATCGCCGTCGGGCGCCACACCTTCAACTCGCCCCGTCGGCTCAGCCATTGCAAAACTCGACAACTTGATTTACGTTTTCGTCAATCACGTTGTCGAGTTTATCGCGAGAGGTCCCACCATGCCCGCGCCCGCGTTTCCCGACCACACCCTCGAATCCGCCCCTGCCGCAGCCCGTCGCTCCATGGCGGCCGTGGTGAACAAGCAGGGTTATCTGCCCGCCGCCGTCGGCCGGCTGGCCACGTCGCCACAACTGCTCGACGGCTTCCTGAAGATGAGCGCGACCTTCGAGTCGACCACTCTTGACCCGCTCTCCCGCGAGGTCCTGATCATGACGGTCGCCACCCGCAACGACTGCCACATCTGCGTGGCCATGCACACCGCGAAACTCACCGCGCTCGGCGCGGACGCCGACCTGATCGCCGCACTGCGCGAGGAGAGGCCGCTGCCACTCCCGGACGAACGGCTCGATGCGGTACGACAGTTCACCCTTGCCGTCATCGCGACGGCGGGCGCGATCGACGACGACGCACTGCAGGGCTTCCTGGCACACGGCTACACCCCGCAGAACGCCCTCGAAGTGGTCCTCGGCATCGGCGCCTACACGATGTCGACGCTGGCCAACCGGATGGTCGATGCACCCATGGACCCACAGCTCGCCGAGTTCGCTCCCGCCCCCATGTGACCCGTTTTGCGAATGGAGATTTCTACGAACTTCCCCTTTCGCTGAACGCCCCCCGAACCACACCCGTATGGAACGTCACGCTTCTCCCTCGAAGCATGAGGAGTTCCATGGGACGCACATCACGCAAACGTTCGACGCTGGCCAACCGGGCGATTGTCGCCTCGGCCGCATTGATTCTGGGTGGAGGTGGCTTGATCGCGGTCAATGTCTACGCCTCGGCGGGAGAAGGAGCTTCCGGCTCGCCTCCCGACCGCACGTGGAATATGGGCACGCAGATGTCCACCATCGACTGCCCCGACGTGGGAAACGAACTTCCCGATGTGCCCGACGAGGCGCGCTGGGAGGTCGACCGCGAACTGGCGGCCATGGATACCCAGATCACCGATGCCTACCAGCAATTCGCGGATCGGAAGGACGAGATCTCCCGTGATCCCAACCTTGCCGAGAATGCCGTACTCGGTCCACTGAAGGCCAAGCGGGCGGCGAGTATCGACCGTATCGCCACCGCCGTAGAGCGCAACGCTGACCGCCCGCAAGGACTGGACGGGCTGGCTCCGTGCAGTCTGCGCGCCGACGACAACAACCATGACGGTGGTGGCTACGGGGCCGGCGACAGTCAGGGCCAGGACGCCGGCCAGGGCAATGACCAGGGCAATGATCAGGGTGCCGACCAGGGCCAAGGCGGCGATCAGGGTGCCGACCAGGGCCAGGGGCAGGACGGCGGCCAGGACGGCGACAACGGTCAGGGCCAGCAGGGCAACGGCCCTGAGGCGTCCGACTTCGTCGACATCCAGTCCGTGCAGCCGAATGTCGACAGGCCACGCCAACGCCGCGGTGCCTCGCGCGGTACGTTCACCACCGACTGCGGGCGTAACGAGAACGGAAAATTCAACCCGGACAATGTCATCGTCGCGCCCGGCGTGAGCAACGGCGCTCACCATATGCACGATTACGTCGGCAATCAGGCCAACGACGCCTTCGCCAGCGATGACGATCTGGCCAATGGCGATAGCAGTTGCCGGAACCAGGGCGACAAGTCCACGTATTACTGGCCTGTCCTGCGTCTGCAGAACGGGACGGCGGAGAACGACGCGGACGCGGATGGCGGCGGCAAGGACCAGAACGTCGGAGAGATCCAGACCCCGTCCCAGGTCACGCTGAAATTCGTCGGCAATCCCACCGGGAAGGTCACGGCGATGCCGCGCTTCCTGCGGATCATCACCGGGGACGCCAAGGCATTGACCAACGGCGACGCCAACGCCAATGCCTCATGGAGCTGCACCGGATTCGAGAACCGGCAGCTCAAGGACAAATACCCGATCTGCCCGGACGGCAGCCAGGTGGTCCGCTCGTTCGCATTCCAGAGCTGCTGGGACGGGCAGAACACCGACTCCGCCAATCACCGCACCCATGTCGCCTTCGCCCAGGACAACGGGCGGTGCCCGAACGGCTTCAGAGCCATTCCGCAGCTGGTCCAGCGCATTGTGTACGACGTGCCGCCGGGCCCCGGCTTCGCGGTCGACTCCTTCCCGGAGCAGCTGCACAAGCCCGTCACCGATCACGGTGACTTCATCAACGTCTTCGACGACAACCTGATGAAGAAGGTGGTGAGCTGCATCAACGGCGGGCGCAAGTGCCGCTGATTCCCCCTCTGCAGCACCCCACCCCCCTACCTGCGCGGTCAGCTCCCGTGGTGACCGGAGTGCCCTCCCTCGCTCCCCCCACTGCCACTACTCCCCGAGTGGTGCGGCGAGGCGGTCTCCACCGTCCCCCCGAGCCGGCCGCGCAGCGCTGCGACCACGTTCGGATCGCCGACGGCGACCCACTTCCGGCCGACGAGATACGAGCCGCCGTAGTCGTTGGCCTCGTTGATCCACTCGCGCTGCCCGCGGTCGGTCGCGAAGGTGGCCAGCACATAACGTCCGTCGTCCGTCGTGCAGTTGGCCTGGCGCAGTTCCTGCGCGTCGGTCTGGATGTTCGGCTTGCACTGCGCCTTCGTGGCCAGCTGCTCCAGGCTGCCGGTCGCGGTCGGCGGGACGTCCGGCTTGTCGTCGCCGCCCCCGCCGGCGGAACAGGCCGTGAGAAGGGTCAGGCCTGCGAGGGCGGCCGCGGCTGCCCGGATCCCGAGCCTGCCGGTCCCGAATCTGCCGGCCTTGAACCCACCGGCCCCGGAACCACGTCCTCGTCGCATCTCCAACTGCGTCACCATCCGGCCATCGTGCCCCTTCGCTCCCATCGGCGCGGGCCGAACGGCCGGATCGGGCAGCAGCGACCGTACGCCGGAGTGACCATCGCACGATTCGCTCGTTCTGCTGAACGTGCGCCCACTGCCAGAAGTACCTTCCGCCGCCGCCCCGGTGGATGGGGGGCAGGTCGATGTGGAGCAGGCCGAAGCGGCGCTCGTCGAGCATTATCCGCGGCTGGTCCGGCTCGGCTATCTCGTCCTGCCGCCCTCCCTCGGCCGCAACCGCCGCGTGCTGACCGCCCACTCCCTCGCGCAGCGGTCCCTGCCGCTGGGACGCCGGACGGCGTTCGACGCCGGGGACGGCGTCCCGCTCCCCCGCCGGCCCATCGGTGCGACCGGGGTCGACCCGGGTTATGCGCTCGTCCGGCAGCGGGTGCTGCGTGCCGCACTGCAGGCGGGCCTTCCCCTGCGCCGGCCGGCGTGGCCGCGACGGGCCCAACTGCCCCCGCTGCTCCCACTGGTCTGGGGCCTGCGACTGTTGCCGCACTCCGGCGGCGCGGACGAACTCGCCCTGGACCAGGCGCTGTCGGCGCTGTCCGGCCCGGCGCGGGCGGCGCACGTCCTGCGCGGCCTGGAGGGTCTCACGGACGGCGAGGTACGGCGGGTGCTCGCCGCCGCCGGGGTGGCGGACCCGCATGCGGCGCTGATGGAGGCCGACGCGCTGGCAGCGCCGTACGCGCTTCTGGCCTCCACGGAGTTCGACCCCTGTTCCCTTCAGGCCCGCCCGCCGGATCTGCTGCGCCGCCGCCGGCGCGCGAAGGCTGCGCTGGCGGCGGTCGCCGCACTGCTGGTGTGCGGGGCACTGCTGGGGCTGCCCGGCAACGGCTGGGGCCGGGACCTGACGTCCGCGCCCCTGTACGCCCGTAACTCTGCGGCCGAACAGGCCCTGGAACCAGCAGCGTTACGGCGCGTGAAGCCGGCCTTCTGGCAGCGTTCACCCCGTACCGACTTCACCGCCTGGCCCACTCGCGGGGACCGCACCGAAGACGCCCGGCTGCTGCGGCGCGCACTCGCCGTCTGGGCGCGCCCCGGCGCAGCGGTGCGGTCGTCGACGACGCCGGGGACGCCGGTCGGGCCGCCGATGGGCTCCCCGCAGCTGCTGTACGCGGGCGAGGTGGGGACGGCCGCGGTCGTGCTGTTCTACGACGGGCTGCGCATCGTGCGGTACGCGGAGGCACGCAACGCCGATCCGGCGCAGGGCGCGGCGCTCGACTTCGCGCGGGTCGACAGCGCGGACGCGACCTCCGCCGACGCCCTGATCGTGAGCCGTGGGACCGGCACGGTCCGCTATCTGACGGCGCCCTGGGTGCGCGGGGTGTCCGTACGGGATCTGCTCGCCCCGGCCCGGGCCGCACGGGCGCTGCACCGCGACCGCAACGGCGTCACCGATGCCCTGCCGAGCCCGGCAACGGCCGCGCGCTGCCGCTCCTGGTCCGCCGTCGAGATGCACGCCGGTACCTCGACCCGGCTGCTGACGGACCTCGGCGAACTCGCCCCGGCGCGGCTGACCTCGGGGTCGCCGTCGGCGCCGCACGACGTGTCCGGGCGGGCGGAGCGGGAGAGCTGGGGTCGGACCGCCTGTCTGCTGACGGCGGTACGGTCGCGCGGCGTACGGTCGGTGAACTCCTGGCCGTACGCCCGGCAATGGCTGCCCGATGGCAACGGCTACGCGCAGTGGCTGTGCACCCGGGCGGAGACCTGGCGGGGCACGGGGAGCAGGGTTCTCGCCCAGTTCCAGGCCCCGTCCACGCCGCCCGCCGCAGGGGGTGTGGTGTCCCCGGGAGCCGTCGCGGCGCGCGCCGAGGATTCACCGGCCTGCGGGGTGCGGGATCCGCGGGTGCTGGCGGGTGTGCTGTGGAAGTCGCGCGGCGGCCGGTGGTACGTACTGGCGGCGGGCAGCAAGGAGTTCGCGTCGCTGACGACGTCCGGCGGGGTGAGAGGCCGGGCGCAGGGGCATCTGCTCGCGGTACCGGCACGGGCGGGCGACCGGGCGCAGCTGAGCGGGCTGCTGGCGGACGGGAGGCGGGTAGGCGCCCTGCGCTGACCATGCCGCCGTACCCCTTCCCGTGCTGCACGCCGTGATCCTCTGCTCGGCCGAATGGCGCGCGGCGGCGGACCGTCCGGTGTGCCCGCGGAGTGGGAGGCGCAGTCGCCGCCGGGCGGGCGCGCCCCGATACCTCGGAGAGAACCGGCAGGTGGGGCGGGGTGCCGAGGGACGGATGGCGACGGACACGGAAGGGGACGGGGGAGGCAAACGGAGGTCCACGGATTGCCTACAGGACTCGGTTCCACGATCGGCGGCATTGCAGCAGATCGGGTGTCTTGGAGCGCGTGGCGCGGTCGTTAACGGTCGTCGGGGGGCGACGGTTGCGAGGTCAAATCCGAGCAGGCGCTTCGCCGCCTGCTGCGACAGGAGATTTCTATGCATGTTCCACGCTTCGCTGCCGCAGTCTGTGTGGCCGCCGTCGTCGTGCTGGGCGGTGCCGGCGCAGCTCAGGCCGCCCCCAGCTCTGTCGGCGTTGCCCACTCCGTGCAGGTCAAGGACGGTCGGCACGGGGATGGCGACCGCCGGGACGACGGACGCCGGGGCCACAACCGCTGGGACGACGGCCGGTGGGGCCAAAACCGCTGGGACAACGGCCGCTGGGGCCACAACCGCTGGGGCCACGACCGCCGTGACCACGGACGCTGGGGCCACGACCGCCGTGACCACGGACGCTGGGGCCACAACCACCGCTGATCCGATCCGCACCGCAGTTTGAACTGGGCCCGTGGCGTCCTCCACCGAGGAGGACCGCCACGGGCTTTTTCGACGCGTGCACCCTGACTCGGCCGCGCCGCCGACCGGGCACGGTCCGGGGCGAACTACCGGCAGTCGCTGGGACGAACAGAACGGACAGCGCCCTTTGTCACCCACCGATCAGCGACTGCAGGAATTCGCTGCACGCCCCTGTTCCCCCCGCGTACCCGTCAGTACATTGACAACATGTCTAACACGCAGCCAGCGGCGGTCGCGTCGGAGCGAACCGAGCTGAAGGCCCGCAAGGTCTCGTTCGCCTGGGAGAAGACTCCCCTCCACTGGGTGCCGGGCGACCCCTTCAGCACGCACACGATGAATGTGCTCCATCTGCTGCTCCCGGCCGGGGAGCGCTGGTTCATCCATGTGTACCGGCAGGTGCTTCCGTACATCCATGACGAGCAGCTGCGACGCGACGTGATCGGGTTCATCGGCCAGGAGGCCGTGCACTCCCAGGCCCACGACGACGTGCTCCCCCACCTCAAGAAACTCGGGCTCGACCCGACCCCGTACACCGCACAGGTCGACTGGTTCTTCGAGAAGCTGCTCGGCGACCGGACGCTGCCGCCGGGGCGCGCCCGCAGGTGGTGGCTGATGGAGCGGGTGGCGATCATCGCGGCGATCGAGCACTACACGGCGTTTCTCGGCGACTGGATCCTGAACTCCGAGACCCTGGACCGCAAGGGGGCCGACCCCACCATGCTGGACCTGCTGCGCTGGCACGGCGCGGAGGAGGTCGAACACCGCTCGGTGGCCTTCGAGGTCTTCATGCATGTCGACGGCGGCTACCGGCGCCGGGTGCGCACCTGGGGACTGGCCTTCTCCGCCCTGGTCTTCCTCTGGCAGCGCGGTGTCCGCTTCTTCATGGAGAACGACCCCAGCCTGCTGGACGGCAAGGCGTCGTTCAAGGCGTTCTACGACAGCGGCAAGCGCGGCACCCTGCCCTCCACGCCTGCCCTGCTGCGCTCCATCCCGCGCTATCTGAGCCACTCCTACCACCCCTCCCAGGAAGGCAGTACGGCGCAGGCCATCGACTATCTCGCCCACTCGCCCGCGGCCCTGGCCGCCGAGGCCCGTATGACGGGAACCCCCTGACCCATGGCCCTGCCCCGCCTGCGCACCGTCCTCCTCGTGACCGGCGCCGCGCTGCTCGCCAAGAACGCCCTGCACCGCCGCATCGAGAAGTCCCCGCTGTGGCCGCTGCCGGCCCTGGAGGAACCGGTCTCGGGTCACTCCGGCCGCCGCTCCACCACCACCCGCCGCCTGCTGATCACGGAGCGGACCACGCCCGCGGACGGCGTGGTCCAACTCCGCCTGGAGGGCCCGGACCTCCCCGCCTGGCAGCCCGGCGCCCACCTGGACCTCGTCCTCCCCTCGGGCCTGGTGCGTCAGTACTCGCTCTGTGGCGACCCGGCCGCGCCTGACACATACACGGTCGCGACCCGCCTGGTCGAGGACGGCCGCGGCGGTTCGCGTGAGGTCCACGCCCAGCTGCACGAGGGCGTGGAGATCGAGATCCGCGGCCCCCGCAACCGCTTCCCGCTCGTCGCCGAAGCCCCCGCGTACGTCTTCGTCGCAGGCGGCATCGGCATCACCCCGATCCTCCCCATGCTGCGGGCGGTTGCCGCCTCCGGCGCCGACTGGCGGCTGCTCTACGGAGGCCGTACGCGGGCCTCGATGCCGTTCCTGGACGAGATCGAGAAGGTCGGCGCGGAAGGCAACCGCGTCACGGTCGTACCGGAGGACGAATCCGGCCACCCGGACGCGTCGGCAGCCCTCACGGGCCTCGCACCCGGCACGGCGGTCTACTGCTGCGGCCCGGAACCACTGATGGCCGCGGTCACGGCCGCACTCCCGGCGGACTGCACCCTGCACCTGGAGCGCTTCACTGCGGCGGCCACATCACCGGGCGACTCCGGCGCCTTCGAGGTGGAACTGCACCGCACCGGCCGTACGGTCCGGGTCGCGGCCGGCCAGTCGATCCTGGCCGCGGTCCGCGAGGAACTCCCGCATGTCTCGTACTCCTGCGAACAGGGCTTCTGCGGAACGTGCCAACAGCGCGTTCTGGAAGGCGAGGTGGACCACCGCGACGAACTCCTGACGGACACGGAACGCGACGACTCGATGCTGATCTGCGTGTCGCGGTGCCGGGGGGAGCGGCTGGTGCTGGATCTGTAGGGAGGTGCGGGCGCGGGCCGCCCGGACACCACCGAACCCCCTTCCCGGCCCGGTCGGTACGCTGGTGGCATGACGACCGGGGTGCGGCGCAGGATGGGCGTCGATGAGCGCAGGCAGCAGCTGATCGGTGTCGCGCTGGAGTTGTTCAGCCACCGCGCCCCCGACGAGGTGTCCATCGATGAGATCGCTGCGGCCGCCGGGATCTCACGACCGCTGGTCTACCACTACTTCCCGGGCAAGCAGAGCCTGTACGAGGCGGCGCTGCGGCGGGCGGCCGATGAGTTGGCCGGGCGATTCCTGGAGCCGCGTGAAGGCCCCCTGGGGGCACGGCTGTTGCGGGTCATGGGGCGGTTCTTCGACTTCGTGGACGAGCACGGGACCGGGTTCTCCGCGCTGATGCGGGGCGGGCCCGCGGTCGGGTCGTCGACGGCGAACGCGATGATCGACGGGGTACGGCAGGCGGCCTACGAGCAGATCCTCGCCCACCTGGGGGTGGAGGAGCCCCCGGCGCGGCTGGAGTTGGTCGTGCGGTCGTGGGTGTCGCTCGCCGAGTCGACGGCGTTGATCTGGCTGGACGGGCGGCGGATTCCCCGCGCGGATCTGGAGATGCAGCTGGTGCACGACTTCGCGGCGCTGGCCGCGGTGAGTGCGGCGTACGACACGGAGATGGCGGGCATCGTGCTGCGGGTCCTCGCTGAGGAGCCGGTCGACGGGCCGTTCGGAGATCTGCTGACGCGGCTCTCCGCCTTGTCGCCCGCCGTGCCGGCTGTGCCCTCGCAGCGGTTGTCCTGACAACCGCACGGGTCAGCGCTTGCGGTAGGACGGGTCCAGGTCGCGGGTCTCGGCCGAGGCGTGGACCGTGAGGCCGTCGGCGGGCTCGATGTGTGCGGTCAGCAGCTCCAGTACGGACTCGGTGAGCTGTGCCTTGATCTCGTCGGAGCGGCCGGGCAGCAGGCCGATCGAGATGTGCAGGATCGCGTCGCCGGTGACTGCGTCGGCCACGACGGACTCGTCGACCCGGCGGAAGCGGGTCTTGCAGGCGGCAATCTTCGTGGCGACCGTCTCGGCGACCAGCGGGTGCAGGGCTTGTGCGAAGCCGCGGCGGTCGAAGGCGTCGTCGAGTTCGGCGGAGTAGTCGACGGTGATCTGCGGCATCAAGCGCTCCAGGGTGCGGTACGGGCCGTTGTCGGATCTCACCCTTACGGTGATCAACACGACCGCACAAGGGGATTCACGTGGGGCTGCGGGCTCTCGTCATCCGCTCGCGGAAGGGGCCGCGCGGGTCGAGGAGAGCTGGGACGAGGCCCTGCGTCCTCAGGGCGCCACCGATCCGGGTGCCATCGGTGCCGGCGAGTGACCGGATGATCGGGGTCGGACGGGTCACGGCGTCCGGTGAGGCGCGTCGCGAGGCGTCGAAGGTCCCTCGCCGAGCTCGGCGAGCCACATCCGGCCGTACTCACGGATGGTGTCGAGCATCCGGTGCCGTCCCCCGTCCCGTTTGACGACGGACTTGGCGACCAGCCCCCTCAGCGCGGTGACCACGCCGTCCTCGGTGAGCGGTCCTTCGGCGCAGACCTCACGGGCGGCCACTTCGTCGAAGTCGCCGCGCAGGACGGTCAGCCGGGCCCAGAGCAGCCGTTCCAGCGGGGTGCAGAGTTCGTGGCTCCAGCCGATCGTGGTGCGCAGGGTGCGGTGGCGCGGCGGCCACAGCGAGGAGTCGGTGAGTACGTCGAAGCGGGAGCCGATCCGTGCGGCGACCTGCTCGACGGTGTGCCGGCCGACGCCTCCGGCGGCCAGTTCGATGGCGAGCGGAATGCCTTCGAGGCGGCGGCAGATCTCGGCGGCGGCCTCGGCGTCCCCCGGTGCGTCGAACGTGACGTCGGGGTCCGCGGCGCGGGCCCGGTCCTGGAACAGGGTGAGTGCGTCGGCCACCCCTTCGACCGGCAGCGGTGCCACCTCGATGAGCTGCTCGCCCTTGATGTCGAGGGGCTGTCTGCTGGTGGCGAGCACGGTGAGGCCGGGCGACGTGGTGAGGATCTCGCCGAGCAGATGGCCGCAGGAGGGGCGCAGATGCTCGCAGGAGTCGAGGATGAGCAACAGCTGTTTGTCGGTGAGCCATTCGCACAGGGCGTCGATGGGCATGCGCAGGGTGTGGTCGGAGAGCCCGACGGCGTCGGACACGGTCGCGACGAGCGGCCCGTCGCCCTGGAGCGGGGAGAGATCCGCCCACCGGACTCCGTCGCGATGGGCGGGTGCGGCCTGGCGGGCGGCGCGGACCGCGAGTCTGGTCTTTCCGACGCCGCCGGCGCCGACGAGTGTGGTCAGCCGGCAGGCACCAAGCGTGTGTTCGAGCCGGGCGAGTTCCGCCGTGCGTCCGACAAAACTCGTCGTCTCCTCGGGAATGTTTCCCACCATGGTCACCGTCACTGTCACTGTCCGGCACGCGGCACGATCGACACCTGCTCCGCCGGTGGAGTGCCGGGACGCCCTGCTCCTTCTGCCCGGACGGCCGGGGCGGGCTGAACCGGCCCGCCGGCCCGTACGACGCGGGCATACGCCCTTCGCCTGTGCGTACGGGACGGCGGGCCGTGACCCGTCCATGTGGTGGGAGGGGCGCGCCCGGGAGTGTGGGATGTAGCTCACTCCCTGGCGGCTGACCTCAACGTAGTCCTGTCCAGGTCACCTCAGGGAGTACACGGCCACCGTGCGTCCCGGGACGGTGAAGTTTCCCGAACTCCTCTCGTACGAGGCCTTCTTGACCGTAGAATCCGCCCCCGCGGCCTGGACCGGGTGCAGGGCGTAGTCCTGCCCGGCCAGCTCCGCGATCTGCTGGTGCTCGGTGCCGGGGGTCGCGTTGAGGACGATCACCAGCTTTCCGAGCCGCATCGTGATCACGCCGGGCGTCTCGTCCTTCCCGGAGAGCGGGAACGACAGGGCAGACTGCACCTGCTCCGTGGTGGAGAGGTCGAACTCCTTCTCCGTCGTGCGGATGGTGAGCAGGTCCTGGTACGCGGCGGACGCACCGTTGATCTGCGCGCAACCGGGGCTGAGCACGGCGGAGGTCAGCAGCGGCTTGGCATAGGACCACTTGGACTCGTTGTCGGCTGCCGGGGGAAGTCCGCGGCCGAAGCCGTTGCCGTCCCGGCAGTCCCAGTGCAGTGCGTTGAACCAGTCGCCGCTGTCGAACGAGTTGCGGTCCAGGGACTTGGAGCGCAGCAGGTCCGATCCCGCCTGGGAGAGCGACGGACCCTGCGAGAGGGCGGCGGTCGCCATCGCCAGGACCTGCATCCTGGCCCGGTCGGCAGCCGAGGTGGCCGCCGGCAGTTTGAAGGCGAGCGCGTCGTACAGCGACTCGTTGTCGTGGGCGTCGGCGTAGGCGAGGGCGTCGCCGGGGACCGCCGCGTATCCGGCGGGGGCCCCGTTGTAGTCGACACCCGAGCCCTTGACCGTACGGCCCGAGGAGTCGGTGAAGGTGTAGTCGGCGAGGTTGCCGGTCAGGCCCACCTTGATGAGGTCCTGGTAGTGGAGCAACCGGGCCTTCTGTTCGGCGCGGGTGCCGTTGGCGGTCGACGTGTTGGGGTCGGTGTAGAGGCCGCTGGCAAAGCCCTGGACGCCGGGGTCCTCATCGAACGGGCCGCCGCCGCGGACGGCGTCGCGGGCCCGGTCGGAGAAGGTGGCGACGCCGGTGCCGGCCATGTTCTTCTGGGTGGCCTGGACGAAACGGGCGTCGTCGGCGATCTCACCGAAGTTCCAGCCCTCCCCGTACAGGATGATCTTCTTCCCGTCGACGCCGTCCTTGGCCACGGTCAGCGTGTCGAGAGCCTTGCGGACGGCGAGGATGTTCGCCTTCGGGTGGTGGCCCATCAGGTCGAAGCGGAAGCCGTCGACCTTGTACTCCTTGGCCCAGGTGACGATCGAGTCCACGACGAGCTTGCCCATCATGGTGTTCTCGGGCGCGGTGTTGGCGCAGCAGGTGGAGGTGGCGACGGTGCCGTCGTCCAGGAGCCGCTGGTAGTAGCCGGGCACGATCCGGTCGAGGACGGACTTGTCGTCCTGGCCGGAGGCGACGGTGTGGTTGTAGACGACGTCCATGACGGTCCGCAGTCCGGCGCCGTTCAGCCCCTGCACCATCTGCCGGAACTCGACGGTACGCCGGGTGCCGTTGGGGTCGGAGGCGTACGAGCCCTCGGGGACCGTGTAGTGCAGCGGGTCGTAGCCCCAGTTGAACCCGTCGTTCGCGGCGGCCTTCGCCACGCACGCCTGCTGCTCCTCGGAGTCGGGGGCGTACACGGACAGGTCGCAGGCCGGCTTCTGCTGGGCCGACTTCTTCTCGGGGATGGTGCCGATGTCGAAGGCGGGCAGCAGATGGACATAGCTCGTGCCGGAGTCGGCGAGCTCCTTGAGGTGCTTCATCCCGTCCGAGCGGGTGTCGGTGAAGGCGAGATACTCGCCCGGGTGCTCGGACGTGGGGTCCGCGATCGAGAAGTCGCGGATCTGCAGCTCCTGGATCTGGGCGTCCCGCAGCGGGACGGCGGCGGGCTTCTTCAGCCCGGTCCAGCCCTTCGGCGCGAGACCCGGGGCGTCGAGGTCGACGACGAGGCTGCGGGCGGAGTCGGTGGTCAGGGCGGTGGAGTACGGATCCGTGACCTTGTTGGTGACGATCTTCTGGACGGTGGGCGCCCAGA
The DNA here is from genome assembly GCF_044453545.1 of Streptomyces sp. NPDC051664. Classification (NCBI taxonomy): domain Bacteria; kingdom Bacillati; phylum Actinomycetota; class Actinomycetes; order Kitasatosporales; family Streptomycetaceae; genus Streptomyces; species Streptomyces sp. NPDC051664. The sequence continues at coordinate 570,398 of NZ_JBITCU010000003.1, read as the reverse complement.
CCTTCACCACATAGCGGTACGGCTTGCCGGTCCACTGCGCGGTGCCGGTGACGGACCAGACACCGGTGCGGTCGTCGCGCCGCATCGGGATGTTCTTCCCGTCGAGTTCCAGGGCGACGGTCTGCGCGGTGGGCGCCCACACGGAGAGGGTGGGACGGCCGTGGCCGAAGACCGGACCGAGCGCCGCGGTGCTCGCGCTCTTCCCGTACAGGTCGTCGAGCACACCTGCGCTCTGTACGCCGGTGGCGGCGAGCAGAGCGCCGTTGGCGGCGCGCTGGGTGGCGATCAGCTGGCCGCGCAGCGCCTCGCGGATCCTGTCCCGGTCACGCGGGTCGACGGTGAACGCCGGGTAGTCCTTGAGGTGCGGGTACTTCGCCTTCTGGGCGTCCGTCAGCGCGGACGGGGTGAGCCGCAGCCACCGGCCCTCGTCGGAGAGCGCCCCGTCGACGACGGAGATCCCGCCGTCCTTCGCGTAGACGAGCTGCTGGCTGGTGGCGCCGCCGGCCTTCACCTTCCACACGACGGTGTCGGAGTCGATCCACTGTGCCTCGGCCTTGGTGAGGTCGGGGGTGGGCACACCGCCGGTCTGGGGCAGCAGATAGCCGGGCTGTCCGGCGATCATCCACACCTCGTGGTCGTACGTGGCGATGTCGAGCGACTGGTCGCTGGGGAGGTCCTTCTCGTCGCCCTTGTGAAGGATGTAGCTCAGCGAGGTGGCGCCGTCGGTGAGCGGCACCTCGAAGGTGACGCCGTAGGCGTCCTTCTTCACCGGCTGGAGCGGCTTGGACCAGTCCGTGGGTTCCTTGGCGCCGGTCCAGGTGTGCAGTCCCCAGCCGTCGTAGTCGCCGTCGGCCCGGTGGTAGTGCAGGACCGCCTTCGTCGTGTCCTGCGCCGGATAGGCCCCCTCGGGGGCCTCGTCGGTCTGGCCGTCCTTGCCCTGCTCGATCCAGACCTGCCCGGTCCTCGCGAGATCGACGGTGCGCTGCGGCCCGTCGGCGGTGCCGTCCTTCTCGACGGTGTACGGGACGGAGGACACGCCCTCGTCGAGCTTGATCCAGGCGAACGCACCGTAGGCGTCGCGTCCGGTGAACTCGGCGGACCTGTCGCCCGACTCGATGTGCCAGCCGTCGTAGTCGCCGTCCGCGCGCTTGTAGTGGACGACGGCGTAGTCGCGTTCGACGGCGACGGGCTTCCCGTCCGCCGGGGCCTGTCCCGCTGTCGTCGAGGCGAGGGCGCTCGCGGTCCGTCCGGTGCGGTCGACGACAACGGCCTTGTAGCGCAACGGTGTTCCCGCCGCCACCTTGCTGTCCAGGTGCTGGGTGACCTTGTACGGGGCGTGGTCGGCGGAGCCGAGGGTGACCCATGTGCCGCTGCCGGTCTGGGCGGCGAAGACGACCCGGTTGAGGGATCCGCCGTCGACGTCCGCGGAGACCTCCACGGTGCCGGTGGCTCCGGCGGCGGGTGCCGTCAGCGCGATCGAGGGCTTGGCGGCCGGGGCGCCCAGAGGCTTCTCGGCACGCAGCACGATGCCGGCGAGGGCGGGCACGGTGACGGTGATCTTCTTGTCCGAGCCGCTGCGAACCGTACCGGAACCGCCGTACAGCGTACGGAAGTTCATGGCGGCCGACGCGGTGGGCAGCTCGACGGTCTTCGCAACGGTGCCGTTGTTGGTGACGACGACGTACTCGTTCGACCGCTCGGGGTCCGTACGGGAGAAGGCGTAGACGGATCCTTCCGCGTACCGCTCGGTCTGGACGCCGTCGCGCAGGGCCGGGTTCTGCTTGGTCAGTTCGGAGAGCGCGGCGATGTTCCGGTACAGCGGGTGGCTGGTGTCGTACGCGTCGGAGGCGTGCGTACGGTCGGTGCCCAGCTGGTCGTCGTCGAGGTAGTCGGCGGTCTTCGACGCGAACATGGTCTGGCGGGCGTCCTTGTCGCCGCCCGCGCCGGTGAAGCCCTGTTCGTCGCCGTAGTAGACGACAGGGTTGCCGCGGCTGAGGAACATCACCTCGTTGGCGAGGCGGGCCCGGTCGACCAGCTCGGCGTCGTCGGCCTTCGGGTTGTCCTGCTTCAGGAACGTGCCGATGCGGCCCATGTCGTGGTTGCCGAGGAAGGTCACCTGTTCATAGGCGTTGGCCTTGTCGGTGGTGTACCGGTAGTCATCGGCGAAGACGGCGGCGAGCTTCGAGGCCGGGGCGCCCTGCGAGGCGTACTGCCGGGCCGCCTCCTGGAACGGGAAGTCGAGCGTCGCGTCGAGCCGGCCCCGGGTGACGTACGGGGAGGTGAGGGCGGTGTCGGCGGAATAGACCTCGCCGAACATGAAGAAGTCGTCGCGCCCGTGCCGGGCGGCGTAGGTGTCGAGGGCGGTCGCCCACTGGGTCCAGAAGTCCAGGTCGACGTGTTTGACCGTGTCGATCCGGAACCCGTCGATATCGAAGTCGCGTACCCACTTCTCATAGATCTTCTCCATGCCGGAGACGACCTCGGGGCGCTCGGTCCACAGGTCGTCGAGGCCGGAGAAGTCGCCGTACGTGGTGGACTCGCCGGCATAGGTCGAGTCGCCGCGGTTGTGGTACATCGTCGGGTCGTTGAGCCAGGCCGGGACCTTCTCCCCGGTGTTCTTCGGCGTGTACGGGAAGGAGTCCGCGTCGACCTTCGCCAGGCCCTTGCTGTCGTCGAACGGGCGGCCGTCCCGGTCGAGGTACGGGTAGGCGCCCTTCGGCCTGTACCCGTACTCCTTCTCGGCGTAGTCGACAGTGTCCGCGGTGTGGTTGGTGATGACGTCGAAGAAGACCTTCATGCCCTTGCCGTGGGCCTTGTCGATCAGTTTCGACAGGTCGGCGTTGGTGCCGAAGTGCGGGTCGACCTGGGTGAAATCGGTGATCCAGTAGCCGTGGTAACCGGCCGATGCGTCCTTGCCGGTGCCCTGCACGGGGCGGTTCTTGAAGATCGGGGCGAGCCAGATGGCAGTGGTGCCGAGGCCCTTGATGTAGTCGAGCCTCTCCGTCAGGCCCTTGAGATCGCCGCCCTGGTAGAACCCCTTGTCCGTGGGGTCGTAGCCGGTCTCCAGCCGCGAACCGGTGAGCCCGCCGCGGTCGTTGGAGGTGTCTCCGTTCGCGAACCGGTCGGGCATGACGAAGTAGAACTGCTCGCGGGTCAGATCGTGCCGGGCGGACTGGGCGGCGAGCGCCGCGTCCGACGGCGGGCCCGGGGGCCTCGGCGCAGCGGAGGTGGCTGCCGCCGGGACGACGGGTATGAGCGCCGCGCACAGAGCGGCGACGGCTCCCCGTCTGAGGGAGGTACGGGACACGGGTGAGGTCTCCTTGATCGGTGTTGCAGGGGTTCTCGGGGTGGACGGACTCGTGGGGTGGGCCGGGGGGCGGGGGTCCACCAGGGCGTCTCCTCGGACGCCGCAGACTCCCCGATGCGGCACCGGCCCCCGGGCCTCCGTCCGGACCGGGGCGACAGGGTCAGTGCCCCGCCCCAGGCGCACCGACCCCCGGTTCGGCCCCCGGTTCGGCCCCCGGTGCGGGACGACGTTGGTCAGCCGCCCCAGCCCACGCGCCGGGTTCAGCTTCGCCAGACGTCGCTGGTCAGCGACACCTTGCCCGACGACGGCACCGTCGCCGTGCGGTTGGCGCCGCTCTCCCACGTGACGGCGCCGCTCGCGTCCTTGCGGATGTACTTGTACTCGAACGACGTACCTGCGGGCATGCTCACGTCCAGCTTCCAGACCGGGTACGTGGCCGGGTCGAGCTTGAGCGCGCTGTCCGTGTTCCAGTTGCCGAGCGCGGACTGGTTCCCGGTGAGGTAGATGTTCTGGCCGAGCTGGGTGGTCGCGTCGACACCGAAGGAGGCGCCGGAGGTACCCGCACCGGGGTCGATGGTGCCACTGCCGGTGCAGGTACGCGCGTTCACCTGCAGTGCGACAGCGGTGTTCGCGCCGAGCGTCGCGGTGAACTGTCCGGAGCCGTTGACGGTCACCCCGTTGCCGGACTGGATGTCGCAGTAGTCACCGGCGGGCAGCGATGTCTGGAAGGTACGGGTGAGCGACGAGCCCTCGTGGTTGATGGCGACGTACGCCTTCGAGCCGCGGCCGAACGCGATCTGGTCGCCGCCGTTGTCCCACCAGTCGGTGACAGCCTCGCCGTGCGCGGTGTTGCGGAAGCCGACCATGGAGGAGATCTGCGGCCAGGCGTGCTGGCACTTCCAGCCGTCGCTGTAACAGGCGTTCACCGTACCGCCGTTGGGCGGTCCCGCGTCCTTGTCGGACCACTCGTAGCCGGAGTGGACGTCGGGCGAGCCGTACGGCCAGGCCAGCATGAAGACGTTGGCGAGGGTGTAGTTGGCGCCGTCCTTGTAGTTCAGGGTGTCGCCGCCGCGCTCGGTGTCGTGGTTGTCGACGAAGACCCCGGCCTTCGAGGACGGCATGAAGCCCCAGCCCTCGCCGAAGTTCTTCAGTTCCGCGAGGTTCTCGTTGTTGAAGACCTGCTTGAGGCTGCGGGCGTAGCGGAACTCCTGGACGTCCCCGGTGCCGGTGTACTCGTCGGGCGAGACGGCTTCGCCCGCCCCGTAGATCGCCTCCTGCTTCCAGTAGACGCCGGGGTCGGTCAGCCGCGACTTGATGTTGGCGAGGTCGCTCGCGGGCATGTGCTTGGCGGCGTCGATGCGGAAGCCGTCGACACCGAGCGAGCGCAGGTCGTTGAGATATCCGGCGATCTTGCCGCGGACGTAGTCCTCACCGGTGTCGAGGTCGGCGAGCCCGACGAGTTCGCAGTTCTGGACGTTGGCCCGGTCCTGGTAGTTGCTGATCTGAGCGGTGCAGTCGTCCATGTCGGACGAGGAGTACAGGCCCGGGTAGTTGTACTTCGTGTACGAGGAGCCTCCGGTGCCGGTGCCCGAGCCGGCCGACATGTGGTTGATGACGGAGTCGGCGACGACCTTGACGCCCGCGCTGTGGCAGGTGCTGACCATGGCGGCGAAGGCGGCGCGGTCGCCGAGCCGTCCGGCGATCCTGTAGCTGACCGGCTGGTACGAGGTCCACCACTGGCTCCCCTGGATGTGCTCCTGGGGCGGCGAGACCTGGACGTAGCCGTAGCCGGCCGGGCCGAGGGAGTCCGTGCAGGCCTTGGCGACGGAGTCGAATTTCCACTCGAACATCACGGCGGTGACGTCCTTGTTGCCGGGTGCGGACGCCTGGGCGGGGGTGGCGGTGGGGACGAGAGCGGCGGCGCCGGCTATCAGGGCGAGCGCTGCAGACAGCGGTCTGCGTGCCATGTCTTTCCTCCTGCGGTGGGGGAAATGCGGGGATGACGGTGCAGCCTCACGTGGCAACGCGTCCTGCCCTCAAGGCTCCTGAAGGTTCTTGCTGCAAGAATGCAAAGCTTGCCGCGGAGCTGACCGTACGAGCCCGCCCCATCCGGGTCAACCCCCTGGACACGCCCCGCTCACATCCACGAAATCTTGCATTTTTCTTCCTGCAAGGACTTACGCAAAATATTGCGGCACTGTTAAGTTCATCCCGACTCCGGCCCGGTCGGCCGGGGGCCCCGGCACCCCAGGGGCCCCACGCGCCCGGCCGGCCGGGCCGGTCACGGCAAGAGAGGCACCCGGAGTCGCTCACTCCCCGCCGGCCCTGTCCAGGGCCGACTCCTGGTGCCTCTCCTGTGCGTGCTGTCCGCTCGGTCAGACCGTCACGCGGGACGGACCGCGGCGGTGGACCCCCGTACCACCAGCTCCGGCTGGAACACGTACTCCGTGCGCTGCACGGGGCTGCCGCCGATCTCCTCCAGCAGCGCGCCGACCGCTGCCGCCGCCATCGCCTGTACGGGCTGCCGCACCGTCGTCAGCGGCGGATCGGTGAACGCGATGAGCTGCGAGTCGTCGAAGCCGACAACCGACACATCGCGCGGCACGTCGAGCCCGCGGTCCCGGGCAGCACGCACCACGCCCAGGGCCATCAGGTCGCTGCCGCAGACGATGCCCGTGCACCCCTGGTCGAGCAGCGCCCCGGCCGCGACCTGGCCGCCCTCGACGCTGAACAACGTGGAGCAGACGAGGAGTTCGGCCTCGGCGCGGGTCAGGCCCAGCAACTTGACGGCGGCGTCGACGAAGCCGTCCCGTTTGCGGCGGGACGGCACATAGCGCTGCGGCCCGATGGCCAGGCCGACCTTGCGGTGGCCGAGTTCGGCGAGATGTCCGACGGCCATCCGCACGGCGGCGGAGTCGTCGGGCGAGACGAAGGGGGCGCTGATCCGCTCGTTGTAGCCGTTGATCAGGACGAACGGCACGCCGCGGTCGGTGAGCGCGGCGTACCGGGAAGGGTCGGCCGACAGGTCGGCGTGCAGCCCGGAGAGGAAGACGATGCCGCCGACGCCGCGTTCGACGAGCTGCTCGACGAGCTCGTCCTCGGTGGCGCCGCCGGGTAGTTGGGTGCAGAGCACCGGGGTGTAGCCGTGCCCGGCCAGGACCTGCTCGACGGACTGCGCGAACGCCGGGAAGATCGGGTTGGTGAGCTCGGGGGTCACCAGTCCGATCAGCCCGGCGCTGCGCTGCCGCAGCCGTACAGGACGCTCGTAGCCCAGGATGTCGAGCGCCGCGAGCACCCGCTGACGCGTGGTGTCGGCGACGCCCGGCTTGCCGTTGAGGACCCGGCTGACGGTCGCCTCGCTGACCGAGGCCTGACCGGCGATGTCCGAGAGCCTCAGCGCACCGCCGGTCCTGGGCAGGGGGACGGTCACACCGTCCACCACACCGTGGTGTCCGCGGGCAGCTCGATCTCGGCGCCGTCGGTGGCGACGGGGCTGCTGGACAGCAGCACCTGGCCGCGGACCGGGATGCGAACCGGGCGACCGGTCGTGTTGACGGTGCAGACGAAGCCGGGGCGGGCGAAGGCCAGCAGCCCCTCGGGGGCGTCCAGCCACTCCACGGCGGTCCCGGCGCCGAGCCCCGGGTGCACCCGGCGGGCGGCGAGCGCGGCCCGGTAGAGCTCCAGTGTCGAGCCCGCCCTGCCGGTCTGGGCCTCGATGCTCAGCTCACCCCAGCTGTCGGGCTGGGGCAGCCAGCTGCCGCCGTCGCCGAAGCCGTAGGAGCTGCCGTCGCGGGTCCACGGGATCGGCACCCGGCAGCCGTCGCGGTAGCCGTCCTGCCCGTCGGCGCGGAAGAACGACGGGTCCTGGCGGGCCTCGTCGGGCAGGTCGGTGACGTCGGGCAGGCCGAGTTCCTCGCCCTGGTAGACGTATGCGGAGCCGGGCAGCGCCAGCATCAGCAGGCTGGCGGCGCGGGCCCGGCGCAGACCCATCTCGCGGTCGCCCGCGGTGCGGATCTGGGTGCCGAGACCGGGCGGGTTGGCGAACCGGGTGGCGTGCCGGGTGACGTCGTGGTTGGAGAGCACCCAGGTGGTGGGCGCGCCGACCGGACGCATCGCGTCGAGCGAGACGTCGATGACCTTGCGCAGCCCGGCCGCGTCCCAGTCGGTGGACAGGTACTGGAAGTTGAACGCCTGGTGCATCTCGTCGTGGCGCACATAGTTGGCGGTGCGCTCGACGGTCGGGGTCCAGGCCTCGGCGACGGCGATGCGGTCGCCGGGGTACTCGTCGAGGATGGTGCGCCAGGAGCGGTAGATCTCGTGCACCCCGTCCTGGTCGAAGAACGGCATGACATCGTTTCCGAGCAGCTTGAGCTGGTCGTGGGCGCCGAGGTCGGGCAGGCCCTCGGCCTTGACCAGGCCGTGGGCGACATCGACGCGGAAGCCGTCGACGCCCATGTCGAGCCAGAACCGCAGGATCGAGCGGAACTCGTCGGCGACGGCCGGGTGTTCCCAGTTGAAGTCGGGCTGCTCGGGCGCGAACAGGTGGAGGTACCAGTCGCCGGGGGTGCCGTCCGGGTCGGTGGTCCGGGTCCAGGCGGGGCCGCCGAAGATGGACTCCCAGTCGTTGGGCGGCAGTTCGCCGGCCGTGCCCTTGCCCGGGCGGAAGTGGTAGCGCTCGCGCAGTGCGGAGCCGGGGCCCTCGGCGAGGGCGCGCTTGAACCACTCGTGCTGGTCGGAGGAGTGGTTGGGCACCAGGTCGACAATGATCCGCAGGCCGAGGTCGTGGGCGTCCCGGATCAGCGCGTCGGCGTCCAGCAGCGTGCCGAACATCGGGTCGATGGCGCGGTAGTCGGAGACGTCGTAGCCCGCGTCGGCCTGCGGCGACGCGTAGAACGGGCTGAGCCAGACCGCGTCGACGCCGAGGTTCTTGAGATACGGAAGTCTGTCCCGTACGCCTGCGAGATCGCCCATGCCGTCGCCGTTGCCGTCGGCGAAGCTCCGCGGATAGACCTGGTAGATCACCGCGTCCTGCCACCAGCCGGTGCGGTGGCCCGGAGCAGCGTCGGACGTGCCGGTGGAGGGGGCAGCGAGGTGCTGGGTCATGTCGTCCCTGGGGTGTCTGGGTGGGGAGCGGCGCCGGGACCGGGTCGGGGATCCGGCGCCGCCGTTCCTTGGTGCGTGCGGGTCGTGCTGCTGGGTGCGTCAACCCTTGACGGCCCCGGCGGACATGCCGGTCACCAGGTGGCGCTGGGCGAAGAGGAAGACCAGGGCCGCGGGTATCGCGATGAGCACGGACGCGGCGGTCATCGGCCCCCACTGGGCTCCGTACTGGTTGACGAACTTCTGCAGCCCGCCCGCGAGCGTGAGGTTCTCGTCGCCGACCATGAAGGCGGAGGCGTACGCGACCTCGCCCCAGGCGGTGATGAAGGAGTAGAAGGCGGTGACGGCGAGGCCGGGCTTGGCGAGCGGCAGGATCAGCCGCCAGAACGTGCCGAACGGGGTGAGGCCGTCGACCTGCCCCGACTCGTCGATCTCGCGCGGGATGGTGTCGAAGAAGCCCTTCATCATCCAGGCGCAGAACGGCACCGCGATGGTGAGGTACGTGATGACGAGGCCGGCGGGCTGGTTGAGCAGGCCCAGGCTCGCCATGATGTTGTAGATCGGCACGATGAGGACGGCGACCGGGAACATCTGGGTGATCAGCAGCGTCCACATCAGCCCGCGCTTGCCGGGGAACCGGAAGCGGCTGACGGCGTAGCCGGTGGTGGCGGAGACGAAGACGCCGAGGACGGTGGTGAGTCCGGCGATGACCAGCGAGTTGCCGAACCAGGTCAGGAACTCGGTGTCCTTGATCAGGTCGGTGTAGTTCTCGAAGGTCGTGTCCTTGAAGAAGTCCGTCGTCGTCGCGTACGCGGCGGGCTTCAGCGAGGTCAGCAGGACCCACAGCACGGGGAACACGGCGATCACGGACGCCACGATCAGCGTGAGGTGCAGTCCGACGGAGGCGAGCGGCGAGCGCTCCCCGCGCCGCCGGACCTTGCGGGCCGAGTGGCGCGCGGCGGGGGCGACGCGGCGTGCGGTGGGTGCGGGGGCGGTGGTCACCAGTTATCTCCCTGCGTGCGGAGGACTCGCCGGTAGACCGCGGCGAAGAGCATCAGGAGGACGAGGATCAGCACGCCCCAGGTGGAGGACTGCGCGAAGTCGCGCGGGCTGATCTCGAAGGAGAACTTGTACGCCTGGGTGACCAGGATCTGGGTGGCCTCGCCCGGTCCGCCGCGGGTCAGCAGGAAGATCACCGGGAACATGTTGAACGTCCAGATGGTCGACAGCAGGATCACGGTGGTGGAGACCGGCCGGAGCCCCGGCAGCGTGATGTGGCGGAACCGCTGCCAGGCGGTGGCACCGTCCATCTCGGCGGCCTCGTACTGCTCACTGGGGATGGACTGCAGGCCGCCGAGCAGGGCGACCATCATGAACGGCACGCCGAGCCACACATTGACGGCGATGACGGAGAACTTCGCCCAGGTGGGGTCGTTGAGCCACGGAATGCCGTCGATGCCGGCACCGGAGAGGATCTTGTTGAGCAGCCCTCGGTCCTCGTTGTAGAGGAAGCGCCAGGCGAAGACGGAGACGAAGCCGGGGATGGCCCAGGGCAGGATCAGCGCCATCCGGTAGGCGGAGCGGCCGGCGATCCGGCGGTTCAGGATGTTGGCCAGGGCCATGCCGAGGACGAACGTGACGCTCACGCAGGAGACCGTCCACACCAGGGTCCACCCGAGCGTGCCGAGGAACTGGTTGCCCGTGAGCGCGTCGGCGTAGTTGTCCAGGCCGACGAACTTGTACGTCGCGGGCATGTGGTTGACGCCGATGGACCGTTCGACGTTGCGCTCATTGGCGTCGGTCAGCGACAGGTAGATGCCGCGGACCAGCGGGTAGCCGATGATCACGCCGATCACGACGACCACCGGGGCGACCATCGTCCAGGCGTACCAGTGGGTCGACAGAGTCCGCCGGAACCTGCTCGGTGGTGGGGTACCAGTACCGCGGCTCCGGCCGCGGGCGACATTGTCGCCCGCGGCCGTTGCCACCGACTGGCTGGTGTGGACAGCCATCAGTCGGCCTGCCTTTCTCTGGCTACTTCCAGCCCTTGAGGAGCTTGCGGTAGGAGTCACCGGTGGCCTTGGCGGCCTTCTCCGGCGTGGTCTGGCCGGTCAGGACCTTGGTGTACTCGGTGACGAGCGGGGCGAAGAGGCTGCCGGTCTCCGGGATCCAGGGGCGCTCGACGGCGGTCTCGACGACCGGCTTGAAGAAGCCGACGATCTCGTTGTCGACGACGGCTTCCTCCGAGTACGCGGAGGTACGGGTCGGCAGGAGGTTCAGCTCCTTGGTGACCTGGGCCTGGGTCTTCGTGGACGTCATGTAGTCGACGAAGGCGTAGGAGGCGTCGAGGTTCTTGGAGCCCGCGTAGACGGCCAGGTTGTGACCGCCCTGCGGGGCGCCCTGCGCGGCGGAGCCGGCCGGGACCGGGGCGACGCCCAGGTTGGCCTTGTCCTTGAACTCCGTGCCGGCGTAGGTGTCGGCGACGGCCCACGGGCCGTTGATGATCATGGCGACCTTGCCGTCCTTGAAGGACGACTGCATGTTCTCCCAGCCGTCCGTCGCGTCGGTCTTGGCCGCACCGGAGTCGACGAGGTCCTTGACGACCTTCATCGCCTTGACACCCTCGGGGTTGTCGACGGTGACGGACTTGGTGGACGCGTCGACGAGGTCGCCGCCCTCGCCGTACAGGAAGGACAGGAACCAGTACGCGTCGTCGCCGCGCAGGTACAGGCCGGTCTTGCCGGTCTTTTCCTTGATCTTCTTGGAGACGGTCTTCAGCTGGTCGACGGTGGTGGGGACCTCGACGCCGGCCTCCTTGAAGATCTTCTTGTTGTAGAAGATGCCCATGGAGTCGATGACCTGCGGCACCGCGTACGTCTTGCCGTTGTACTTGGTGGAGGCGGCGGCCTGCTTGAGGAAGTCGTCCGCCTTCTGCAGGGCGGGGGTGCCGTCCAGCGGGGCGAGGTAGCCGAGGTCCGCGAACTCGGGGGTCCAGGCGACCTCCGAGCGGATCACGTCGGGGGCGCCGGAGCCGGACTGGGCAGCGTTCTTGAACTTGTTCTGCGCCTCGCCGAAGGGCACGTTGACGTACTTGACGTCGACCTTCGGGTGCTGCTTCTCGAAGTCTTCGGCAATCTTCTTGAAGACCTTGTCCTCGCTGCCCACGGTGGAGGTGTCCCACCATGTAACGGTCCCGGAGAGCTCGCCGGAGCTCTTGCTCGAGCCGTCGGACTTGTCATCGCTGCCGCAGGCGGTCGCCGCAAGCGCCAGGGCCGCGACCAGGGCGGTGGCCGTTATGCCACGTCGCATCTGAACTCCTTCAACTGCCGTACCGCTCCATCGCGGCGCCGGGTCGACGAGGAACGTAACAAGGATGAAAGATGGCCGAAAGAGTTTGCGGAAGATTTCTGCAAGCTCCGACGATCGTTACATTCGCGTGTCCTCACGGTTGCCGTCAAGCCTCTTGACGGGAGCGCCTCGCCCCTGGCAGCAGAAGGGGCCGGTCGTGATTTCGCAGTGCGACGATCCGACTGCAGCCCGCGGCCCGGCTTCGCAAGACCTTGCAAGATGTTGCGGCGACACCGACGATCGGCCTGCGGCGGTGCGTACCGCCGCGCACATCGCCGGTCGCCGCCACCCTCCGGACAGCACCGCAGTCGCCCGATTCCCCCGCATGGTGGGCAATCCGACACGCGCCCGGTACAGTCCACTCCCATGACCGCACGGCTTGCCGATATCGCAACTCAGGCGGGGGTCAGCGAGGCTACGGTCAGCCGTGTACTGAACGGCAAGCCAGGTGTTGCTGCAGCCACCCGCGAATCAGTCCTCGCCGCGCTCGACGTCCTCGGCTACGAACGGCCGGTACGGCTGCGCAGGCGCAGCGCGGGACTGGTCGGGCTGATCACGCCCGAGCTGGAGAACCCCATCTTCCCGGCGCTCGCCCAGGTCATCGGCCAGGCGCTGACGCGGCAGGGCTACACGCCGGTGCTGGCGACGCAGACCCCCGGCGGTTCCACCGAGGACGAACTCACCGAGATGCTCGTCGACCGTGGCGTCTCCGGCATCATCTTCGTCTCCGGGCTGCATGCCGACACGTCGGCCGATACGCAGCGGTACGAGCAACTGCGCGCCCAGGGTGTGCCCTTCGTGCTGGTCAACGGCTTCTCACCGAAGGTGCAGGCGCCGTTCATCTCGCCCGACGACCGGGCGGCGATGCGGCTCGCGGTGACGCATCTGGTCTCGCTCGGCCATCAGCGCATCGGCCTTGCGGTCGGCCCCAAGCGTTTCGTTCCGGTGCTCCGCAAGATCGAGGGGTTCCGCTCCACCGTGCAGGAGCAGTTGAACCTGACCTCGGACGAGGTGGAGGCGCTGATCCAGCACTCGCTGTTCACGCTGGAGGGCGGCCAGGCGGCCGCCTCGGCGCTGATAGAGCGCGGGTGCACGGCGGTGGTGTGCGCGAGCGACATGATGGCGCTGGGTGCGATCCGGGCCGCGCGCCGGCTGTCGATGGAGGTGCCGCGCGACCTGTCGGTCGTCGGCTACGACGATTCGCCGCTCATAGCCTTCACCGATCCGCCGCTGACCACGATCCGTCAGCCGGTGACGGCGATGGGCCAGGCCGCCGTGCGCACCCTCCTCGAGGAGATCGGCGGCACACCGGCCCCGCACAGCGAGTTCGTCTTCATGCCGGAGTTGGTCGTCCGCGGTTCGACGGCCGCGGGCCCCGGCCCTGATCCGGCCTCTGCTTCCGGGGCGGAATCAGGGTCGCACGCCCGCCTGTAGAGGCATGATGTGCAACCGGAACCCGACCGGAGGATGATCGGGAAGAGGGACGCAACTGAAAGAATCGACGCCTATGGGTGAAGTGAGCGTGCAGTCACAGGACGGCCGACCGGCGGCCACCCCGTCACCCATCGCGGACGAGGCGGCTCCCGGGACCCAGTGGGACGACAGGCCGGCACGGCTGCGTTCGCTGCGGTCCCCCCGCCCGCCGCGGATCTATTTCGAGGTCCTGCTGATCGCGGTGAGTTACTGGGTCTACTCGCTGGTGCGCAACGCCGTCCCCGAGCAGAAGGCCGCGGCACTCAGCAACGCCGACTGGCTCTGGTCGCTGGAGAAGTTCCTGGGCATCGCCGTCGAGCAGTCGGTCAACCACGCGGTGAACTCCGTGACATGGCTGATCGTCTCGATGAACTACTACTACGCGACACTGCACTTCGTGGTCACCATCGGTGTGCTGCTGTGGCTGTTCCGTCGCCATCCCGGACGTTATGCGGCAGCGCGCCTGGTGCTGTTCGCGACCACGGGCGTCGCGCTGCTCGGGTACTACCTGTATCCGCTGGCGCCACCGCGCCTGATGAACGGCGGCCACTTCATCGACACCGTGCTGGTGCACCACACCTGGGGTTCGATGGCCTCGGGCAACTTCAAGAACATGTCGAACCAGTACGCCGCGATGCCGTCGATGCATATCGGCTGGTCGCTGTGGTGCGGCCTGACCATCTACGCACTGGCGTCGGCGCCCTGGGCACGCATCGCGGGTCTGCTGTACCCGGCGACCACACTGATCGTGATCGTGTCGACCGCCAACCACTTCTGGCTCGACGCGGTGGGCGGCATGACCTGCCTGGCGTTCGGCTACGCAGTGTCGTTCGCCTGGTACGGGTCGCTGCCGCACCACCTTCAGAAGCGGGTCACGGGCCCTGCCGGGGCCAGACTCTCGGCGCTCGGCCCGGGCGCGCCGATCAGGGTCGGGCAGTCGGCCGCGGAGGCACCGGTGCGCCGGTAACGGCTTCCTCCTCGGCCGCCGGACCGGCCGTCATGGCCGCCCGCCCCTGGAATGCCGCTGGAATTGCCGGCTGCGGTGGTTCGGCGACGCCCTCACGCCCCGTAGAACCGCTCCTCCACCACCGCCCGCGCCCGCCGGGTGATCCGCCGGTAGTCGTCGAGCATGTCGCCGACATGTCCCGGTTCGTATCCGAGATAGCGCCCCACGGCCGTCAGCTCGCGCGGGCCGGACGGGAAGGTGTCCCCGGGGCGGCCGCGTACCAGCATCACCGCGTTGCGGACCCGGGTCGCCAGCACCCAGGCCTCGTCCAGGGTCTGCGCGTCCTCACCCGGGATCAGTCCGGCCGCACACGCGGCTGCCAGCGCCTCGCGGGTGCGGGTCGTGCGCAGGCCCGGTTCCACCCAGCCGTGCTGCATCTGCATCAGCTGAACCGTCCACTCGACGTCGCTCAGCCCGCCGCGCCCCAGTTTCGTGTGCAGCGTCGGGTCGGCTCCGCGCGGCATCCGTTCGGACTCCATCCGGGCCTTGAGGCGGCGGATCTCGCGGACCGCGTCCTCCCCCAGCCCTTCCATCGGGTAGCGCAGCGGGGCGATCAGCTCGATGAATTCGCTGCCGAGGTCCGCGTCGCCCGCCATCGGTTCGGCGCGCAGCAGGGCCTGGCTCTCCCAGACCAGCGACCACCGCCGGTAGTACGCCTCGTACGACTTCAGCGTCCGTACCAGCGGGCCGCTCTTGCCCTCCGGCCGCAGATCCGCGTCGATCATCAGCGGCGGATCGGCGGTGGGCAGCTGCAGCAGCCTGCGCATCTCGCCGACGACGGTGTTGGCGGCCCGGGCGGCCTCCTGTTCGTCGACGCCCTCGCGCGGCGCGTGCACGAACAGGACGTCGGCGTCGGAGCCGTAACCGAGCTCGTGGCCGCCGAACCGGCCCATGCCGATGACCGCGAACCGGGTCGGGAGGGTGTCGCCCCACTGCTCGCGTACGGCGGCACGCAGCGCGCCCGCGAGCGTGACGGCGTTCAGGTCGGTGACCGCGTTGCCGACCCGGTCGACGAGTGCGCCGGGGTCGGGTTCGGCGGGGTTCTCCTCCGTGCCGTACGAGCCGATGAGGTCCGCGGCGGTCGTACGGAACAGTTCGCGTCGCCGCACCCCGCGGACCACCGCGACCGCGGACTCGGCGCCGTCCGCCCGCCCCACCGCGGCGAGCACCTCCTGCTCCAGATGGGCGTGGCTGCGCGGCTTCAGCCCCTGCGGGTCGCCGAGGATCGCCACCGCCTCAGGGGCCCGCAGCAGCAGGTCGGGGGCGAGCCGGCCGGCCGACAGGACGCGGGCGAGGTTCTCCGCGGCCGCGCCCTCGTCGCGCAGCAGCCGCAGGTACCAGGGGGTCTTGCCGAGTGCGTCGGACACCTTGCGGAAGCCGAGGAGCCCGGCGTCCGGGTCGGCGGAGTCCGCGAACCAGCCGAGCAGCACCGGCAGCAGGGTGCGCTGGATGGCGGCCTTGCGGGAAACCCCGGACGACAGCGCCTCCAGGTGCCGGAGCGCGGCGGCCGGATCGGCGTACCCGAGCGCTTCGAGCCGGTGCCCGGCGGCCTTCGCGCTGAGCCGGGTCTCGCCGGGCGCGAGCTGGGCGACGGCGTCCAGCAGCGGCCGGTAGAACAGCTTCTCGTGCAGCCGTCGCACCACGGACGCGTGCCGCTTCCACTCCTGGTTGAGTTCGGTGAGGGGGTCCGTACGCATCCCGAGGGAGCGCCCGAGCCTGCGCAGATCCGCCTCGTCCTCGGGGACGAGGTGGGTGCGGCGCAACCGGTACAGCTGGATGCGGTGCTCCATGGCGCGCAGGAAGCGGTACGCGTCGTCGAGCTGCGCGGCGTCCACCCGCCCGACGTAACCGCCCTCGGCGAGTGCCCGCAGGGCCTCCAGGGTCGAGCCGCTGTGCAGGGAGGCGTCGCTGCGGCCGTGCACGAGCTGGAGCAGCTGTACGGCGAACTCGACATCCCGCAGTCCACCGGGTCCCAGCTTGATCTCCCGGTCGACACGGTCCGCGGGGATGTTGTCGACGACGCGGCGGCGCATCTTCTGTACGTCACCGACGAAGTTCTCCCGGTCCGCGGCCTGCCACACCAGCGGCGAGACGGCGTCGACGTACTCCGCGCCCAGCTCGGGGTCGCCGGCCACCGGCCGGGCCTTGAGCAGCGCCTGGAACTCCCACGTCTTGGCCCAGCGCTGGTAGTACGCGAGATGCGAGGACAGTGTCCGTACGAGCGGCCCGTTGCGGCCCTCCGGGCGCAGGTTGGCGTCGACCGGCCAGATGGTGCCCTCGACGGTCGTGTCCGAACAGATCCGCATCATGTGCGCCGCCAGTCGGGTGGCGCCCTGCACGGCCTTGCTCTCCTCGGCGCCGTCGAACGGTTCCGCCACGAAGATCACGTCGACGTCGGAGACGTAGTTCAGCTCGTGGCCGCCGCACTTGCCCATCGCGATGACCGCGAGGCGGCACACGGCGGCGTCCTCGGGGGCAGCCGTGCGGGCGATGGCGAGCGCCGCGCGCAGCGTCGCGGTCGCCAGGTCGGCGAGTTCGGCGGCCGTCTGGGCGACATCCGTCGTACCGCACACATCGCGGGCCGCTATGGCCAGCAGGCACCGCCGGTAGGCGACGCGCAGCGAGTCCGGATCGTCGGCCCGGGCGAGCTCGTGCTCGAACTCGGCCACCCCGGGGTGCAGATCGGTGGCCTCGTACGTGACGAGCGCGTGCCAGTCGCGGGGGTGGCGCGCCAGATGGTCGCCGAGTGCCTCGGACGCCCCGAGCACCCCGAGCAACCGGTCCCGCAGCGGCTTGGCGGTGATGAGGGTGTCCAGCAGGACCCGCCGCTCGTCGGCGTCCACGGCCTCCACCAGCCGGACGAGGCCCTTCAGCGCCAGATCGGGGTCGGCGGTCGCCCCGAGCGCGTCGAGCAGGACCGAGTCGGTACGTACGGTCGACAGAGCCGGCAGGTCCAGCAGCCGTTCGGCGGCGGACGGGTCGGTGAAACCGTGCCGCAGCAGTCTGGTGAACGTACTGCTCCTGCGCCCCGGCACCGTCGTCATTCCGTGCTCTCCTGCTCGCCGCCCGATCACTTTCCAGCTTTCCGAGCCTAGCCCCGCACCGATGAATTCGGAGCGGGTGCGCGGTCCACACTTCGCAGGCACGATCGCTTTCAGGACCCGCTCACGAGGAGGTCACCGTGTCCGGACACCAGCCCGTCGCCGAGCTGCACCCCGGCTACAGCGACAAGGGCGCGACGGCCCGACCGTGGTCGGAGGCGGTTGCCGTGCTGACGCGGGCGGAGGTGTTCTGGCTGTCCACGGTCCGGCCGGACGGCCGCCCGCATGTCACGCCGCTGATCGGGCTCTGGTCGGACGACGCGCTGCACTTCTGCACGGGCCCGGCCGAGCGCAAGACACGGAATCTGGCGACGAACCCGGAGGTCGTCGTGACGACCGGCACCAACACGCTGCACCAGGGCTTCGACGTGGTGGTCGAGGGCCGGGCGGACCGGGTCACGGACGAGGCGCGGCTGACCCGGCTGGCCGAACTCTGGGAGGCGAAGTACGGCGCGGACTGGCACTTCGAGGTCTGCGCGGGCGCGTTCGCCAACGCTGCGGGGGGCCGCGCGGAGGTGTTCGAGGTGGTTCCGCGCACGGCCTTCGGCTTCGGCAAGGGCGAACCGTACAGCCAGACCCGCTGGCGCTTCGGCTGAACGGTGTGCCGAACCCGTACCACCGCTGTCCCCCGCGGAGCCTGCCGACGCGGATCCGCACTGCGGCTGAGCGGGGGCTGCTCAGCCGCCCCGGGGCAGGCTACCTGCCCTCCCCGGTACCGGGCCTGGTGCCGATGACGACGGTCGCGTACAGCTCGTCGGAAGTGACCACCCGCGCCAACAGCCCGCTCCGGGCGACGGTCTCCTCGGCCCGTGCCGCCTGCCGTTCGCTCGTCTCGACCAGCAGATGTCCGCCCGGCGCCAGCCACTGAGGCGCTTCGGCGGTCACTCTGCGCAGCACGTCGAGCCCGTCGCCGCCACCGTCGAGCGCCACCCTCGGTTCATGGACCCGGGCCTCCGCGGGCAGGAGTTCGACGTCCTCGCTGGGGACGTACGGCACATTGGCGAGCAGAATCCCGACCCGGCCGCGCAGCGAGGCGGGCAGCGGTTCGAAGAGGTCGCCCTCGTACACCTCACCCGCACCGGCGACATTACGGCGCGCGCACCGCACCGCGGCAGGTTCGACATCGCTGGAATGCAGCTCGACCCGGTCCAGGGCGGCGGCGAGCGCGGCGCCCAGCGCACCCGAACCGCAGCACAGATCGACGACGACGGCGGGACCGTCCGCGGGGCGGGTGAGGCCGACGGCCTGGTCGACGAGGAATTCGGTACGGCGCCGGGGGACGAAGACACCGGGGTCCACCGCGATCCGCAGACCGCGGAACTCGGCCCAGCCGAGGACGTGTTCGAGGGGCAGTCCGGCTGCCCGCCGGTCCACCATGGCGGTGAGTTCGGCCGGGTCCGCGGCCGTGGAGAGGATCAACTCCGCCTCGTCCTCGGCGAATACACAGCCGGCGGCGCGAAGTCTGGTGACGATGACGGAGTAAGGGAGCGGTGTCGAGGAAAGCGACATGGAGCGGAGCCTTTCGGGAAGCCGATGGGTGCTCCGCGGTCCGCCTATACCGGTCCGACCACGCAATCGCGAGAGGTGAGCACCCAGCCTGATACAGCGGTAATGGGTCTCACCTCCTCGGTATGTCCCCGTGCTGGGGTCGGCAACACTACCGGAATCGAGTCCCGGCGCCTGCCACGGGCCGGACGCGCGGACGGCCGGTCACGAGCGGCGGCCGCCACCACCGTCGAGGAACCGGTTGTGGACCGCCGCCGAGGTGTTGTTCGCGCGGGTGTGCCGGAATCGCCTCGCGGGCCTGCCGCTCGATCTCCTGCCCGTCGAAGTTCTCGGTCCTGCGCCGCGCCTTCAGCTGCAGCTTGACGACGAGCGCGACGATCAGCGCCAGCGGCCCACCGAGCAGCACCACCAGACTTGCCATGCCCCCCGAGTCCCTCACACCCCCGCCCTGGCCGCATTGTCGCCCGCAGGCCACACCTCGTCCAGAGTCCCGGGCCGGTCCTGCGCGTCTGGTCCCGCGGCCGCGGGGAACACGTGCCGAGCGAGCCGCAGGAGTGCCTTCGGCTCCAAGGCTGTGACCTCGCCGCGACACTCCTCCCGCTCCTGCTTCTTGTCAGGAAGTGATCCGGTCCGTCTCCGGCCTGCGGGCCCCGTCGGCGTGCAGCCGGGCCCGGGCGGCCGATGCCGTCGGCCGGCCCCTGGTCACTCCGTGCGCCGGCGCGGTTCGGACTGCCCGGTGCCGCTCTCGGTGAGAGCCGTGCGCGCGGCCTGCAGCAGTTCTTCGGAGATCGGGTTGCCCCGGGTGGCGCGGGCGAGGGCGAGAGCACCGACCATGGTGCAGAGCTGGGCCATGCCGTCGTCGTCGCCGGTGGCCAGCCGAGCCGCGCGGTTGCGTACCCCGTTGATGTAGACGTGGCGGGCGCGGGCGGCCTGGTCGGGCTCGCGCCCCAGGTCGGCGGCGAATCCGGAGACGGGGCAGCCGTCCCCGGCGTGATCGCGGTGCCAGACGGAGAGGTAGTCCTCGATCAGCGTCCGGCGGGCGGCCTCATGCTCCCCGGCGTGCTCCTCGAGCGTGACCGCCGAGTGTGCCGCCTGCTCGTCGAAGGCGTGGGCGATGGCCTCGTCGACCAGGTCCTCCTTGGAGGCGAACTGCTTGTGGAACCCGCCGTGGGTGAGTCCGGCGGCCTTCATCAGGTCGGCGACGCTGACCGTGGTGCCTTTCTCACGGAACATCCGGGAGGCGGTGGCTACGACGCGCTGCCGGTTCTCCTGTGCTTGCGCCTGGGACACGCGGCCCATGGAATCACTCTCCTCAGATAGATGTCACTTGAAATCTATCGTAGCCCCCGTTTAGATTGTTAACGACATCTAATTGTGCCGATGAGATCACCCGGCAGGTCGAGCGCGGCCTGCGCTGCCTTCCGCCGTCTCAGGCCGGTGGCCTCCGCCCGGCAATGACAGAACCACCGACAGCACTGGAGACCCCTGTGGCATCACCGCCCACCCCCTCCGAGCCCTCGATGCCCGCGGCGTCCACACCACCCGCGCCGCCTGCCCAGCGACGAGGCGTTTCCGAGGCGGTCCACCGCCGACGCTGGGCCATCCTGACCGTGCTCGCGTTCAGCCTCCTGGTGGTGATGCTGGACAACTCGATCCTCAACGTGGCGATGAAGACCATCGCCCAGCCCGCTCCCACCGGACTCGGCTCCACCCAGAGCCAGCTGGAGTGGGCGGTCAACTCCTACACGCTGGTCTTCGCCGGACTGCTCTTCACCGCGGGCCTGCTCGGTGACCGGCTCGGCCGCAAGAAGGTGCTGCTCTTCGGCATGCTGGTGTTCGGCGTGGGATCCGCGCTGTCCGCGCTGTCGGACTCCTCCGGGCAGCTCATCACCTTCCGCGCCGTGATGGGCTTCGGCGGCGCCTTCATCCTGCCCGCCACCCTCGCGATCATCATGAACGTCTTCGAGCGCGAGGAGCAGCCCAGGGCCATCGGCATCTGGACCGGTGTGGTCGGTTTCGCCATCGCCGCCGGCCCCATCGCCGGCGGCGTTCTGCTGGAGCACTTCTGGTGGGGTTCGGTCTTCCTGGTCAATGTGCCGATCGTGGTCGCCGCGATGGTCGCGATGGTGGTGATCGTCCCCGACTCCAAGGACCCCAGGCCCGGCAGGCTCGACCCGGTCGGCGTGCTGCTGTCGATCGTCGGTCTGGCGCTGCTGGTCTACGGCATCATCAGGGGCGGCCAGCTGGGCGACTTCACCCGGCCCGAGGCCTGGGCGACGATCCTCGGCGGCCTGGCTGTCCTCGCCGGCTTCGTGGTGTACGAGGCCCGCAGCGACCATCCGGCCCTCGACGTCACCTACTTCCGCAACCGGCGGTTCTCCGCATCCGTCGCCGCCATCGGCCTGGTCTTCTTCGCCCTCATGGGCGTCACGTTCTTCAGCGTCTTCTACAACCAGAGCGTTCGGGGCTACAGCGTCCTGCAGTCCGGTCTGCTGGTGCTGCCGCTGGCCGCCTCCCAGATGTTCTTCGCCCCGCGGGCCCGGCTGGTCGTCAACCGCTTCGGTGCCCGAGCCGTGTGCGCCACCGGCCTCGTCCTGACCGCCGTAGCCTTCGCCGGCTTCCTGCTGCTCGGCCAGGACACCCCCATCTGGGTGCTGGAGGTGCTGTTCTTCCTGATGGGCACAGGGATGGCCCATGTCATGCCCCCCGCCACCGTCATGATCATGTCGTCGCTGCCGCGGGAGGAGGCCGGCTCCGGATCCGCGGTCAACAACACCTTCCGGCAGGTCGGCGGGGCCATGGGGGTCGCCGTGCTGGGGTCGCTGCTGTCCACCACCTACCGCAACGGCATCGACGGCCACCTTGGCGTACTGCCCGCCTCCGGCCGGCACGCCGCGGGTGAATCCGTCCAGGCGACCCTGGCCGTCGCCGAGAAGCTGGGACCGGCCGGCAGGGCGCTGGTGCGGCCCGCGAACGACGCCTTCATCCATGCCATGCACATCACCGCGATAGGTTCGGCGGCCGTCGCCCTGGTCGGCGCGGTCGTCGTGCTGGTCTTCCTGCCGGGCAAGGACGCCACCGTGGCAGCCGGCGGTGACAAGACCCAGCGCCGGACCGTCCGAGCCCGACGGTGATCACGAACCCTCCCCCACGCGCCCGAGCTGTGGCAGCGCTACCGCGACACCGACATCCTGGTCCGCCGGACTCAGGTCCTCAAGGTGCTGCAGCGCGGCATCGACACCGGGGAGATCCGCGGCGCCGTCGATCTGGGGCTGCTCGGCGATCCGATCGTGGGGCCATCGACAGCACTGGAGACCCCGTGAAATCGCTACCCGGATCAGCCGTGACATCGCCGCGGCCAACACCTGCTGACGTTCTGATCACACCTCAACTCAGATATTCCATTACTCCGAAGGAGATCGACTGATGGTTGCCGACAATCTTGTTCTCATCCCCGGTGCCGGCGGCGTGGGCCGTACGGTCTTCGAGCAATTGCGTGCTCAGGATGTGCCGGTGCGTTTCATGGTCCGTCGCGAGGACGAGCGTGCGGCTGAGCTGCGGGCGCTCGGGGCGGAGGTCGTCATCGGCGACCTGACCCGGCCCGAGACGGTGGCGGCCGCGCTGCAGGGTGTGGCGCGGATGTACTTCGGGATGCGCGTGTCGCCGGACCACCTGCTGGCGGCGACCGTGGTGGCCTCCGTCGCGAGGGAGTACGGGAAGCTGGAGGCTCTGGTCGACCTGTCGCAGATGACGGTGTCGCAGATGACCGCCACCAGCACCGAGGAGTCGCACCAGCAGCGGCTGCACTGGCTGGCGGAGCAGGTGTTCGACTGGTCCGGCCTGCCCGTGGTGCACATCCGGCCGACGGCGTTCCTGGACACTCCGCTGTTCACCGCGATGGCGGCTCGGTCGATCCGGGAGAACGGCACGATCGCGCTGCCGTTCGGCACCGGACGCACCTCGCCGGTCGCCGTGGACGACGTAGCCCGGGTCATCGCCACCGTGCTCCGCGACCCGGCTCCGCACATCGGACAGGTCTACGAGCTGACCGGGCCGCGCTCGGTCGACATGAAGGAGCTGGCCGCGGAGTTCTCGCGGGCGCTGCGTCGTCCGGTGTCCTATGTGGACGTGCCGCTGGACCGGTGGGAGGCCCAGCTCCCGAAGCTGGGGATGCCGCCGCACCTCGGACAGCACGTAGCCACCATGGCCCAGCTGCACCGGGACAACCGTTACGACCGCACGGCCGACGGCGTCGAGCGCGTGACGGGCATCCCCGCCCGGTCGATCGAGGCGTTCGTGGCCGCCCGCAGGGACTTCTACCTGGGCTGAGCCGCCTCGGCCAAGGCCGGCTGTCGCGGGGCCGGCCGGTCCCTCTTGGCCGTGTCCGCCCGCAACCGATCGGGAACCGTCACCAAGCTTCGGCCCCGGGCGCAACGTCGGTCCGGTCGAACTCCTGAACCGGCGCTCGCGCCTCGGGCCGGGCCGCCCAAGGGCGTTCAGCCGGCGCCACGAATGACCAATGACGAGCACTCGGCGGCGGCCGCATCCCGCCGAAACCTACGAAAACCCAGGGCAAGAAGACCTGCCGCGGGTGCGTGAGTCCGAGACGCCCAGCTCGCCGAAGAGGAACGCGGCCCGCCTGGACCCCGGCCGCCGCCGGCCTCGGGTACGGGCGGAATATCAGCGGATAGGCGGGTACGTGTACGTTTTCGTGCGGAGCGGCGGCGGCACGTCGCAGCGCTCACTGCAGAGGTAGACCGTGACGCCGGGGCCGGTCGCCCCGGGGACCTCGTACGGCTTCGCATTCGCAGGGTCAATCGGCTGGTCGCAGCGGTCGCACATCATCGGCGAGCCTCCCGCCAGGCGCGGCCCAGCCGGGCAGCCGTGGAGCAGGGCGTACCGGCGCGGCAGCCTGCGCACGTCACGGTGTGGCCGAGGAGTTTGCGGTACGCGGCCTCGGCACGGCCGGATTTCGTCAGCGTGATCATCCGAAGTGCTCCGCTCCGGGACGCGGACCGGCGGCGTCTTCGAGTGCGGCTTGTAACGCCGCTCGTCGTCCCGAATAAGGTCAAGGCGAGATCCAGACCATGGCGCGTGGACGCCGCGAGGCGCGCCGGGCGGCCCGGGGCGAGGCCTCGCCACCGCGTGGGGCTATGGGGCCGGGGTGATGCCCATGCGGCTCAGCCAGTCGGCCAGGTGCGCGTTCACCAGGTCGGGGCGTTCGAGCTGGAGCCAGTGGCCGGCCGGGACCCGCGCCTCCGTGAGGTCGGAGCAGTACGCGCGCATGGGCTCGGCGAGGCGCGTCGTCACGACGTCGGCCGTGGCGTCGTAGTCGGCGCCCAGGAAGAGGACGGGAAGGTCCAGCCGGCCGCCGTTGACCGCCTGCCGGGCGTACACGGCGTTGGCCTCGTGGTTGAGGTAGTAGGCGGTGGGTCCCGCGAAGCCGTTGCGCGCCAGCGACTCGGTGAGGACCTCGGCGTCTTCCTCGGTGAGGACGGCCGTGTCCAGCGGGAGGTCGGGGGCGCGGTCGGCCCCGCCGAACCAGCCGCCGTCCCGCCGTAGCGTGGCAAGCGGGGAGACCCGCGTGCCCGGCGCGATCGGGTCGCCGCGCCGGTACAGCGCCCTGACGCTGCTGCCCGGGTCGGCGTCCAGCACCGCCGTGGCCCGCTCGGGATGCTCCTCGTAGTAGGCCATGTAGTCGAACTGCGCCATGGGATAGGTGACTTCGGGGTACAGGTCGCGGTTGACCAGCGGCAGCATGGCCGCCAGGCCCAGTTCCAGGCTGCGGTAGGGAACGGCCAGGCCGGCCACCGCCGCTGTGCGGTCGGGGTGATGGCCGGCGAGGTTCCAGACGGTTGGGCTTCCCCAGTCGTGGCCGATCCAGACCGCCCGCTCGCGCCCGAGGTGGTCGAGCAGTTCGAGCATGTCGTGGACGACGTTCTCCTGGCGGTAAGCGTCCGGGGAGCCGTACACGGTGGAGTGGCCGTAGCCCCGGAGGTCGGGTGCCACGACCCGGTAGCCCAGGGCGGCGAAGTGCGTCAGCTGCTTCCGCCACGTGGCGGCGAGGGCGGGCCAGCCGTGCGCGAACAGCAGCAGCGGCCCCCCGGCCGGGCCGGCCGCGAGGTAGGACGTGGTGTGCGACGGAGTGGTGAGGGTGTGTGCGGTCATGGCGGGACGGGACATTTCGATGTGCCTCCGGCGGTGAGGGCGCGCGAGGTCAGCGCGCAGCGGACCGGTCGGGTGCGGTGGACCGGTCGGATGCGGCCGGTCCGTGCGGTTCGCCGCCGGCCGCCGGTGTGTCGGCGGGACGTCGAGAGGGTGTCATGCCGAAGGCGGCCAGCGCGCCGAGGATCGCCGAGCCCGAGATGATCCACCCCCCGGACGCGTAGACGGCGCGGACGTCGGCAGCCGTGGCTGTTCCGAGGACGGCGACCCCGAGAGCGGTGCCGATCTGCCGACTCATGTCGACCACCGCGGACCCGGTCGCGGCCTGGTGCGGCGGCAGGTCGGCCGTGGCCGCGGCGAGGATGGTGAGCAGGGCGAGCCGTGGCCCGGGATTCCGGCACGCGGGCGAGCGGCCTCCAAGCGGGCTGAGGCGTGCTGGCTGCCGATCGCGCCGGGGCTGACACCGCACGGGCTGCGCCACACTCACAAGACCCTCATGCAAGAAGGTGTGAGCCGGCAGCGAGCAGTTCCGGGATGGTTCGGCCATCCGTGCGGCTGCCGCCCGCGAGCACGGGATGCATACGCTGCGGCACTTCTACGCCTCGGTACTGCTGGACGCAGGGGAGAACATCAAGGCCCTCTCCACCTACCTCGGGAACTCTGACCCCGGCTTCACGCTCCGGACGTACACGCACCTGATGCCGAGTAGCGAGGGGCGCACCCGGACGGCCGTGGACGGCATGTACGGCCCCGCTGCTTCCGCGCCTGACGGCCCGCATACGGCCCGCATACGGCCCGCATACGGCCCAGGGTGCCTGAACGGACTCCGGGCCAGAGGCAGAACCGCCTCCGGCCCGGATCGTCACTGTGTCGCCGCGATGCGGCTGACCTGCGGTTACAGCACCGGCAGCAGTGCCTTCAGCTCGAAGGCCGTGACCTCGCTGCGGTACTCCTCCCACTCCTGCTTCTTGTTGCGCAGGAAGAAGTCGAAGACGTGCTCACCGAGCGTCTCGGCGACCAGTTCGCTCTTCTCCATCAGCGAGATCGCCTCGCCCAGGTTCTGCGGCAGCGGCTCGATGCCCATCGCGCGGCGTTCGGCGTCGGACAGCGCCCAGACGTCGTCGTCGGCGCCGGCCGGGAGTTCGTACCCCTCCTCGATGCCCTTGAGACCGGCGGCGAGCAGCACCGCGTAGGTCAGGTAGGGGTTGGCGCCGGAGTCGATGGACCGGACCTCGACGCGGGCCGAACCGGTCTTGCCGGGCTTGTACATCGGGACGCGGATCAGGGCGGAGCGGTTGTTGTGGCCCCAGCAGATGTACGAGGGGGCCTCGCCGCCGGCGCCCGCGGCGCGGGCCGAGCCGCCCCAGATGCGCTTGTACGAGTTGACCCACTGGTTCGTCACGGCGGAGATCTCCGCGGCGTGCTTGAGCAGGCCCGCGATGAAGGAGCGTCCGACCTTGGACAGCTGGTACTCCGCGCCCGACTCGTAGAACGCGTTGCGGTCGCCCTCGAAGAGGGAGAGGTGGGTGTGCATACCGGAGCCGGGGAACTCCGAGAACGGCTTCGGCATGAAGGTCGCCTGCACGCCCTGCTCCAGCGCGACCTGCTTCATGACCAGACGGAAAGTCATGATGTTGTCGGCGGTGGAGAGCGCGTCCGCGTACCGCAGGTCGATCTCCTGCTGGCCGGGAGCGCCCTCGTGGTGGCTGAACTCGACCGAGATGCCCATGGATTCGAGCATGGTGATCGCCTGGCGGCGGAAGTCCATGCCGACGTTCTGCGGGGTGTGGTCGAAGTAGCCGGAGCTGTCGGCTGGGGTGGGCCGGCTGCCGTCGACCGGCTTGTTCTTGAGCAGGAAGAACTCGATCTCCGGGTGGGTGTAGAAGGTGAAGCCCAGGTCGGAGGTCCTGGCGAGGATGCGCTTGAGGACATAGCGCGGGTCGGCGAAGGACGGCGAGCCGTCCGGCATCAGGATGTCGCAGAACATCCGCGCGGTGCCGGGGGCCTCCGCGCGCCAGGGCAGGATCTGGAAGGTGCCGGGGTCCGGCTTGGCGATCATGTCGGACTCGTAGACCCGGGCAAAGCCCTCGATGGCCGATCCGTCGAAGCCGATGCCCTCGTCGAACGCCTGCTCCAGCTCGGCGGGCGCCACGGCGACGGACTTGAGGTAGCCGAGCACATCGGTGAACCACAGGCGCACGAAGCGGATGTCGCGCTCCTCGAGTGTCCTGAGGACGAATTCCTGCTGCTTGTCCATAGCCACATCCTTGCAGTTCAGACGGTCTGTGCACCACCGCCCGGGGTAGGGGACAGACTCCAGTATCACGACCCGGGATTTCACCCAGATTACGCACTCGACGTGACATGGAGCACGCGGCCACCCACTACGATCTGCGCCCATGGAGCCCAAGGGGTGGAGCGGCTTCGCAACTGCCCCGTGAGTACCGGTTTCCTGACCTGTTCCTGCCCCCTCCCCTTCGCAGAAGGACCTGACGACATGAGCTTCGACCGCAGGACCCGCATAGAGCAGATGCGCAACGCCGACCGGGCGCGCGACCGCCGCAACCGTGTCCTGGCCATAGGGCTGAGCGTCGTCGTCGTCGCAGGTCTGGTCGGCTTCGGTACGTCCGTGCTGCTGGACAAGTCCGAGGCCGCGGAGAAGAAGCAGGCGGCCGCGGCGCAGGACGCGAAGGCGGCCGCGACGGACAAGGAGAAGCTGGCCTCCGAGCCGATCAAGGGGCTGAAGACGTGGGACGCGAAGAAGCTGACCCGTAACCACGTCACCACGACGGTGACGTACCCGATGAAGCCTCCGGTCGGGGGTGACCACAGCCCCGTCTGGATGAATTGCGACGGCGAGGTATACAAAAAGGCGATCCCCGACATGAACGCCGTGCACTCGCTGGAGCACGGTTCGGTGTGGGTCACGTACACGGACAAGACGTCGGCCGCAGACGTCACCGCGCTCGCGGAGCGGGTCGGGAAGACGCCGTACTCGCTGATGAGTCCGTATCAGGATCAGGCCGGCACGATCACACTGAGCGCCTGGGGCAACCAGGTCACCGTGGACAGTGCCGCCGACCGGCGGGTGGACCAGTTCTTCGCCAAGTTCGTGCAGGGGGCACAGACACCTGAACCGGGTGCCGCGTGCACGGGCGGACTGGGCGCCCAGTGACCGCTGGACAGGGTACCCGCCGCACCCAGTGGGCGGCGGGTACCGCCGTCGCGCTCGCGCTGCTCTTCGCGGGCGTGGCGACGGTCGCCGCGGCACGGGACGACACGGCGGACGGGAAGCAGCCGCAAGCCGCCTCCGCGGCGGTCCGGGCGCCTGCCACCGATTCGGCCGACGCCGGGTTCGCGCGCGACATGGCGGTCCACCATCAGCAGGCCGTGGAGATGTCCTTCATCGTGCGTGACCGTACGCAGGACGAGGAGGTACGCCGCTTCGCGTACGACATCGCCAACACGCAGGCCAACCAGCGGGGCATGCTGCTCGGCTGGCTGGATCTGTGGGGGCTGCCGAAGGTGGCGGTCGCCGGGCAGGAGCCGATGGCGTGGATGGCGGCCCACAGTGATCACGATGAGCACGGTGGGCGCAGTGGAGGCGACGGCCACGACATGGCCGGTATGGACGGCATGGCCGGCATGGGTGACATGACGGCCGGCTCGGGCAGCGGGTTCACGGCGCACGACGGGGCTCTGATGCCCGGCATGGCCACCCGGACCGAGCTCGACCGGCTGAGGAAGGCCGACGGCAAGCAGGCCGAGATCCTCTACCTCCAGCTGATGACCGACCACCACAAGGGCGGCGTCGCCATGGCGCGCGGTTGCGCCGAGCTCTGCACGGTGAAAGCGGAGAGACGGCTCGCCCAGGGCATGGTCGAAGCCCAGCAGTCCGAGCTGGACGCGATGGCGCAGATGCTGGCGGCGCGCGGGGCCGAGCCCAGGTAGTCACCGGTCCCCGGCGCCCGTGGTGGCGCCGGGGGAGGCACCCGGATGAGTGGCAGCGGTCGCGTAACCCGAACGGCCGCATGACGATGGTTTTCTCGGGGTCGTAACGGCATGCCCACCGGCACCAGGAGGAAATCCCCATGACCACCGCCAAGGACATCATGCACACCGGGGCCCAGTGGATCCCGGCGCACGAAACGCTCGACCGGGCCGCCCAGCTGATGCGCGAGCACCACGTCGGTGCCCTGCCCATCTCGGCCAGCGGCGAGCAGGACCGGATGATCGGCATACTCACGGACCGTGACATCGTGCTCGACTGCGTGGCAGTGGGCCACGATCCGTCGAAGGTGACGGCCGGCGATCTCGCTCAGGGCACACCCCGCTGGATAGACGCCGAGGCCGGCGTGGACCAGGTCCTGGAGGAAATGCAGAGCAATCGAATCCGCCGGCTTCCGGTGGTCGAGAACAAGAAGCTGATCGGCATGATCAGCGAGGCGGATCTGGCACAGCACCTCTCCGAGGACCAGATCGCGCTCTGGGTCGAGAAGGTCTACGCCCCCAGCTGACCGACCGGCGGCCCGGCGCCCGGTACGACGGGGCTGTCGGGCCGCCGTGCGAGGTATACCCGGCGGGGGTAGTGTGCTCGACATGGGCCCGAAGTGGAGTGCGACGTACGGACAGTTGTTGCTGTTCGCTGCGCTGCTGTTCGGGATTTTCGCGATGCATACCGTCGGTCATCCGACGGAACATCACGGCCAAAACGCCGTGGTGACGATGGACAGCGGAGTTCACGGGGCAGGCTCTGCGGCTGAACCGTCGCGCGGGCACGCCTCCGTCCTGACCGCGACGACGGGCGAGGGCATGCCCCCCATAGGGGTCTGTCTCGCGGTGCTGGGCACGTGGAGTGTCACTTTGCTGGCCGTCTGGCTGATGGCGCTGCGGCCCGCGGATCATCTCCTCCGGGCCGCCGGGGCGCCGCTGTTGCGCTTCCCGTGGTCCCTTTCCCCACCCGCAATGACTGCGCACGGCAGGTCGTCGGTGCTGCGGATATAAGGAGCGGCGCGCTCCGCATCCCTCCCCCAGCACCCCGACGACACCATGAGGTGTAGCCAGTCATGCGCACTCAGCACACTCGACGCGCCGTGCTCGGCGCCGGAATCGCCCTGGCCGGAACGGGAGTCCTGGCCGCCTGCTCCAGTGGCAAGGACGTGGACAAGCCCGTCGCGCACCCCGGCGGCATGAACCACGACGACATGACCCGGAAGCCGTCGTCGCCGGTGAAGAGCCACGGTGAGTACGTTTCGCCCAACGGCGAGGAGGTCGCGGCCGTCGAGGCCAAGCGGGGCTCCGGTCCCGTACGGAAGTTCCACCTCACCGCCACCCCGGCCCGCCTCGATCTGGGCGGCGGTCTCACCGTCCCCTCCTGGGCGTACGGGGACCGGCTGCCCGGCAAGGAGATCCGGATCACCGCGGGCGACACTCTGGCAGTCACTCTCGCCAACCACCTGCCGACGCCGACCACCCTGCACTGGCACGGACTCCATGTGCGCAACAACATGGACGGCGTTCCCGGCCTGACACAGCCGGGCGTCAAGGCGGGCGCGGAGTTCACCTACCGCTTCGCGGTGCGACAGACGGGGACGTACTGGTTCCATCCGCACGTGGGCGTGCAGCAGGACCGCGGCCTGTACGCCCCGCTGATCGTCGAGGACCCGAAGGAACCCCTGTCGTACGACAAGGAGTGGGTCGTCATGCTCGACGACTGGGTCGACGGGGTGGAGGGTTCCACACCGGACGCGGTCCTCAACGAGCTCTCCCACGGCATGGCCAGCATGGAGGGGATGGATCACGGGTCCTCCGGGTCCGACGACAAGTCCGGTTCCGGGCCCTCGCGGGCGCTGATGGGCGCGAGGAGCGAACTGCTCCGCGGCGCGGCGAGCGATGTCGCCTACCCGCACTACCTGATCAACGGCCGTATCCCGAAGGACCCGACCACATTCACCGCGAAGCCCGGTGACCGGATCCGGGTGCGCATCATCAACGCGGGCGGCGACACCCCCTTCCGCGTCGCGCTCGGCGGCCACCGGATGACCATCACGCACGCGGACGGCTTCCCGGTCCGGCACACCACGACGGACGCACTGCTGCTGGGCATGGGCGAGCGGTACGACGTGCTGGTCACCGCCGGGGACGGGGTGTTCCCGCTGACGGCGGTCGCCGAAGGGAGGAACATGTCGGCGCTGGCCCTGCTCCGTACCGGCGGTGGCGCGGCGCCGAAGGCCTCCGTGTGGCCGAAGGAGCTGGACGGGCAGCTGGTGTCGGCCCCCGAGCTGAAGGCGGCCACGTCCGTGGCACTGGCCGCACGGGAGCCCGACCGGACGATCCGGATCAAGCTGACCGGCAACATGAGGTCGTTCGACTGGGGCTTCGACCACAGGAAGTACGACCCCGACTGGCGCCATCCGGTCAAGGCGGGCGAGCGGGTCCGGCTGGAGTTCTACAACATCACGGAGATGTGGCATCCGATCCACCTGCACGGGCACACATTCGCGCTCGCGGGATCTGCGGGACCGCGTTCGGTGCTCGACAGGGCTCCCGGCGCGCGCAAGGACACGGCGGTCGTCCTGCCCAACAGCTCGGTGGCCGTGGAGTTCGACGCGGACAACCCGGGGCTGTGGATGCTCCACTGCCACAACGTCTACCACTCGAACGCGAACATGATGACGGTCCTCGGCTACCGCCGCTGACCCGGCCCTGGCGGGCCGCGGCCGTGGTGGAGCGGTCCGCCAGCACATCGCGTCAGAAAGACGATTAGACTGGGCCGCGTGCCTCAACTACGCCTCGCACTGAACCAGATCGACTCGACCGTCGGTGACCTCGCCGGCAACGCCGAGGCGATCGTCCACTGGACCCGGCACTCCGCCGAACAGGGCGCCCATCTGGTGGCATTCCCCGAGATGGTGCTGACCGGTTACCCCGTCGAGGACCTGGCCCTGCGGCCGTCGTTCGTCGAGGCGTCGCGGGACGCGCTGCGTGCGCTCGCCGCCCGTCTCGACGCGGAGGGCTTCGGGGAGCTGCCGGTCGTGGTCGGATATCTCGACCGTTCCGAGAAGGCCCAGCCGCGCTACGGCCAGCCCGCCGGGGCGCCGCAGAACGCCGCCGCGGTGCTGCACCGCGGGCAGGTCGCTCTGCGCTTCGCCAAGCACCACCTGCCCAACTACGGCGTCTTCGACGAGTTCCGGTACTTCGTGCCGGGCGACTCGATGCCCGTCGTGCGGGTCCACGGTGTCGATGTGGCGCTCGCGATCTGCGAGGACCTCTGGCAGGACGGCGGCCGCGTGCCGGCCGCCCGCGCCGCCGGGGCCGGGCTGCTGCTGTCGATCAACGCCTCGCCCTACGAGCGGGACAAGGACGACACCCGGCTGGCCCTGGTCCGCAAGCGGGCCCAGGAGGCCGGCTGCACCACCGCCTATCTGGCGATGATCGGCGGCCAGGACGAACTGGTCTTCGACGGCGACTCGATCGTCGTCGACAAGGACGGCGAGGTGATCGCCCGGGCCCCGCAGTTCGCCGAGGGCAGCGTCGTTCTCGACCTGGACCTGCCGGCCGCCGCGCCCGAGGCGCCGTCCGGGGTGGTCAACGACGGTCTGCGGATCGACCATGCGGTCCTCTCCGACAAGCCCGTCCCGGCGTACGAGGCGGAGCTGACCGGCGGCTATGCCGAGCGGCTCGACGACGACGAGGAGCTGTACTCGGCACTCGTCGTGGGGTTGCGCGCGTACGCCGCGAAGAACGGTTTCAGCAGTGTGCTGATCGGGCTCTCCGGCGGGATCGACTCGGCGCTCGTCGCCGCCATCGCGTGCGATGCGCTCGGTGCGCAGAACGTGTACGGGATCTCGATGCCGTCGAAGTACTCCTCGGACCACTCCAAGGGCGACGCGGCGGAACTGGCGCGGCGCACCGGGCTGAACTTCCGCACCGTGCCGATCGAGCCGATGTTCGACGCGTACATGGAGTCGCTGGGGCTCACCGGTCTGGCCGAGGAGAACCTGCAGTCGCGGCTGCGCGGCACGATGCTGATGGCCGTCTCCAACCAGGAGGGCCAGATCGTCCTGGCGCCGGGCAACAAGTCGGAGCTGGCGGTCGGCTACTCGACGCTGTACGGGGACTCCGTCGGCGCCTACGGGCCGATCAAGGACGTCTACAAGACGTCGATCTTCCGCCTGGCGAAGTGGCGCAACCGGGCCGCGGAGGAACGCGGCCGGACGCCGCCGATCCCGGAGGCCTCCATCACCAAGCCGCCCAGCGCCGAGCTGCGGCCGGACCAGGTCGACACGGACTCGTTGCCCGACTACGACGTGCTGGACCGGATCCTGGAGATGTACGTCGACCAGGACCTGGGGCTGGACACGATCGTGGCAGCCGGGTTCGACGAGGCGCTGGTGACGAAGACGCTGCGGCTGGTGGACACGGCGGAGTACAAGCGGCGGCAGTACCCGCCGGGTACGAAGATCTCTGCCAAGGGGTTCGGCAAGGACCGGCGGCTGCCGATCACGAATCGTTGGCGCGAGTCGGCGTGAACGGGGCGGGGCGGGCCGGTTTCGATGAGAGCCGGGCCGCCCCGGCGACCGTTTCGTCAAGCCCCCATGCCCCGGAGCACGGGGCCACTCGACGGGGTTGATCCGGGCCGAGCGCCGCCCTCAGGCCACGTCCGCGTGACTCCCTTCCCGCGCACCCCGCGTCGTACCTGCGCCCGCCACCACCCGGGACTTTCGCCGCCCGCCACGGTCCAGCACGCCCGCCGTGACCGCCACGGCCAGGCCCGCCACCGTCAGGACCGCGCCCACCAGCGCCGGGGACGTCCAGCCCCAGCCCGCCGCGATCGCCGCGCCGCCCAGCCAGGCGCCGCCGGCGTTGGCGAGGTTGAACGCCGAGTGGTTGGAGGCGGAGGCCAGCGTCGGGGCGTCCTTCGCCTTGTTCATGACGAGCATCTGCAGCGGCGTCGTGGTCATGAACCCGACCCCGCCGAGCAGGACGACCATCACCAGCGCCGCCCACTTCACCTGCACGGCGAACGGGAAGACCACCAGGACCACCGCAAGTGCGGTCAGGGAGCCGTACAGCGTGGGCCGCAGCGCGCGGTCCGTCAGGGGTCCGGCGGCGAGTGCGCCGAGTGTCATACCGATACCGAACAGCGCGAGCACCAGCGTCACCGAGGACTCGCCGAAGCCCATCGCCTCGGTCGTCATGGCCGACAGGTACGAATAGACGGCGAAGACCCCGGCGAAGCCGAGGACGGCGGTGAGCAGGCCGAGCAGCACCTGCCGGTTGCCTAGTGCACGCAGTTCGCGGCCGAGGCCCTGCTGCGCGTCGACCGGTATGTGCGGAACGAGCCGGGCGAGCGCGGCCATCGAGCAGAGCCCGATCACCCCGACGACCAAGAAGGTCGAGCGCCAGCCGAGGTGCTGGCCGAGGAGTGTGGCCGCCGGTACGCCGACGATGTTGGCGACGGTGAGGCCGAGGAACATCGTCGCGACGGCCCTCGCCTGCCGCCCCTCGCCGACCAGCCGCGCGGCGACGACCGCGCCGACGCCGAAGAACGCGCCGTGCGGCAGCCCGGCGAGGAACCGGCCGGCGACCAGCCAGCCGAAGCCGGGGGCGAACGCGGAGGCGAGGTTGCCGAAGGTGAACAGCGCCATCAGCAGCAGGAGCATCCGCTTGCGCGGGACCCGGGAGCCGACGGCGGTGAGCAGAGGGGCGCCGAGGACGACGCCGAGCGCGTACGCCGATACGAGATAGCCCGCGGTGGGCACGGATGTGCCCAGGTCGTCCGCGACATTGGGCAGCAGGCCCATCATCACGAACTCCGTGGTGCCGATGCCAAAGGCGCTTATGGCCAGCGCTAGAAGAGCCAGCGGCATGAGGAGAGACCTTTCCGCAGGGGATCCCGGCCCACCGGCTGTCTCGCCGGCAGGTCCTTGTCCCCGATTGGAACAAATACTCTCAGACGGTTTGTGCCACGAGGTGAACGGACCGTTTCGTCAGAGTGCGACGCGGGCGGCGATCGGCAGGTGGTCACTGTCCGTCGCCGGAAGCGTCCATGACGACATGGGCTCGACGCCCTTGACCATGATCTGGTCGATCCGGGCCATCGGGAACGACGCCGGCCAGCTGAACCCGAAGCCGTCGCCCGCCGCACCCTGGGTGGACCGCAGCTGGGAGGTGACCGCGTTCAGCGAGCGGTCGTTCATCGTGCCGTTGAGGTCGCCGAGCAGGATCACCCTGTCGAGCTGTTCGTCGGCGATGGCCTCACCGAGCGCGTCCGCGCTCTCGTCCCGCTGGCTGGCGGTGAATCCGGCGTTCAGCTTGACCCGTACGGACGGCATATGGGCCACATAGACCGCGACCTCGCCCTCGGGTGTCGTCACCGTGGAACGCATCGCCCGGGTCCAGCCCATCCTGATGTCGACGGGCCTGGTGCCGCTCATCGGGTACTTGCTCCACAGGCCGACCGTCCCCTCGACCGAGTGGTACGGATAGCGGGCGGCGAGCGCCGACTCGTACGCCGGGACCTGGCCGGGCGGCAGCTCCTGCAAGGCGATGACGTCCGCGCCGGAGCCCGCGACCTGCCGGGCGGTGCCCGCCGGGTCGGGGTTGTCCGCGTTGACGTTGTGGGTGGCGACGGTGAGGTCGCCACCGCTGCCCGACTTGTCGGTGAGCAGCCCGCCGAAGATGTTGAGCCAGACCACGACCGGCAGCAGCAGGGCGATCAGCGCGGTCGCGGAGCGGCGCACCAGCCCCAGGACCAGCAGCAGAGGAATGAACAGGCCGAACCACGGCAGGAACGTCTCGGAGAGGCTGCCCAGGTTGCCGATGGTGTTCGGGATCTCCGCGTGGAAGATCATCACGAGGGTCAGCAGGACCGCGCAGACGGCGAGGACGATGCCGCGCCGCCACATGCCCTTGCCGTCGGTCCATCTGTCGCGCAGGCCCTGGAACCGTGATCCGGTGCGCTGCGGTTCCGCGCTGCCGTTCTCGGTGTCCGCCCTGTACGCCTGCACCATCGCGCTGTCCTCACTGCCTTGCCGTGCACATCGCCGCGCCCCTGACCCTAGGGGATGAGCGATGTCTTTCCTGCCGTCGACGACGGCTGTACTGCCACAAGGACGAAGGACGTGGACCGGCGGGTTCCGGCCGGAAGGGCTCCGCGGGGCCTTGTGACAGAACGCGCACACTCGGTCGGATCCGGGCGAGTCAGCCGTGGCCTGCGCTTTTGCCGGATGCGGCGGGGGCTCGTGCGGGTTCGGGGACGGGGGCGGGCCGTGGCGCCAGGCCCTCGACCAGGGCCCCGATGATGCGGTCGGCGAGATCCTCCGGCAGTGGCGCATCGGGCCGGTGAATGGTCCGTACCAGCATGGGGCCGACGAACAGGTCGTCCATCAGCTCCACATCCAGGTCCGCCCGGAGCTCCCCCGCGTCGACCGCCCGTTGCACGGCGGCCCGCATCGCGACGCGGCGGGGTTCGATCACCGTGGAGTGGTACTCGGTCCACAGCTTGGGGTGGCTCTTCATCTGTACGAAGACGTTGTGGAGGAAGACCGAGGAGCGCTGGGCGAGTCCGCGCCTGCGCAGCGACTCCAGCATCAGCCGCAGATCGGTGAGCCCGGCGGTGCCGGAGACGGTCGGTTCCGGGGGTTCGATGTCGCGCAGTACGTCGACGAAGAGCTCTTCCTTGCCGCTCCAGCGCCGGTAGATGGTCGCCTTGCCGACCTTCGCGGTCCGGGCGATGCGCTCGATGGACAGGCCGGCCAGCGGTTCACCGGCCTCCAGAAGTTCGACGACGGCGTCCAGGATGGCCCGTTCGGCAGCCACGCTGCGCGGTCGGCCGCGCCGCGGTTCCAGCTCCTCGTCCTGCATCTGCACGTGGTTCCACCTCTCGCCGCACCCGTCCGCCTCCCCCACCCCGATTCTCGCCGACATGGGCGGTGTCCCGCTCGACGCCCCGGGCGCCCGGGAGTGTCCTGGGCTGCCCGGGGCGGCCGTTCTCAGCTGTCGGCGGCCGTGGTCTTCATCGGTCCGCCCGCGGGCACCGTGCGCTCGCCCTCGCGGCTGTCGCTCTCGCCCTCGCCGGCCGGCTGCTCGACGGGCGGCCTGCCCGGCAGGAACAGGCCGACCACCAGCGCGCCGATCAGCGCGACGGAGGCGGAGCCGACGGCGGTGACGTGCATGGCGCCGAGGAACGCGTCGTTCGCCGCGGCGACCAGCGGCCGGCCCGCCGGGCCGAGCTTCTCCGCGATGCCGAGCGTCGCCTCGATCGACTCCCCCGCCGCGTCCCTGGCCGGGGCCGGCAGCGCACCGAGGTGGCCTTCGATGTCACCGCGGTAGACGGTGGACAGCACCGAGCCCAGGACGGCGATCCCGAGCGCCCCGCCGACCTGCCGGAAGGTGTTGTTGATGGCCGAGCCGGAGCCGGCCTTCTCGCGCGGCAGCGCCTGCATCACGGCGACGGTGACGGGCGGCATGACGTGCGCCATGCCGGTGCCCTGGACGAAGAAGACCACGCACAGCACCCAGACGGGCGTATCGGCGTCGAACAGTGTGAAGGCCAGCAGTCCGGCCGCGACCAGCAGCATCCCGGCCGTACACACCGCACGGGCGCCGAACCGCTGGACGACCAGCCGGGCGCGCGGCGCGAAGATCATCTGCGCGGCGGCCAGTGGCACGATCAGCAGACCGGACTGCAGGGCGCTGTAGCCGCGCACGCTCTGCAGGTAGAAGGCGGAGAAGAAGGTCACCCCCATCAGCGCGAAGAAGACCAGCGCCACGGCGGCGACAGCGGCGGAGAACGCCCCGTTCCTGAAGTACGAGACATCGATGGCCGGGTGACTGCTGCGCTTCTCGTGCCAGACGAAGCCGGCCAGGACGACCAGGCCGCCGATGATCGACAGAAGCACGACGGGGTCGGCGAAGTCGGCGAGTTCGCCGCCGCGGATGATGCCGAACACCAGCAGGACCAGGCCGACGATGGAGAGTACGACGCCGAGGGGGTCGATCCGGCCCGGCTTCGGGTCCCTGGAGTCCGGCACCAGCACCACCATCGCGATCAGCGCGACGATCACCACGGGGACGTTGACCAGGAAGATCGAGCCCCACCAGAAGTGTTCGAGCAGCAGTCCGCCGGTGATCGGGCCGATGGCGATGGCCAGGCCGACGCTGCCGGCCCAGATGCCGATCGCCTTGGGCTGCTCGTCGCGCTCGAAGACGTTCATCAGGATGGCGAGGGTGGCGGGCATCACGAACGCGGCGCCGAAGCCCATCACGGCGCGCCAGGTGATGAGTTCGCCGGGCGAGCCGGACATCGCGGCGAGGGCCGAGCCGATACCGAACAGCAGGATGCCGAAGAGCAGGACCTTCTTGCGTCCGATGCGGTCACCGAGCAGACCGGCGGTGAAGAGCAGTCCGGCGAAGACGAGCGTGTAGGAGTTGATAGCCCACTCCAGCTCGCTCTGGGTGGCTCCGAGCCCGGTGGGCGCCGGGGATGCGATGGTCTTGACCGCGACGTTCAGGATCGAGTTGTCCAGCACCACGATGAGCAGGCTGAACATCAGAACGACGAGGATCGCCCAGCGGCGACGGTGGATCGCTTCGGGAACTTGGGACGCGGCCGCGGGAGGGCCGGACGGTATCGACATGACAGGGAGCCTAGCCCTGTTTCGATACGAGACCGTCTCGTATTGGAAAGTCTTTGCCGAGCAGGCCCACTTCCCGAGGACGGCCCGGGATGCCACCATGGAACCGGTCCGGGGACGCCGTCAGGGCGCCTCGAGATGACGAAGGAGCCGTTGGCAATGACGCTTCAGGCTGCGCAGAACCAGCCCGCAACCCCCGCGGAGGCCCCCACCGACAGCAGCAAGGCGCTGTACGGAGGCAAGAGCACCCGCCGCATCACCGTCCATGACATCGCCGCCGCAACCGAGCGTGGCGAGAAGTGGCCCATGCTGACCGCCTACGACGCGATGACCGCGTCCGTCTTCGACGAGGCCGGCATCCCGGTCATGCTCGTCGGCGACTCCATGGGCAACTGTCATCTCGGCTACGAGACCACCGTGCCCGTCACGATGGACGAGATCGCCATCCTCTCCGCCGCGGTCGTACGGGGCACCAAGCGCGCCCTCATCGTCGGAGACCTGCCCTTCGGGGCGTACCAGGAAGGGCCCGTCCAGGCCCTGCGCAACGCCACCCGGCTGGTCAAGGAGGCCGGCGTGGGTGCGGTGAAGCTGGAGGGCGGCGAGCGTTCGCTCGCGCAGACCGAGCTGCTGGTATCGGCCGGCATCCCGGTCATGTCGCACCTCGGACTGACCCCGCAGTCTGTGAACACCATGGGCTACCGGGTGCAGGGCCGCAGCGACGAGGCCGCGCACCGGCTGATCCGGGACGCCAAGGCGGCACAGGACGCGGGGGCGTTCGCCGTCGTCCTGGAGCTCGTACCGGCCGAGGTGGCCGCCGAGATCACCCGCAGTCTGCAGATCCCGACCGTCGGCATCGGCGCCGGTCCGGACACCGACGCCCAGGTGCTGGTCTACACCGACATGGTCGGGCTGACCGGCGGCAAGGTGCCGCGCTTCACCAAGCAGTACGCGAACATGCGCAAGGTGCTCGGCGACGCGGCGAAGGAGTTCGCGGACGAAGTCGTCGGCGGCACGTTCCCGGCGCCGGAACACACCTTCCACTAGGGCCTGTCCCCTCCGGGGGATCACTGACCACTGCCCGCACCACGACAGCCCGCCGACTTCCCCCATCGGCGGGCTGTCGGCGTGTATCGGCAGCCTGTAGGTGCGGCCCGGGCACCCTGTCGGCGGAATGTCGGTGGACTGTCGGTGGCGGGTGTTCCCATAGTGGGCATGACGCGAATCGACAAGAACCCCAGGACCGGCGGCAACGCCGTCGAGGTACGGGGGCTGGTCAAGCACTACGGCGAGACCAAGGCACTGGACGGCGTGGACCTCGACGTGCGCGAGGGCACCGTCCTCGGTGTGCTCGGCCCCAACGGCGCCGGCAAGACCACCCTCGTACGCTGCCTGTCCACCCTGGTCCTCCCCGATGCCGGGCACGCCACCGTGGCGGGCTACGACGTGGTGAAGCAGCCCCGCCAGCTGCGCCGCACCATCGGCCTGACCGGGCAGTACGCCTCGGTCGACGAGAAGCTCTCCGGCTGGGAGAACCTCTACATGATCGGGCGGCTGCTCGATCTCCCGCGCAAGCAGGCGCGGTCCCGCGCCGACGAACTCCTGGAGCGGTTCTCGCTCACCGACGCGGCCAGGAAGGCCGCGATGGACTACTCCGGCGGCATGCGACGCCGTCTCGACCTGGCCGCCTCGATGATCGGCAGCCCGGCCGTGCTGTACCTCGACGAGCCGACGACCGGGCTCGACCCCCGTACCCGCAACGAGGTCTGGGACGAGGTGCAGCGGATGGTCGCGGAGGGGGCGACCGTCCTGCTCACCACCCAGTACATGGAAGAGGCCGAGCAGCTCGCCAATGAGCTCACCGTCATCGACAAGGGCAAGATCATCGCCCGTGGCGGGGTCGACGAGCTCAAGGCGAAGGTCGGCGGCCGCACCCTGCAGATCCGGCCCTCGGACCCGGCACAGCTGGCCGCCATGGCCCAGGCGCTCAGGGAGACCGGACTGGACGGGGTCGCGGGCGCACAGGCCGTCCCGGACGAGGGACTGCTCTACGTGCCGATCCTCAGCGACGAGCAGCTGACCGCGGTCATCGGGCTGCTCGGCACCCGCGGCTTCTCGCTGGCCCATGTCGCCACCGCGCTGCCCAGCCTGGACGAGGTGTTCCTGGCCATCACCGGCGGCAAGTCCACGTCCGCCACCGACACGATCCCCCAGGAGGTCGCCGCATGAGCACGACGACTCTGACGCCCACGCCCACCGACGCGGCCGATCCCGCCCCGGCGAAGAAGCTCCACGACGAGGGCCGGATCGGGCTGCGGGCCAATCTGCGCCACATCGGCGCACTGGTGCGGCGCAACCTGCTCCAGATCAAGAAGGATCCGGAGTCGATGTTCGACGCGCTCCTGATGCCGATCATCTTCACGCTGCTGTTCGTGTACGTCTTCGGCGGCTCGGTCGGTGGCAGCATGGGCGGCGACCGGCAGGATTATCTCAACTACCTGATCCCCGGTCTGATGGCGATGATGGGCATGAACATCGCCATGGCGGTCGGCACCGGCGTCAACGACGACTTCCGCAAGGGCGTCATGGACCGGTTCCGCACGATGCCGATCGCCCGCTCCTCGGTGCTCATCGCAAAGATCGTGGTCGAGCTGGGCCGGATGATGGTCGCCACGTTCATCCTGCTGGGCATGGGCTTCGCGCTCGGCATGGAGCTGCAGGCCTCGTGGTTCGGGCTGATCGAGGCGATCGCACTGTCGGCGGTGTTCGGCGCCGCCATCATGTGGATCTTCATCCTGCTCGGACTGGCCATGAAGACGGCCCAGGCGGTTCAGGGAATGGGGATGCTCGTGCTGATGCCGCTCCAGTTCGGTTCGTCGATCTTCGCCCCGACCAGGACGATGCCCGGCTGGCTCCAGACGTTCACCGACTACAACCCGCTGTCCAATCTGGCCGACGCCGCCCGCGGCCTGATGATGGGCGGCCCGGTCGCCCACTCGGTGTGGGTGACGCTCGGCTGGACCGTGGTCATCACCGCGGTGATGGCGCCGCTCGCGGTCGCCAAGTTCCGCAAGAAGACCTGACGGCCGCTCCGGTTCATTCCCGGAACGCGTCCGCCAAGGCGATGGCCTCGTCCAGTCCGAGGCCATCGCCTTCGGCGTACGCGGCCTCGTAGCCGGCCTCGCCGAGAACGGCGCGGGCCGCCGCCTCCGCCTCGGCGTAGTTCCTCCGCTCTGTCGTCGTCGGCACATGGCCGTTCGGCAGCAGACCACTGCCCGCGCCCAGCAGCCGGGCGGCGAGGGCCGCCCGGCGCTCGCCGCCGAGCCCGGCCAGGGCCCGCGCGAGGGTGACGAGGTTGATGACGGACATCTGGGGCGCCACCATCTGTGCCAGCCGGTCCCCGGACCGCTCCAGCGCCTGCCGGCTCCGGACCAGGGCGTCTGCGTACAGCCCCTCCTGGTTGTCCAGCCAGGCCTGCCCGCCCATCACGAACCCTTCGAAGATCGCCAGGGTCTGCGATCTGAACTCCTCGCGCAGCACGGCGTACTGTTCACGGGCCTCGGCGACGCG
This sequence comes from Streptomyces sp. NPDC051664, assembly GCF_044453545.1. Taxonomy (NCBI): domain Bacteria; kingdom Bacillati; phylum Actinomycetota; class Actinomycetes; order Kitasatosporales; family Streptomycetaceae; genus Streptomyces; species Streptomyces sp. NPDC051664. Next base: position 528,185 of record NZ_JBITCU010000003.1, on the reverse strand, counting down.
GCCGGTGCTGCCCAGATGCACGGCGAGGAAGAGACGCGCGAACGGCATCGCCTCGTGTCCCGCCGCCCGCCCCTCGGCGAGCACCTCGCGCAGGATCGCCTCGCCCTCCGCGCCGCGGCCCAGTTCGGTCAGCGCGGAGGCGTACCGGGTACGGAGCACCGCCACCTGGGACTGGGCACCGAGCCGCTCGGCGTAGCCGATGGCGGCCTGGTAGTCGTCGGCCGCGCGGGTGTAATCGCCCCGCCGCTCGTTGGCCTCCCCGCGGGAGGAGAGCGACTCGGCGGCGCCCCAGTCGTCACCGAGCCGGCTGAAGATCTCCAGGCTCTCGTCGGCGTCCACGCGGGCCTCGCCGGACCAGTCGGGGCGGTTGGCCAGCACATTGGCGCGCATCTGGAGCGCTGCGGCCAGCTCCCACCCGTAGCCCAACTCGCGGGAGGCACGGACCGTTTCGTCCAGCATTCCGCGCAGGTCCTCGACGCCCCCGGTGAGCATGACCGCGAAGAACCAGAGCGACGCCGGGGCTCGGCAGGTCTGCGGCTGGCCCGCCCGGTAGGTGGCGGCGATGACACGCAGCCGCGCCATGCTCTTCTCGTTGGTCCACTCGTCCAACGCATGGTCCATGCTGACCAGTTGGATCAGCGCGATCCCGCGCCGCGCCTCCTGGAGCAGCTCCGGACCCATCGGCGGCGGCGCGTCGGTGCAGCGTTCCCGGATGGAGGGGGCGGGCCGGGCCGGCGGGGCGAAGGGGTCCGGACCCAGCGCGGCGGCCGCGTCGGCCCAGTGCAGGGCGTCGGCGCGCAGATCACGCATCTGCCAGTACCAGGCGAGCGAGAGCACCAGGCAGACCACCTCCTGCTCGTCGCGGACGGCGACGGCGTGGCGCAGCGCGGTGCGCAGATTCTCGTACTCCCGCTGGAGGAGGTCGATGGCGGCCCGCTGCCCGGCGCCGCGCAGCAGGGGGTCGGTGGTACGGGCCAGCTCCCGGAAGTACACCAGGTGGTGCCGCTCGACGGTGGCCCGTTCCCCTGCCTCGTCGAGCCGCTCGGCGGCGTACTCGCCGACGGTCTCCAGCAGCCGGTAGCGCATTTCTCCGTCGTCGGCGGGTGCGGCGACGACGAGGGACTTGTCGACGAGCGAACCGAGCACCCCGGCGACCTCGCGCGCATCCTGCGGCCGGTCCGCGCAGACCGCCTCGGCCGCGGTCAGCGTGCAGCCGCCGGCGAAGACGGACAGGCGGCGCAGGACGGCACGTTCGGGCGCGTCGAGGAGGTCCCAGGACCAGTCGACGACGGCACGCAGGGTCTGCTGGCGCGGCAGGACGGTGCGGCTGCCGCTGGTCAGCAGGCGGAACCGGTCGTCGAGCCGGTCCGCGATCTGGCGCGGGCTGAGCATCCGCAGCCGAGCGGCGGCGAGCTCGATGGCGAGCGGCAGTCCGTCGAGCCTGCGGCAGATCTCGGCGGCGGCGGCCGCGGTCTCGTCGTCCGCGTCGATCCGGAAGCCCGGCTTCGCGGCTGCGCCGCGGTCGGCGAGCAGGCGCAGCGCCATCGGGTCGGGCAGCGGGTCGACGGGACGGACGAACTCGCCCGGCACGCCGAGGGGTTCGCGGCTGGTGGCCAGGACGGTGAGGTCCGGGCAGTGGACGAGCAGATGGTCGGCGAGTGCCGCGGCGGCCTCGATGACGTGCTCGCAGTTGTCGAGGAGGAGCAGCATCCGGCGCCGGGAGCAGTGCTCGGTGAGCCGGACGAGCGGGTCGCCCGCGCCGCGCTCGGCGGCCCGGAGCTCCTCGGCGCCGGCGCCGCGCAGCACGGTCTCGCGGGCGCCGAGCGCGGTCAGTACGGCTGCGGGGACGGTGTCCGGGTCGTCGACGGGTGCGAGCTCGGCCAGCCAGACACCGTCCGGCCAGCCGGGTGCGACGGATTCGGCGGTCTCCTGGGAGAGCCGGGTCTTGCCCGCACCTCCGGGCCCGAGGAGGGTGACGAGCCGGGCCTGCGCGAGGTCGTCCCGAAGCGCCTCGATATCGGCCTCGCGCCCGACAAAGCTGGTGAGCCTGGCGCGCAGGTTGCCGTGAGGGGCGGCGGGGGCGTACGGGGCCGGGGGGCCGTCGTGGGCGAGGGCAGGGGCGGGCGCCGGGGTACGGGCCGGTCGGGGGGCAGGGTTGGACACGGCAGTCGGGTCCGCCAGCGGCGGCCGGTTCGGCGCAGGCGCGTGGCGCGGCGCAGCAGCCGGGCCCTGTCCGGGTGTCCGACCGGGCCCGGGCGTGCGACCCGGCGCGGGCGCCCGCCCTTGTCCGGCCCCTCGGTTCGACGGTGCCCGCGCCGGTTCCTGGCGAAGCAACTCTGCATGCAGGGACCGCAGTTCGGGGCCCGGGTCCGTGCCGAGGTGGTCGGCGAGTACGGTGCGTACCTCCTCGTACGCCGCCAATGCCTGCGCCGTACGCCCGGCGTCCCGCAGCGCCCGCAGGCGCAGCGCCTGGAGCGGTTCGTCTATCGGGTGGTCGGCGCAGAGCGCGACCAGTTCCGGCAGGACCTCGTCGGCACGGCCCAGCGCCAGCACCGCGGCGAGCCGGGTGCGCCGGGCGTCCAGCCGACGGGCCGCCCAGCGGGCGGCGACGACGCCGCGGTCGGGCAGATCGGCGAGGACCGGGCCCCGCCACAGGGCGAGCGCATCGTCGAGGACGGTGACGGCCTTGGCCGGATCGCCCGACTCCAGGGCCCGCACCCCCTCCCCCGTGAGCCGGTCGAAGCGGTGCAGGTCGACCGCGTCGGGGTCGGCGGCAAGCCGGTAGCCGCTCTCGGCGGAGGTGATGGCCTCATGGCCGAGAACCCGCCGGAGCCGGCCGACGAGCGCCTGCAGGGCGCCCACGGCGTCGGCGGGCGGCTCGCCGTCCCACACCTCGTCGACGAGCACCGCGGCCGGGACCGCACGGCCGGGGCTCAGCGCGAGAACGGTCAGCAGGGCGCGCAGCCGCGCCCCACCGATGGCGACGGCCGTGCCGTCGTCGTGGAGTGCCTGCGTGGTGCCGAGGATGCTGTAGCGCACGTCCCTATTCTCCGTGACCGGAATCGGGAATCGGACAGACTCCCGGCAGCGGCGATCCATTCCGGCCCTCGGCGTCGCCCGACGGTTCCCCGGTATTGCTCGTCATGTATCCACCCTGTCCGGAACCACCACCCGGATGCGAGTCGTTTCCGCCGTGTCGACTGTACGGTCGGGACTCGTCCCGCCCGTGACGCGCTCCACCCTCTGCCGCCGAGCCACTTGGAGTCCGCTGATGACCACCGCAGTTGCCCGCAGCGACCGGCGAATCAGTCCCATCTTCCTCGGGATCGCCGCCGTCATGGCGGTCTCGGGCTGGGCGGTGTGGACGGACTTCGCCGAGCCGCCGGGGCTTGCGATCTTCCTCTTCGTCACGGCGGCCTGGGTCGTCTCGCTCTGTCTGCACGAGTACGCGCACGCGCGCACCGCACTGCACAGCGGGGACATCTCGATCGGGGCGAAGGGCTATCTGACGCTGAACCCCCTCAAGTACACCCATGCGCTGCTGAGCATCGTCCTGCCGGTGCTGTTCGTGATCCTGGGCGGGATCGGGCTGCCCGGTGGCGCGGTCTTCATCGAGCGGAACCGGATCAGCGGCCGCTGGAAGCACAGCCTGATCTCGGCGGCGGGCCCCCTGACGAACGTACTGTTCGCGGTCGTCTGCACGGCGCCGTTCTGGCTGCACGCGCTGGACGGTGTCCCGTTGGGGTTCCGGTACGCGCTGGCGTTCCTGGCGCTGCTCCAGGTCACCGCGTCGATCCTGAACTTCCTACCGGTCCCGGGGCTGGACGGGTACGGGGTGATCGAGCCGTGGCTGTCGTACGGCATCCGCCGCCAGGTGGAGCCGTTCGCGGTGTTCGGCCTGTTCGCGGTGTTCGGGCTGCTGTGGATCCCCGAAGTCAACACCGTCTTCTTCGACGCGATCCACGGCCTGCTGCAGTCGCTGGGCGTCAGCGAGTTCGACACGTACTGCGGCTTCGACGCCTACCAGTTCTGGCAGCAGTCGAATCCGTCCTGCGCCGTCGGTTAAGGGCTGTCCCGTAATCCCTGGTGGATCAGCACGCGGCGTCGGATGCGGTGCATCGCAAGGCGGAGGGGCGTCATCGTACCGGCCGTATTCGGGCGTTCCGGCAACGCTGCGAGGTGCCGTAGCTGCCGTCGTGCGCCCGCCAGGGATTACGGACTGCCCTCAGGGGCGTCCGGCCGCGGTCATCCGGCGGCGGTCTCCGCGCGGTGCTTGCGCAGGTAGTACCACGCCATGTTGGAGGAGAGTCCGGCCAGCAGCACCCAGATGATCCCGAGCCAGGTGCCCTGGACGAAGGAGATCACGGCCGCACCGACGGCCAGGACGCAGACGGCGAGGGCGTAGAGAGCGAGGCGGGGCATGGGGGGCAGCTCCTGTCCGGGATGGCGCGTGGTCCCGTCCAGTGTCCCTCATGCCCCATTCCGCTCTCCGCAGGGTGCGGCTCACACGTCCGTGGTGCGCAGCCCGGCGTGCGCCTTGTAGCGGCGGTTGACCGAGATCAGGTTGGCGACCAGCGACTCGACCTGGTGGGCGTTGCGCAGCCGGCCCGCGAAGATGCCGCGCATACCGGGGATCCGGCCGGCGAGCGCCTGCACGAGATCGGTGTCGGCGCGGGCCTCGCCCAGCACCAGCACATCTGTGTCGATCTCCTCGATCGTCTCGTCCTGGAGCAGCACCGCCGAGAGGTGGTGGAAGGCGGCGGTGACCCGGGACTCGGGCAGCAGGGCGGCGGCCTGCTCGGCGGCGCTGCCCTCCTCGGGCTTCAGGGCGTACGCGCCCTGCTTGTCGAAGCCGAGTGGGTTGACACAGTCGATGACGAGTTTCCCGGCGAGCTCGTCGCGCAGCGACTCCAGGGTCTTGGCGTGGCCGTCCCACGGCACGGCGACGATCACGACGTCGCTGCGGCGGGCGCACTCGGCGTTGTCGGCGCCCTCGACGCCGAGGCCCAGCCCGTCGGCGGCGGTCCGGGCGCGGTCGGCGGCGCGGGAGCCGATGATCACCTTCTGCCCGGCGCGCGCGAGCCGGTAGGCGAGACCGCGGCCCTGCGGGCCGGTGCCGCCGAGCACGCCGACGGTCAGCCCGGATACGTCGGGAAGGTCCCAGGGGTCCTTGGCGGGGGGCTTGGGCGCGCTGCCGCTGTCATTCGTAGTCATGGGCCCGACACTACTGCGCGCCATGGAGGGGAACGCAGCGTGTCACCCGTGCGACATCCGTCACTGCGTCTGCCCCCGTTCGGCTGGTTCGGTGCCGTTCGCCGGTGCGGGGTACGGGTCCTGCGGCATGATGCCGGGCCATGGATGCCGTACGCGTCGCCCTGCTCCGTGAAGTGCTCGCCGGGACCGAGTGGCCCGCGGCGGCCCGCCGGTTCGCGGGGGCCCTCCGGTCGTCCGTCGTTCCGCACGGCGGCGGGCTGCTGCTGGTGGGGACGGCGGCGTACGAGCCGTGGCACCTGGCGGCCCATCTGGTCGACGAGTCCACCTGGTCCGGGCTGCCGGAGCTGGCGCCCACGCTCGTACGGCACCGGGTGGAGCCGGGCGATCCGGCGCATCTGGCCGTCGGTCTGGGCCGGATCGAGGCGGCCGGGCGGGGCGAGACGCTGTTCCTGGTGGCTCCGGAGCGGCCCGGGGACGGGCTGCTGGAGCGGGTGCACGACGCGCGCCGGGCGGGGGCGACGGTGCTGTCGCTGGACAACGGCGATCCGGAGGTGCGGGGGCTCGCCCATGAGACCCTCGCGGTGACCTGCCGCGACGATGTGGACCTGGACACCGTGCAGCATCTGGTGAGCGCGGCGGCCGGGGAGAACAGCGTCCCCGCACCGCGCGGCCGCCGTCGCTTCCGGGACCGGCTGTCCCGGCTCGCCGACCAGCTGACCGCGCCGCCGCCCGCGCGCTGGTGACGAGGTCGAGGCCGCCGCAGGCCCCGGCAAAACCGGTTGCACAGGGCACGTACGGCGCCGGACCATGACCCCTCGTGACCTCTGCCACCGCCCTGCCCGCCAGGCTCTCCGCGCTCCTGCCCGACCTCTCGCCCTGGCGTTCCTCGGCGGACTTCCGGCTGCTGTGGGTCCAGGGCCTGGTGACCTACTTCGGCAGTTTCATGGCGCTGATCGCGCTGCCGCTCCAGATCAAGGAACTCACCGGTTCGCCGCTCGCCGTCGGCGCGATGGGTGCGGTGGAGCTGGTGCCGCTGGTCGTCTTCGGTCTGTACGGCGGGGCGCTCGCCGACTCCGCGGACCGCCGCAAGGTGATCCTCGGCACCGAGGCGGGGCTGGGGCTGCTCGCGCTCGTCCTCCTGGTGAATGCCGCGCTGCCCGACCCGATGCTCTGGCCTCTCTATCTCGTCGCGGGCGGCGTCTCCGCGCTCGCCGGGCTCCAGCGGCCCGCGCTGGACTCCCTGATCGCCCGGATCGTGCCGCACGACCAGCTCACCGCGGCCGCCGCGCTGAACTCGCTGCGCTGGCAGTTCGGCGCGATCACCGGCCCGGCGGTGGCGGGTCTGGTGGTGGCCTATGCGGGGCACGCCACGGCGTACACGGTCACCGTGGTCACGTTCACCGTCTCCGTGCTCCTCTGTCTGCGGCTGGCGCCCGCACCGCCCGCCGAGCACGCACGGAAACCGTCGCTGCGCGGCATCGCCGAGGGGGCGGGGTACGCCTGGAGCCGACCGGTGCTGCTGGGGACGTACGCGATCGACCTGGCGGCGATGTTCTTCGCCTTCCCGAACACGATCTTCCCGTTCCTGGCGGACGAGCTGGACGCCGAGTGGTCACTGGGGTTGATGTACGCGGCGGGGTCGGTCGGCTCGCTGGTGCTGGGCCTGACCAGCGGCTGGACGTCACGGGTGCGGCGGCACGGGCTGTTCGTGGTGTTCGGGGCGACGGCCTGGGGGCTGGCGATCGCGGCAGCCGGGTGGTTCAGCAATGTGTGGCTGGTGCTGGTCTGCCTGGCGGTGGCGGGCGCGGGCGACATGCTCAGCGGTCTGGGCCGCTCCACGATCTGGAACCAGACCATCCCGGAGGAGCTGCGCGGCCGACTGGCGGGCATCGAGGTGCTTTCGTACAGCGTGGGGCCGCAGCTGGGCCAGGTACGGGCGGGCGCGATGGCGGGCTGGACGGGCACGCGGACCGCGGTCTGGACGGGCGGGGTGGCGTGCGTGGCCTCGGTCGCGCTGCTGGCTGCGGCGCTGCCGAAGCTCCTCACGTACGACTCCGAGACGGACGCGGACGCGGTGCGGCGCCGGCGGTCCAGCCCCTCCGGCGTGTGAGGAGCAGGGTCCGGGGCCGGAGCCCCGGGGCAGCTGCCGGACGGGCCGGAACCTACGCGTCGGTCTCCGGAGGCGTGGCGTTGTCGTGCCACTTGGGGTCGTTCTCCCACTCCAGATTCCGCTCCTTCGCCGTGTCCATCGCGTGCTGTGCCTCCTCACGGGAGGTGTAGGGGCCGAACCGGTCCTTCGCGGGGCACTCGGGGCCTTCCTCGACCTTCTGGTGCACCAGGCAGTAGTACCACTCGCCCGGCTTGCCGACCGTGCGCTTCTTGAACAGGGCCATCATCGGCTCCTTTCCTCGGAGCCATGCTGCCCCAAGCTCGCTGGTTAGACTCGCTGACATGTCTGGCCAGTCGCTGCTCGCACCAGGGGAGATCACTCCCATCCGTTCCGTACCGGGAAATATCCGGCGCCCCGAGTACGTGGGCAAGCCGGCTCCTGCGCCGTACACCGGCCCGGAAATCCAGGACGCCGACACCGTCGAGCGCATGCGCATCGCCGGCCGGATCGCCGCACAGGCGATGGCCGAGGCCGCGAAGCACATCGCTCCTGGCGTGACGACGGACGAACTCGACCGCGTCGCCCACGAGTTCATGTGCGATCACGGCGCCTATCCGTCGACGCTCGGCTACCGCGGCTTCCCCAAGTCGCTCTGCTCGTCGCTCAACGAGGTCATCTGCCACGGCATCCCGGACTCCACGGTGCTGCGCGACGGCGACATCGTGAACCTCGACGTCACCGCGTACATCAACGGTGTGCACGGCGACAACAACGCCACCTATCTCTGCGGTGATGTGGACGAGGAGTCCCGGCTGCTCGTGGAGCGCACCGAGGAGTCGCTGAACCGCGCCATCAAGGCGGTCCGCCCCGGGCGCCAGATCAATGTGATCGGTCGGGTCATCGAGTCGTACGCCAAGCGCTTCGGGTACGGCGTGGTCCGGGACTTCACCGGGCACGGGATCAATTCGTCGTTCCACTCCGGCCTGATCATTCCGCACTACGACAGCCCGCACGCGACCACCGTGATGCAGCCCGGCATGACATTCACCATCGAGCCGATGCTGACGCTCGGGACACACCAGTACGACATGTGGGACGACGGCTGGACCGTGGTGACGAAGGACCGCAAGCGCACCGCCCAGTTCGAGCACACGCTGGTGGTGACCGAGACGGGCGCCGAGATCCTGACCCTTCCCTAGCCCTTCGTACGCGATCCGCAACCCCGGCGAACGGGTGGAACCGGGCGTATCGTCTTACCGACGGACCGTCGGGAAGCTGTTGACTTAGGTAAGCCTAAGTTGGAGGATCGGAGATGTCGACAGTGGCTGCCGAGCGCAGTCGCCGTCGGCTTTCCGTCTTCTTCCGGACTTCCCTCCCTCCTCGGTCCCCGGAGGCCCGCCTTGGACGCAACAGCCGCCACCACGCCCTTCTCGACGCTGATCCGCACGGCGTCGCACGAGCAGCACACCGAGGCGGAGACCTCGGCCTTCATGAGCGACCTGCTGGGCGGGCGGCTCGGAGTGGTTGCGTACACGCGCTACACCGAGCAGCTGTGGTTCGTCTACCGGGCGCTGGAGGAAGGCGCGGAGGCACTGCGCACCGACCCGGTCGCCGGTCCGTTCATACAGCCGGAGCTGATGCGCACCGCGGAGCTGGAACGCGACCTGGCGCATCTTCGCGGTGCGGACTGGCGCAGGGGCCTGGAGCCACTGCCCGCGACGGCCGCGTACGCCGACCGGGTCACCGAGTGCGCGCGCACCTGGTCCGCCGGATACGTCGCACACCACTACACCCGCTATCTCGGGGATCTCTCCGGCGGCCAGATCATCCGCGACAGGGCGGAGAAGACCTGGGGCTTCGCGCGCAAGGGCGACGGTGTCCGGTTCTATGTCTTCGAGGAGATTGCCAACCCCGCCTCGTTCAAGCGGAGTTACCGCGAGCTGCTGGACGCGGTGGACGCGGACGAACTGGAGAAGAAGCGGATCGTCGACGAGTGCAGGCGCGCGTTCGCGCTGAACACGGCGGTGTTCCGGGAGCTGGGCGAGGTGTTCCCCCGCAGTGCGTAGGCCTCACGGGGCGCGGGGGCGGGGCGACCGGGTTCCGACGGTGGACCCGGTCACCCGTGCCGCTTCGCCCTCAATCACCGGACGGGCTTGAAGTCGCCCCGCCCGACGTCACACCGCCGACACCACTCCGAATTCGCCCGTCCGACGTCAGAGCGCCGGCGACAGGCTTGCACCCGCCAGCAGGACGCGGCCCCCGATCTCCACCGTGCCGTCCGGTGCGGGCGCGGTGAGGATCTGGGAGCCGCACCCTTGCGTGATGTTGAGGGCCCGGCCCAGTTGCGCGCTGAGCAGCAGCGCCGCCGCGCCCGTCGCCTCGTCCTCGACGATCCCCCCGGTGCAAGCCCCGGCTCCACCGGGGCGGCTGACACCGCGCTCATGGATGCGCCGCGGGAAGGCCCGCGCCCTCACCCGTCCCGCCGCCTCGTCCTCCCACGCCCATACGTACAGCCAGCCCTCCCCCGGGGGAGGCCCGGTCAGCGCCTCCACCTCGGCGGCGGATGCGTACTGCTCCAGCGTGCGCGGCGGCACCCACTCGGGGCGGGCCGCGATCCAGCTGAACTCGCCGTCCTGACGGGCGTAGACGTCGCCGACCGGCAGCTCCAGGATCTCCAGGTCGAGCAGCCAGGCGGCGCCCACGAGCGGATGCCCGGCGAACGGCAGCCGGAGTCCCGGCGTATAGATGTCGACGTGCCCGCGCTCGGGATCGTCGACGAACACGGTCTCACTGAAACCGAGCTGCCCGGCGAGCGCCTGCCGGGACGCCTCGTCGGCGTACGTACGCCCGTCGCGTACGACCCCGAGGGCGTTGCCGTGCCGTCCGTCCGGGCCGCAGAACACGTGCAGTACGTCGATGCCTGCGGGTACGTCGTAGTCACTCACGTGCGCATTCAAGCATCGTGCGGCCCGGTGGTGCCGCAGGAACGGATCGGACGGTACGGCGGCGGGGCCGCGGCGACGGCTCCGGTACCGAGGCGCCCCCCGTCCGCACCACCAAGAACCGGTTGACCATCCCTTGACCCTTCCGTGGGGCGCCCATGGGTCGTCCGTGATCGCCCCGTTCTCCGGCACCCCAGGTGAGAGCTGAATCACTGCACGGGTGGGTACCGGTGAGGTAAGCCTCGGTTAAGTTAGGTCCGCCTCACCCGCCCATTTCCGGCCCTGTTCATCCTCTTCAGCCTTTGTGGAGCCCGTATGCGAGCCGTTCGTTTCTCCGTCGTCACCGCTGTCGCCACCGCGGCGGCTCTGACCGCCGTCACGGGCTGCGCCGAGAAGAGCGACGGCAAGGGTGACGACGCGGTGAAGGTCACCGCGAAGGACGACTCCTGCGCGGTGTCGAAGAAGAAGCTCCCGGCCGGTCACATCGCACTCGCCGTGGAGAACAAGGGATCCAAGGTCACCGAGGTCTACGTCCTCTTCCCGGACGACCGCATCGTCGCCGAGCGCGAGAACATCGGCCCCGGCACCAAGGCCACCATCACCGCCGAGGTCAAGGCCGGTTCGTACGACGTCGTCTGCAAGCCCGGCATGAAGGGCGCCGGCTTCCGGCAGAAGATCGAGGTCACCGGCGGCACCGCGGTCAAGCGCAGCCCCGAGATGGACAAGGCCGTCGCCGGCTACCGCACCTACGTGCAGGCGCAGGCCGACGAGACGCTGCCGAAGGTCAAGGTATTCACGGACGCCGTCGCCGCGGGCGACATCGAGGCCGCGAAGAAGGCGTACGCCGACTCCCGCATCGGCTGGGAGCGCACCGAGCCGGTCGCCGAGTCGTTCGGTGACATCGACCCGAAGGTCGACGTCCGCGAGGACGGCCTGGAGGACGGCCAGAAGTGGACCGGCTGGCACCGCCTGGAGAAGGCGCTGTGGCAGGACAAGAAGCTCGGCGCCGAGGAGAAGGCCCTCGCCCCCGTCCTCTACAAGGACCTCGTCGACTGGCAGAAGCGGGTCGGCAAGGCGGAGATCACCCCGACCTCGATGGCCAACGGCGCCAAGGAGCTCCTCGACGAGGTCGCCACCGGCAAGGTCACCGGTGAGGAGGAGCGCTACAGCCACACCGACCTGATCGACTTCAAGGCCAATGTCGAGGGCGCGCAGAAGTCGTACGAGCTCCTCAAGCCGATCGCCTCGAAGAACGACGCGGCGCTGACCGCCACCCTGGACAAGCAGTTCGCGGCGCTGAACACGCTGCTGGACAAGTACCGCGAGGACAAGAACTCCTACGACTTCACCTCGTACGAGAAGGTCGGCAAGGCGGACCGCAAGGAGCTGTCGGACGCCGTCAACGCGCTGGCCGAGCCGCTGTCGCAGCTCGCCGCCGCAGTGACGAAGTAACGGGCGGGGAGGCACCGGTCATGTCCGAGGAGAATCAGAACACCGCCGGGACGGACGTCGCCGATACCGTCGCCGCCGAGTCGGTCGCCACCGGCGGCCGCGCCCCGTCGCGCCGTGCGCTGCTCGGCTGGGGCGGTGCCGGGCTTGCGCTCGGCGCGGTCGCGACCGGTGGCACGGTCGCCGCGGTGCGTACGGAGAACGACGCCGTGCCGGCTGCGGACAGCGGCGCCGCGGTGCCGTTCCACGGTGTGCACCAGGCCGGTATCGCCACCGCCGTCCAGGACAGGCTGCACTTCGCCGCGTTCGACGTGACCACGAAGGACCGGGCCGAGCTGATCGCGCTGCTCAAGGAGTGGACGCGGGCGGCCGAGCGGATGACGGCAGGTCACGCGGTCGGCGACGGGGCGTACGGCGGTCTCGCCGAAGCACCGCCGGACGACACCGGCGAGGCGCTGGGACTCAAGCCCTCCCGGCTCACCCTGACCATCGGCTTCGGTCCCTCCCTGTTCACCAAGGGGAGGTTCGGCCTTGAGGACCGGCGCCCGGAGGCGCTCGTCGATCTGCCGAAGTTCCCCGGCGACAATCTCGACGCGGCCCGCAGCGGCGGCGACCTGTGCGTCCAGGCGTGCGCGGACGACCCGCAGGTCGCGGTGCACGCCATCCGCAACCTCGCCAGGATCGGCATGGGCCGCACCGCGATCCGCTGGTCGCAGCTGGGCTTCGGCAAGACGTCGTCGACGACGCCCGACGCCCAGACCCCGCGGAACATGATGGGCTTCAAGGACGGCACCCGGAACATCTCCGGCACCGACACCGCAGCCCTCGACAAGCACGTGTGGGTCGGCGAGAAGGACGACGCCGGCTGGATGACCGGGGGTTCGTACCTGGTGGCCCGGCGCATCCGCATGCACATCGAGACCTGGGACCGGACCGGACTCCAGGAGCAGGAGGACGTCTTCGGCCGGGACAAAGGCGAGGGGGCCCCGGTCGGCAAGGCGAAGGAGCGCGACGAGCCGTTCCTGAAGGCGATGCTGCCGACCGCCCATGTGCGGCTCGCCCACCCGGACAGCAACGACGGTGCGAAGATCCTGCGCCGTGGCTACTCCTTCACGGACGGCACGGACGGCCTGGGCCGGCTCGACGCCGGGCTGTTCTTCCTGGCCTACCAGCGCGATGTCCGGAAGGCGTTCATTCCGCTGCAGCGCCGCCTCGCGGCACACGACGCACTCAACGAGTACATCCAGCACGTGGGTTCGGCGCACTTCGCCGTCCCGCCGGGCGTCCGCTCCAAGGACGACTGGTGGGGCCGGGCGCTGTTCTCGTAACGGGACTCGAAGCGGAAGAAGGAGAACCGAAACGTGTTCAGCAACTATCTGATCGGCCTGCGCGAGGGCCTCGAGGCCAGCCTGGTCGTCTGCATCCTCGTCGCCTATCTGGTGAAGACCGGCAATCGGAGCAAGCTGATGCCGATCTGGGTCGGGGTCTCCATCGCGGTCGTCGTCAGCCTGGCGTTCGGCGCGGGGCTCGAATTCGGCTCGCAGGAGATGACGTTCAAGGCACAGGAGGCGCTCGGCGGTTCGCTGTCGATCCTCTCGGTCGGCCTGGTCACGTGGATGGTGTTCTGGATGCGGCGCACCGCGCGGCATCTGAAGGCGGAGCTGCACGGCAAACTCGACGCGGCGCTCGCGATGGGCACCGGCGCGCTGGTCGCCACGGCGCTGCTCGCCGTCGGCCGGGAGGGGCTCGAGACCTCGCTGTTCGTCTGGCGTGCGGTGCATGCCGCGGACGACGGCTGGCATCCGATGATCGGTGCGCTGCTCGGGATCGCCACGGCCGTGGTGCTGGGCTGGCTGTTCTACCGCGGCGCGCTGAAGATCAACCTGGCGAAGTTCTTCACCTGGACCGGCGGCATGCTGGTGGTCGTCGCGGCGGGCGTGCTCGCGTACGGCGTCCACGACCTGCAGGAGGCGGAGTTCCTCGGCGGTCTGCAGAACCGGGCGTTCGACATCAGCGCCACGATCCCGCCGGACAGCTGGTACGGCACGCTGCTGAAGGGCACCTTCAACTTCCAGCCGGATCCGACCATTCTTCAGGTCACGGTGTGGGCGCTGTATCTGATCCCCACTCTCGCGTTGTTCATCGCCCCGGTAGGCTTCGGACGGTCAGTGGGGGCGACGGATCAGAAGGCGCAGAAAGCAACGGATGAGAAGCCTGAGGCCGATTCGGCTGGCGACGGGGCTCGCGACAGCGACGGTGCTGAGCATGACGGCGAGCGCGTGCGTGACGGTGCACGGCGAGCTGGAAGTCGTACCGGCGGCGACGAAGTCTGAGGCCGCGAAGGCCCTTGCGGACTTCACCACCGCGTACAACGCGGCGGACAAGGCCTACGACCCTGCGCTGGACGCTGACCGGGTCACCGGTTCGCTCGGTGCGATCAACCAGGCCGGTCTGCGAGCGCGGCAGAAGAACAACCCCGACGGCAACGCGAACCACCGGCCGCTGGAGCTGACCGACGCCACGTATCTCATCCCGAAGAAGGCCGGCTGGCCGCGCTGGTTCCTCGCGAACACCGACTCCAACCGCGACCAGGACAGCGGGAAGCAGGACACCAGCTGGCTGATCGTCTTCGTCAGGACCGGTCCCGACGCGGTCTGGAAGGCGTCGTATCTCGCGGTCGTGACGCCGTCCGAGCTGCCCGCGTTCGCGAAGGACGGCGAAGGGCGGGCCCGGCCGGTCACCGCGGACAGTGCGGAACTGGCCGTGGCGCCCAAGGACTTGAGCACGTCGTACACGCAGTACCTGCAGAAGGGCACGCCGGACGTGTTCGCCCCCGGGGTCGCCACCTCGGCCTGGCGGGTCGAGCGCAGAAACAGCCGGCGGGCGGGCTTCTCCTTCCAGTTCATCGACCAGCCGTTGGACGGCGGTACGTTCGGCCCGCTCGGCCTGGAGACGGAGGACGGCGGGGCGCTGGTCTTCTTCAGCAGCAAGCACTTCGAGCAGCAGACCGCGGCGAAGGGACTGCGCCCGCCGGTCAACGCGGATGTACAGGCGCTGCTGACCGGCGAGGTGAAGACCACCCTCACCAAGGAGCGGGTCTCCAGCCAACTGGTGTACGTACCGAAGAAGGGCGCCGGGAACAACACCAAGGTGATCGTGCTGAACCGGCTGCCCGGGCTCACGGCGGCGAAGGGCTCGTAGGCGCGGTCCTGCGCTGCCGTGGGCGGCGTTCCGTTCTGCGTGGGAGCCGTCCCCTGCTGGCCCGTGATGCAGGGCTCGCGCTGTGCCCGTGGCGCAGGGTTCGGGCCCCGCGTTCCCGGCTCGCCCGTTCTTCCGCCGCGGGGGATTTCAGCGGCTGAGCGGCCAGGCCACCGAGTCGTGGTCGAGATCGCTCTGGTCCGCCGTGTCGGCGTACTGCGCGCAGGCGTCGGTGAGCGTCTCCAGCAGCGTCAGCGGGTCCGGCAGCGGGTTCTCCGGGCCGCGGACCCAGTGCACGTCCAGCTCACCGGGGAGCATGGCGGGCGGCAGGAGTACGTAGCTTCCGCGGCAGTGCCAGCGCATCCCCGGATGCTCGTCCATGGTCTCGGGATGACAGTCCAGCTCGCAGGGCCACCACTCGTCCTCGTCCTCGGGGGTGCCGCGGGTGGCGGTGAAGAAGAGCATCCGGTCGTCACCGGAGACTGCCACCGGGCCGACGTCGATGTCCGCGGCGAGGAGCCGCTCCAGAGCCTGGTTGCCCGCGGTCAACGGCACGTCGAGAACGTCATGGATCATGCCGGTCGCGGTGATGAAGTTGGCCTGCGGCTGGCTGCGGGCCCATCGCTCGATCTGGGCGCGGTCCGTGGTGGACTGCGTCTGCCAGGCGAACGAGATGGGATGCCGGGCGGGGGTGGGACAGCCGATGCGTTCGCACGAACATCGGTAGCCGACCGGGTGGGCGGCCGGCGAGATGGGCATTCCGGCTTCGGCGACAGCCAGGAGCAGCGCCTCCCGGGCGGTGTCGTCGACCTCGCTGTGCTGCGATTTGGGTCGTCGGCGAAGCCATTGGGAAAACTTGCTCTCTGTGCCGCGAGAACGGCCGAAATCGGCGCCCATCAATCCCCTTACCTCAGCGTTGCCCCTGCCTATGGTCCCACCATCCTGCGCCTCGGGTGGCCAGAGTTCTCAAGCGGGGTGCGAGGACCGGCGCACTGAGCTGGGCACTATGCCAATAATTGGCCTGAAATGGCAGGTGTGGCTCAGTAGGTGTCCACCGGCAGGGCGAGACGGAACGTTGCGCCTCGACGCCTCTCCGTAGTCGTTACCGAGCCGCCCGTACAACCACCCGATCGGTTCACTGCGCGGTCGCCCCGGACGGCGCACCATGGGCTCACGCACAGACCCGTGCGAGCCCCGACTGTCCGCAGGCCACCCCTGCTGTCCGTGAGGAGCCCCCATTGCCTCGTGAAGCCACACCCTCATCGCTTCGTGAAGCGACCCCGCGCCGCTATCTGATGTGCGCCCCGACCCATTTCGAGGTCACGTACTCCATCAACCCTTGGATGGACCCGAGCAAGCCGGTCGATCTGCAGCTGGCCCAGGCCCAGTGGGAGGACCTGCGCGACCGCTACCGGGCGCTCGGCCACACCGTCGAGCTGCTCACCCCGCGTCCCGACCTGCCCGACATGGTCTTCGCCGCCAATGGCGCCACCGTCGTGGACGGCCGGGTGCTGGGCGCCCGGTTCGCGTACCAGGAGCGGTACCCCGAGGCCGCGGCGCACCGGGACTGGTTCCGGGACCACGGTTTCACCGAGATCCACGAGCCGGCCCACGTCAACGAGGGCGAGGGAGATTTCGCGGTCACCTCGTCGTACCTGCTGGCCGGGCGCGGCTTCCGGTCCAGTCCGCTCTCGCACGACGAGGCACAGGAGTTCTTCGGACGGCCGGTGATCGGGCTCGATCTGGTGGACCCGCGGTACTACCACCTGGACACGGCGCTGTGTGTGCTCGACGAGGCGGGCGACGAGATCATGTACTACCCGGGCGCCTTCTCGCCGGGCAGCCGCTCCGTGCTGAGGCGGCTGTTCCCCGACGCGTTGACGGCCGAGGAGGCGGACGCAGCGGCCCTCGGGCTCAACGCGGTCAGCGACGGCCTCCATGTCCTGGTGCCCCAGGGCGCCGGGGGCCTCTTCGACCCGCTGCGGGCGCGCGGTTTCGAACCGGTCCCGATGGACCTGAGCGAGCTGCTCAAGGGCGGCGGCAGCGTGAAGTGCTGCACCCAGGAGCTGCGCGGCCAGGTCTCTCTTCCGGCCTGATATCCGGAAGAGAGGCTCTAGTCGTCGTCACCGGGGGGCGGCCAGGCGTCGCCCCACGCGATGTCCCGGGCGGCCCGGTACAGCTCGCCGTGCCGCTTGGTGACCGTGGAGCGCTTCAGTGCCTCGTCACGGGTGCAGAGGTCCAGCAGCACCTGCCCCTTGCGGATCTGCGGCTTGCGGGTGACCCGGGCGAGTACCGGCTCGGTGGCGAAGCGGGTCGCCACGACATAGCTGAACTTCTCGTCCTCGTACGGCAGTGATCCGCCCTTCACCTGCCGGTGCAGCGAGGAGCGGCTGACCCGGGCGGAGAAGTGACACCAGTCGGTGCCCGGCTCGATGGGGCACGCCTCGCTGTGCGGACACGGCGCGGCGACCGTCAGCCCGGCGGCGATCAGCCGGTCGCGGGCCTCGATGATGCGGGCGTATCCGCCGGGGGTACCGGGCTCGACGATCACGACGGCCTGTGCGGCGGCTGCGGCCGTGTCGACGAGGGCGGTGCGTGCGGCCGCCGTCAGCTCCCCCAGCACGTAACTGACGGTCACCAGGTCCGTGGGGTCGAGCTCCAGGCCCGCACCGATCCGGGCCCGCCGCCAGTCGGCGGTGCGCAGGGCCTCGACACCGGAGGCCCCGGCCAGTTCCCGGCCGAGGACGAGGGCGGGCTCGGCCCAGTCGAGGACGGTGGTCCGGTGCCCCTCCCAGGCCCCGGCGACGGCCCAGCTCGCCGCGCCGGTGCCGCCGCCGATGTCGGTGTGGGTGGTGGGTGCCCATTCCGGAGCGGCCTCACGCAGGGCGGTGAGGGCGGACCGTGCCGCTTCGAAGGTCGCGGGCATCCGGTACGCGGCGTACGCGGCGACGTCCGAGCGGTCGCGGAGCACCGGGGCATCGGTCGGGGTGGTTCCCCGGTAATTGGCGATCAGCCGGTCGACGGCCTGCGCGGCCTGCTTGGGCGGCAGTCCGTCGAGGAGTCCGGCCAGCGCCGCGCGCAGGGCTTCCGCAGTGGAGAGGGTGACGTTCACCGAAAAATTGTAGGCGGACACGACCGGCCGTTCTCCGGCCGGTGCCCGTCCCGTCCGGCGCACCGTCGCCCGCAGTCGATCCCCGCACCACGGCCGCCGAGCTGAACTGCCGGGACGCCTGGGCCAGTTGCTACGCTGATCGGCGCGAGGTCAGGAATGCTCACGTGAGGTCGGGAATGCTCATCAAGGGGACAATGCGACAGAAGATCGTGCGCCTGACTCTGGTCGCCGGGGTGCTGGTGCTTGCCCTGCTGCTTCTGCTGGCCACCTGCGGTGCCGGGGGGAACGGGAAGAAGGGCGAGGAGGGCAAGGGCGACGGCGGGCCGAAGAAGCCGGTTCGGACGGGTGCGGGCCCGGCGACACAGCTCACCGTTCCCCCCGCGTACACGACCCGACGCGGCTGGGAGCTCATCAACACCTCACCCGACTACGCGATCTCCCGGACGACGGGACGCCTCGCCTACCTGCTGCGGGTCTCCGACAACCAGTACCGGCTGGAGACCATCGACTCGGAGACCGGGAAGGCAGGCTGGAAGGGCGAGAACTGGCGGCCGCCGGCCTCGAAGCACTTCCCGAAGCTGCTCCTGGTCACCAAGGACGACGTGGAGTACTTCGTCACGTGGGCGTACGGGAAGGTCGGCGTGAACGCGCTGACCCCGGCCGACACGATCGTCTCCCTCGATGTGTACAACGCGACGGACGGCTCCCGGCAGCGCATCGAGGTGCCGTGGAACTCCGCACCGACCGTCGACACCAGCGGACCCGGCATCCTGATCAGTGACGGCCGCACCAACAGCGTGCTGGTCGACCCGGCGAGCGGCCGCATCACGAAGATCGCTCCCACGGCGCTGAAGTACCCGAAGGGCTGCCCGTCCTGCAGGCAGCTCACCGAGGTGTTCGGACTGACCACGAAGGGCCTGCTGGTCAGCGGGGCACGGGAGTTCTGGGTGCAGGGCGGCTGGTTCAGCCGGAACGTCGCCCCGAAGGGCACCGACCGTTCCAGCGGGATCCCGACCACGGTGGCCCCCGGCTGGGTGCTGGCGAAGTGGCAGCTCGCGAAGGGCCAGAAGCGGGCGACGACCCATGACCTGTGGGCGGTGCACGACGCGGAGACGGGGAAGCCGGTGGCCACGGTGGAATGCCACAAGGTGGCGATCAAGCCGGGCCAGTATCCGCAGGCCGTCATGTCGCCCTCGCGGACGTACCTGGTGGCCGGGAACCTCGCCTTCGACCTGGAGACGAAGAAGGGGTTCTGTCTCGAGGCGACGGACGGCTCCAAGCCGCTGACCCTGGTCTCCGTGACGGACGAGGGCATCGCGTACGGCGCGACGCCCGGACGCAACGCGGCGGACGTGCTGGCCGGCCGCGGCCGTCCGGTCCAGGTCGAGGTCACCAGCGGGGTGCCGGAGGCGCTGCCCGCGAATGTGCGGCTGCCGGCCACGGAGGCCGCGGCGGGGGTCGGCGTGTTCCGCTGGACGGACGAGCTGGACCGGCTGCATCTGCTCGGCTACCCGCGCGCCGACCGCTAGGGGGTGCCGGGGAAACCTGGCCGGACACCCCCTGGGCGAGTGGCCCGAGGGTCCGTGCTCAAGCCCTTGCGTCACCGCGCTGCCAGGGCCGGCACAGGCCCAGGAAGCACGCCATGGCCCCGACCGCGCACACCAGCTGGACGACCGCCATGGGTACGGCCGTCGCGTCCCCCGCGATCCCGACGAGCGGTGAGGCGATCGCGCCGATCAGGAACGACGACGTACCGAGCAGCGCCGAGGCGGAACCCGCGGCGTGCTTGGTACGCATCAGCGCCAGGGCGTTGGTGTTCGGCATCGCCAGCCCCATCGCCGACATCAGCACGAAGAGCCCGGCGGCGACCGGCACCAGACCGACGTCGCCGAAGGCCCCGGACGTCATCAGCAGCAGGGCGGTCGCGGCCAGCACGATGACCCCGAGCCCGAAGCCGAGCGCCTTGTCCAGGCTGATCCGGCCCACCAGTACCTTGCCGTTGATCTGGCCGACGGTGATCAGGCCGATCGAGTTGATGCCGAAGAGCAGGCTGAAGGTCTGCGGCGAGGCGCCGTAGATCTCCTGCACGACGAACGGCGAGGCGCTCACGTACGCGAAGAGGGCCGCGAAGGCGAGACTGCCCGCGACCATGTAGCCGGTGAACGTGCGGTCGCCGAGGAGTCGGCGCATGGTGCGCAGCGCGTCACCGACCCCGCCGGTGTGCCGTTCCTCGGGTGGCAGCGTCTCGTGCAGCCACTTCCAGACGACCAGGGTGAGCAGCACGCCGACGACCGTGAGGACGGCGAAGATGCCCCGCCAGTCGGTGAACCGCAGCACCTGTCCGCCGATCAGTGGCCCGACGACCGGTGCGACGCCGGAGATCAGCATCAGGGTGGAGAAGAACCGGGCCATCTCCACACCGTCGTACATGTCACGGACCACGGCCCGGGCGATGACGATGCCGGCCGCACCGGCCAGTCCCTGCAGGAGGCGGAAGCCGATGAGGAGTTCCGTGGTGGGCGCGAAGACGCAGAGCGCGGTGGCGAGCACGTAGACGACCATGCCGAGCAGGAGCGGCCGGCGCCGGCCCCAGCGGTCGCTCATCGGTCCGACGACGACCTGTCCGAGCGCCATGCCGCCGAGGCAGGCGGTGAGGGTGAGCTGGACGGTGGCGGCCGGGGCGTGCAGGGCGTCGGTGACCGCGGGGAGCGCCGGGAGGTACATGTCCATGGAGAGCGGCGGAAGTGCGGTGAGACCGCCGAGGACAAGAGTGACGAGGAGTCCGGTGCGCCGGGCCGCCGCGGTGGCGGTCGGACCGGTCGCGGCACGGATGCCGGTCCTGTCGGTCGGTATGTGGGTGTGCTGGGCTCGGCTCACGCCGCTCTCCGGCATTCTCATCTCCAAATAGTTGAATCCGCCTCTATGCTCTCAGCTCAGCCGGAGTGGTCGAGACCTTTTTGGGAGCAGGCATGAGCAGGACCGTGCGTTGGGGCGTGCTGGCTACGGGTGGCATCGCCGCGACCTTCACCGCTGATCTTCAGGCGGTGCCCGGCACGGAAGTGGTAGCCGTGGCCTCGCGCACGGACACGTCGGCCAAGGCGTTCGCCGAGCGGTTCGGGATACCCAGGGCGTACGGCAGCTGGGCCGAGCTCGCCGCGGACGACGAGGTCGACGTGGTGTACGTGGCCACCCCGCACTCCGCGCACCGGGAGGCCACCGAGCTCTGTCTGAAGGCCGGGAAGCACGTGCTGTGCGAGAAGGCGTTCACGCTCAATGCCCGGGAGGCGGAGGAGCTCGTGGCGCTCGCCCGGGACCGTGGCCTCTTCCTGATGGAGGCGATGTGGACGTACTGCAACCCGGTCATCAGGCGGCTGACCGCGCTGATCGCCGACGGTGCCATCGGCGACATCCGCACCGTGCAGGCCGACTTCGGGCTCGCGGGCCCGTTCGGCCCCGACCACCGGCTGCGGGACCCGGCGCTGGGCGGGGGTGCGCTGCTGGACCTGGGGGTGTACCCGGTGTCGTTCGCACAGCTGCTGCTGGGTGAGCCGGACCGGATCCAGGCCGATGCGCTGCTCTCCCCGGAGGGCGTCGATCTGAACACCGGCATGCTGCTGGGCTGGGAGTCGGGCGCCACGGCGCTGCTCAGCTGCTCGCTGGTCGCGGACACCCCACAGACCGCCTCGATCACGGGCACCCGGGGCCGGATCGAGTTCCCGCGCGGCTTCTTCTACCCGGAGCGGTTCGTGCTGCACCGGCCGGGACACGACCCGCAGGAGTTCACCGCGGGGTCGTCGGACGAGGGACTCAGCGGGATGCAGTTCGAGCAGGCCGAGGTGGTGCGGGCGCTGCTGGCGGGCGAGACGGAGTCACCGCTGGTACCTCTGGACGGTTCGCTGGCGGTGATGCGGACGCTCGATGCGGTACGGGACCGCATCGGCGTCCGCTACCCGGCGGACGGCATCGGCTGAGCGGGACGGAGTCAGGGCCTCACGCAGGCGTGAGGCCCTGGTTGCCCACCTCCGTGACGAACGATCCGGCCGTCGCGACGGGCGCACCGGGCGTGGTGACGGCCGACACCGTGCGGAAGTCGGCGCGTGCCTGGTCCTGGCCCAGCGTGACGACCGCGTACCCGCGCCGTCCGTTGAAGAACTTCATGTGCGGGTTGGCCTGCATCTGGTTGTTCCAGCTGGCCGGCTTGTCTGAGCCGTCCTTGCCGCTCGCGATCGACGTGGCGACGATCTCCGTGCCGAGCGTGCGCGACGACGGATCGTTGAAGTCCTTCTTCAGGTCGAAGCCGTAGCCGACGTGGACGTCGCCGGTCAGCACCATCAGGTTGTCGATCCCGGCGGCCTCCGCGCCCTTCAGGATCCGGTCGCGGGAGGCCGGGTAGCCGTCCCAGGAGTCCATGGACAGCTTGAAGGCGTCGGTCGGTACATCCCGCCGCTGGGCGAAGGTGACCTGCTGCGGTACGACGTTCCAGGTGGCCCGGGAGGCCTTCCATCCGTCGAGCAGCCAGCGCTCCTGGGTGGCACCGGTCAGGGTGCGCGACGGGTCCTCGGACTCCGGTCCCGGCTTCTGCCAGCCGTCCCCGTACGCCTGGTCGCTGCGGTACTGACGGGTGTCGAGGATGTCGAACTGGGCGAGCCGGCCGAACTGCAGGCGCCGGTAGAGCTTCATGTCAGGGCCGGTCGGCCGCTGCGGGGTGCGCAGTGGCTGATTCTCCCAGTACGCGCGGTACGCGGCGGCGCGCCGCAGCAGGAACTCCTCCGGCGGGACGTCGTTCTCCGGGGTGTCGCCCGCGTAGTTGTTCTCGGTCTCGTGGTCGTCCCAGGTGACGACGAAGGGGTGCGCGGCGTGCGCGGCGCGCAGATCCGGGTCGGACTTGTAGAGGGCGTACCGCAGGCGGTAGTCCTCCAGGGTGACCGTCTCCCGGTTGAAGTGGGCGGGGAGTGTGCGGTCCGTGTAGTTGCGGGCTCCGCCGGTCGCGGTCACGGCGTACTCGTAGAGGTAGTCGCCGAGGTGGAAGACGACGTCGACGTCCTCCTGCGCGAGGTGGCCGTACGCGGTGAAGTAGCCGTCGTGGTAGGCCTGGCAGGAGACCGCGGCGAGGGACATCGCGCTGTTGCGGGCGTGCCGGGCGGGGGCGGTGCGGGTCCGGCCGACCTGGCTGACCCACTTCCCGGCGCGGAAGCGGTAGTAGAGGACGCGGTCGGCGTCGAGGCCCTTGATCTCGACGTGGACGCTGTGGTCGAACTCCGGGTGGGCGGTGGCGGTGCCGCGCCGGACGATCCGGGTGAAGTGCTCGTCACGGGCGAGCTCCCAGCGCACCTGGACGCGGGCGTTCGGCAGTCCGCTGTCCGGCTCGTACGGGCGCGGTGCGAGTCTCGTCCACAGCAGGACCGAGTCGGGCAACGGGTCACCGGAGGCCACGCCGAGCGTGAACGGGTCCTCGCTGATCTTCCTGGCGTCCAGCTCGGCGGCGCTCGCGGCGCCCGCGGCGGGCAGGTTGACCGAGAAAGCGAGCGCGGCGGCGGCACCGGTGACGGTGAGAAAGCGGCGGCGTCCGACCTGACGCGCGGCGTCGCGCATCTCCTGCTGGTGCGATGAGTACGTCATCTGTCCCTCCCCTGACTGGCGGTGTACGCGTGGAAGTCCACCGGTCCCGCACATCGAGTGGCTGTCGTGGTGGCGTCGCACAGGCGTCGCGCTGATGAGGAGTGCGGCGGGATCGCCCCCCGGGGGACGAATTGCGCTGAGGTACCGCGGACACGGAGGTACGCAGACAGAGAGGTACGCAGTCGCAGGAACATGATCATCGTCAAGCGGCCCCGGCGGCGCTGGAATCGCCGACGAATGATCAAGAAGTCATTCCGTCGAACCCGAACCGGCCGCTTGCCGGGGACCTTTGACCCGGGAGGCGTACGCTGCGGCGTCATGAGCAACAAACTGTTGAACTCCGATGCGAAAACGGCCGTCGTCACGGGCGCGGGCTCCGGGATCGGCCGTGCAGTGGCTCTTGCCCTTACCGGCGCCGGCTGGTCGGTGGCACTCGCGGGCCGCCGCCCCGAACCCCTCGCCGAGACCGCGGAACTGGCCGGGGAGAAGGCCAGGGTGATCACCGTCCCCGCCGACGTCTCCCGCCCCGAGGACGTGACCGCGCTGTTCTCCTCCGTACGGGAGTGGATCGGCCGGGTCGACCTGCTGTTCAACAACGCGGGGACGTTCGGCCCGCGCTCCGTCCCGGTGGAGGACCTGTCGTACGACGACTGGCGCACCGTGGTCGAGGTGAACCTGACGGGGGCGTTCCTGTGCGCGCAGGCGGCGTACCGGCAGATGAAGGAGCAGGACCCGCAGGGCGGCCGGATCATCAACAACGGCTCGATCTCCGCCCATGCGCCGCGTCCTCACTCGGTGGCGTACACGGCGACGAAGCACGCCATGACGGGGCTGACGAAATCGCTGTCGCTGGACGGGCGCCCGTACCGGATCGCCTGCGGCCAGATCGACATCGGCAACGCGGCGACCGAGATGACCGAGCGGATGCAGAGGGGCGTCCTTCAGGCCAATGGCGAACTGGCTGTGGAACCGGTGATGGCGGCGGACGACGTGGCCCGGACGGTGCTGCACATGGCGGAGCTGCCGCTGGAGGCGAATGTGCAGTTCGCGACGGTCCTGGCGACGACGATGCCGTACGTGGGCCGCGGCTGACAGCGGGCGCGTGTCGGACCCCGGGCGGCATCCGACCGCTTTCGACGCCACCGGGCGGGTGCCCACCGTCCCGACTCCTGCTTGGCCGAAGACGGGCAACGGCATCGCGAACCGCCACCGGGCCGGCGCCCCGGCCGCGGTTCGCGGTGTCGGCCGTCCCGGCCGGGAATCCCCTGAGCCGCGGTGCGGTTGACGTGCGTCATGAGTCAGATTTCAGGCACCGAGGTCCTTCGCTACACCGCGTTCTCCGCCGACCCGGAGGGCGGCAACCCGGCGGGGGTCGTCCTCGACGCGTCCGGTCTCGACGACGCGGCGATGCTCGCCCTCGCGGCCGAGCTCGGCTACAGCGAGTCGGCGTTCCTGACCGGGCCGGGCGAGTCGGGCGGATCGACCGGTCGTGCTTACACGATCCGCTACTTCAGCCCGAAGGCGGAGGTTCCGTTCTGCGGCCACGCCACTGTGGCGACGGCCATCGCCCTCGCCGAGCGCAACGGCCCCGGCGATCTGGTCTTCACCACGCAGGCGGGCACGGTCCCGGTCACCGTCGCCCAGGATGGCGCCGAGCTCCGGGCCACCCTCACGAGCGTGGAACCCCACGTAACCGATGTCGCTCGGGACGAGCTGACCGAGGCGCTGGCCGCCCTGGGCTGGCCGGCCGCCGACCTGGACCCGGCTCTGCCGCCCCGTATCGCCTATGCGGGCGCCCGCCACCTGGTGCTTGCCGCGGCGAGCCGCGAGCGGCTCGCCGACCTCGACTACGACTTCGCGCGCCTAGAAGCGCTCATGCGCCGACTCGACCTGACGACAGTTCAGCTGGTGTGGCGTGAGTCGCCGGCCGTCTTTCACGTCCGCGACCCGTTCCCGGTCGGCGGTGTGGTCGAGGACCCGGCGACGGGAGCGGCGGCGGCCGCCTTCGGGGCCTACCTGCGCGAGCAGGCCCTCGTCCCGGACGCCGCGGTCCTCACCCTCCACCAGGGCGAGGACATGGGCCGTCCCGGCACGCTCACCGTCGAACTGCGTGCGGGCGATGCGCGGGTGCGGGTGAGCGGGACGGGGACGCGGATCCCGGCGGAGTGACGTACCGCCCCAGGAACTGCCGGTACCAAGGGGCGTGCCGGGCGAAGGTGGCGGCGAAGCCCGCGCCCGGCTCGCAGCCGACGTCCTGCCACACCCGCTCGTCGGCGAACCAGTGGTCCACCGCGAGCATGTCGAGATGGTGCAGTGCGTACGGGACCTGGGCCAGCCGGGCACGGGCGGCGTCGACACCGATGCCCGCACCTGCCCAGGGCAGCCCGAGTTCGTCGATGACCGTCTCCAGCAACTCCGAACAGGCCACCGGCTCAGGGTGGTTGACGTGGTAGACGCCCGTCGGTTCCTTCGGGGAGAGCGCCGCTCCGAGCAGCGCTCTGCCCAGCGTCTCGACGTCGATGAGCGAGTGCCGCGTCTCGCACCCGGTCAGTCCAGCCCTCAACTGCCCCAGCAGGGCGGCGAGTCCGGGCACCGCCCAGCGGTCCCCGGCGCCGTGCACGATGTGCGGACGCAGTACGGCCCCGCCCGCCGCGAGGACGTGCTGCTCCGCGGCGGCGCGGGTCAGGCTGGTGGCCGAGGCGGGGGCCGGCTCCACCCGGCCCGGCATCAACTCCGTGAACGGGCCGCGCCCGTAGACGGATGCCGTGCTCAGGTGGACGATCCGGGCGACGCCGCTGCGGGCGGCCTCCTCGACCAGGGCCCGGGTGCCGTGGTCGTTGACGGTCGTGGCCGTCTCCGCGTCGCCGCCGATCTGCGAGGCGCAGTGAATCACGGCGTCGATACCATCGCAACTGCCGTGCAGGGAGGCAGGATCGGCGAGATCCCCGTACACGGTCTCGACGCGGGTCCCGATGCCGGTCACGAAGTGGCGACCGCTGTCGAGCGCGGTCCGGTGCGTCATCAGGCGCAGGCGGGCCCCGGGGATCCGGAGCGCGGCGGCCACGACATGGCTGCCGATGAATCCGGTCGCTCCGGTGATGAGGATGCGCGGCGCCGTCACGGCCGTATGCCCTGCGCCTCTTCGGTGCAGTCCGGCGATTCGAGCGTGCTGGTGAAGACCGGTTCGCCGTCCTGGGTGGCCCGGACGTGCACCCTGGTCGTCGACCGGGTGTCCGCCGGGACGATCCAGGCCTCGATCCAGCACGGGCGGTCGAGCTCGATGTAGCGGAGGAAGGCGGCCTCCAGCGACACCGGCAGGAAGGCGCGCCCGGGGCGGACGGCATTGGCGGCCTGCCGGGCCGCCTCCAGCAACAGGACTCCCGGCACGTGGTCGTTGGGCCGGCCGAAGAGGGTCGGATGCCCGGTGTCGAGCCGCAGCCGCCAGAGACCCTGACGCGGAGTCGGTGCCAGCACGACGTCACGCTCCGAGACCCGGCCCGCCTCGCGCGGTGCGACGGACGGAAGGAGGGGGACGGGTACGCCCATCCCGGCGCGGCGGTTCCCCCGCAGCCGCTCGTACACCTTGGCCGACGTGCAGCTGATCCGGCCGCCGCCGGTTGCGATCCGGCTGCCGCTGCGATGCAGGAGCAGTTCCAGGCTCATGGAGCCGAGGCCCCGGCCCCGCTGCCTGATCCGGGAGCACGAGACGTCCACGGTGATGTCCCAGGATCCGTCGGGACGGTCCAGATGCTCGGGGCGCGCGCCCAGGGCGAGGCGTTCGGGCGAGGAGATGTATCCCAGCTCCCACATCACGAACTGGTCCCCGACCGGAACGTCGAATTCCGCGTGAGCGAGGAGCATCGTCGTCTGCCGCATGGTCTCCGCGATCAGCAGTGGGTCCTGGTAGCGGCCCGCCACGGGGGCGAAGAAGCGGTGCGCACGCGGCCAGCGGGCCGACACCGAGAACTGGGTGTCGGTCTGTCTGGTCCAGCCGGTGGGGAAGACGTCCTCGGGATCGGACCGGTGGACCAACTGCCGTGGAAATTCGGCATGTCTGCCTTTGGGTGGCACCGAAGCGGTGCGTGAGACGAGCAGAACCATGAAGTTCCCCCCCAGAGGATCCACGCAGGAGGCCGATCACCCCCGCAGTAAGATACTGACAGCCCGGTTTTCCTTTCCAGCCAGAACCCTGTGGTGCTGACCACGCCACGACTAGAGAGACACGTAGCTGATGGCACAGCAGGCGCGCGCGATCCAGACTCGGCGGTCGATCCTGGTGGCGGCCGCCGCCGTTTTCGACGAGCGCGGCTACAGCAGCGCCACCATCAGCGAGATCCTCGCGCGGGCAGGCGTGACCAAGGGCGCGCTGTACTTCCACTTCAACTCGAAGGAAGAGCTGGCGCTCGGCGTGATGGACCTCCAGCTGGACATCGTTCCGCTGCCGCCTCAGCTGACGAAACTCCAGGAACTGGTCGACCAGGGCATGTTGCTCGCCCACCAGCTCCGACATGAACCGCTGGTGCGGGCCAGTGTCGGACTGGCGATGGACCAGGGGGTCGAGGGCCTCGACCGGGGTACCCCGTTCCGGGCCTGGATAGATCGGCTCGAACATCTGCTGAGCGCGGCGAAGAACCAGGGTGAGCTCCTGCCGCACGTCCAGCCGGGCGAGACCGCGGAGCTGCTGGCGGGCGCCTTCTCCGGCGTGCAGGTGATGTCCCAGGTCCTGTGCAACCGCGAGGACCTGGGGCGCCGGATATCCGTACTGCTGCACTACATCCTGCCGAGCATTTCGACGCCCGCCGTGCTGGCCACCCTCGACATGGCCGAGGACCGCGGCGAACGGCTGTACGCCTCTCTCGAATCCGTACCGGGTCAGGCCACCGCCACCGGCTGACCATCCGGAACTGGCCCGTCCGGCCCGGAACCGTACCGGGCGGTCTTCGATGACGGCCGACAGCTGAGGCCGGTAGCACGGCCCCCGGCACCGACCTCGACAGAGCCGATCGTGCGTAATCGGTGTGAACGGTCCGATGATTCGGGGCGGCGGCGGAAGTCTTGGTTCCGACCGCACGAATCGAGAAGGTGGACCGATGACGACCGACCTGCACGAGATCCTGGATGCGCACGTCAGCAAGGGGCCGGTGCCGGGCGCGGTGGGCCTCGTGGCCCGGGGCGACCGGACCGAGGTACGGGCGGCCGGTTCGGCCGACGTCGAGGGCACGGCCCCGATGGCCCGGGACTCGATCTTCCGCATCGCCTCGATGACCAAGCCGATCGTCGCCGCCGCGGTCATGGTGCTGGTCGAGGAGGGCCGGATCGCGCTGGACGAACCGGTCGGTCGATGGCTGCCGGAACTGGCTTCGCCGAAGGTGCTCCGCACCCCGTCCGGTCCGCTCGACGAGGTGGTCCCGGCGACCCGGCCCATCACCGTGTTCGACCTGCTCACCTTCCGTGCCGGGTACGGCTTCCCGTCCGACTTCACGCTGCCGGGAGTCGCGCCGCTGTTCAGCGAGTTGAAGCAGGGACCGGAGCCGGCGGACGTCCCGGCGCCGGACGAATGGATGGCGACGCTGTCCCGTATCCCGCTGCTGAACCAGCCGGGCGAAGCCTGGCTGTACAACACCTGCTCGGACATCCAGGGTGTGCTGATCGCCCGGGTCTCGGGCCGTTCGTTGCCGGAGTTCCTGGACGAGCGACTGTTCGAGCCGCTGGGCATGGTGGACACCGGTTTCGCGGTACCGGCCGCGAAGCTCGACCGCTTCACCAGCCTCTACCGCATCGATCCGAACGGCGATCCCCAGCTGGTGGACGCCCCCGGCGGCCAGTGGAGCAGCGTGCCCGCGTTCCCGTCCGGCGCGGGCGGGCTGGTCTCGACCCTCGACGACTGGCTGGCCTTCGCCCGCATGATGCTCGCCGACGGGACGTTCGGCGGCCGCCGGCTGCTGTCACCCGCATCGGTGCGCCGGATGACCACCGACCATCTGACCCTGGCCCAGCGCGAGGCCAGTGGACTGTTCATCGAGGGTCAGGGGTGGGGCTTCGGCGGCTCGGTCGATGTCGGGACGGCCGAGCCGTGGAACGTACCGGGCCGCTACGGCTGGGTCGGCGGCACCGGCACGACGGGGCACCTCGTCCCGTCCACGGGAACGGTCACGATCATGCTCAGCCAGCTGGAGATGACGGGGCCCAAGCCGCCCGCGCTGATGCAGGACTTCTGGCGGTACGCGATGGACGCCTGAGGCCGCCGCCCGCGTGCGTCGCCCGGACTGACCGGGCGCCGGTGGTTCGCGGCGACGAGTGCCCGACGCCACACCCGGCTCCCGACGGCCCGGTGTCCGCTACCGGACACCGGTCAACCCGCCGTGACAGGGCGGCAGCCGGAACCTGAACAGCAAGCGACTACGATCACGGGCACCGCAGCGAGCCCAGGAGTGCTGACCTTGTCCGAACCGCGCATCGGCGTATCCATCGTGACCATGGGCGACCGCCCGCAGCAGGTCGAAGCCCTGTTGGCCTCGATCGCCATACAGGACCTCCTGCCGACCCGTCTCGTCATCGTGGGCAACGGCACCTCGCTGCCGGACTTCACCGCCTTCCCCGGCCTGTCCGGCCTGTCCGGCGGTGTGACCACGATCGAGCTCGACGAGAATCTCGGCTGCCCCGGCGGCCGTAACGTCGCCATCCGCCGACTCGCGGAACTCGGTGACGTGGACGTCGTCGTCGAGCTGGACGACGACGGGCTCCTCGTCGACAGCGGTGTGCTGCGCAAGGTCCAGGAGATGTACGCCGCCGACCCGAAGCTCGGCATCGTCGGCTTCCGCATCGCCGACGAGCACGGCGAGACGCAGCGCCGCCATGTCCCCCGGCTGCGCTCCACCGACCCGATGCGCCGCGGCCCGGTCACGGCGTTCCTCGGCGGCGGCCACGCACTCTCCATGAAGATGCTTGCCGAAACCGGCCCGTGGCCCGCCGAGTTCTTCTTCACGCACGAGGAGACGGACCTGTCCTGGCGTGCGCTCGATGCGGGCTGGAAGATCCTGTACGAACCCGACCTGCTGCTCCAGCATCCCAAGACGTCACCGGCCAGGCACTCGGTCTACTACCGGATGACGGCCCGCAACAGGGTCTGGCTGGCCCGCCGTAACCTGCCTCTCCCCCTGGTCCCGGCCTACCTGGGCACCTGGACCCTCCTCACCGTGGCCCGCACCCACTCGGCCGCGGGTCTGCGCGCCTGGGCCGGCGGCTTCGCAGAGGGGGTCCGCACCCCGTGCGGCCGACGGCAGCCGATGCGGTGGCGCACGGTGTGGCGCATGACGATACTGGGGCGGCCGCCGGTCATCTGAAGGGCGCCGCAGTCCCGCCCCACCCGTGGGGGGGCGGAGCCTTCCGGCACCTGCCGTCGCGGGCGTCGGACCGACCACGAGTTGGTCGTCGGAATCCCCACGCCGGCGGCGGCCTCGCGGCCGCCGGACGCTCTCATGCGAATCCTTGCCAGGAGGCCGTGGGGGCGGACGAAACCTGCCACTGGTCGAGGATGCCGTCCCAGTCGTGCATCGGTGCGGAGCCGAAAGTGGTGGATGAGGATTGCTGGTCCCATACCGCCTCCTGGTGCGGCGGTCGAGGCTGGCTGGGGTAGTACCACTGCCGGGGCTGGGGCATGGCGGGCGCCTCCGTGCCGTCGACGCGGCGATGCCGGCCGGAACGGTCCAGCGACGGCGCGGCATGTGTGAGGCGGCCCTGTGCCTCCAGATACCGGGTGCGTGCGACGAGGCGGGGGAGATCGAGACCGAGCTCGCTCGCCAGCACGGCGAGGTCGGTCCCGGTGCTCCACGCTCCGACCAGGACCGCGTCCACCGCTGTCGACGACGCCGTCACGTGGACCGGTTCATCAATGACCGGAGCATGAAGGGGAGTTGGAGGCGCGGCCGGCGTCTCGTGGGACACATGCCTTTCCTCCGGTTCCAGGTACGACGGGCATCCGTCCGCGTCTTCGGCAGGGGGCTTGTACGCATCGGCAGCGTGATGGTCCAGGAGCGCCTTGGCGATGGCCCGGGCGTCGTCCTTGCCCACGGTGCGGCGGGCCAGGCGCACTTCGCGTTCATGGAGCCCGAGGAGTTCCGCGACGGTCCCGTCGCTGCCCAGCGTCACCGCGAACGCGGCCAGCGTTCGCATGCGGTCCGCATTTCGTTCGTCAAGGTCCCCCTGCGCACGGCGTACATCCTCGTCATTCCCGAAATAGGCCCGCGCCAGTACGGCATGGCGCTCCCACATCTCCCTCGGTTCCATGCCTGGAGCAACGTCTCTGTTACGGATTTGAAGCGATATTCGATCTAAAGACATCAAGAAAGGTGAAACGCCATCTAATCATTCTGTGTCGCACTCTAGTTACTCATATGGGTGCTGATCGTTACCACCGTCATGAACGCACCCACATCCGCCACCGCTACCGGCAGAGGCACCGCGACATCCGTTCCGCACCCCTCGCAGGCCCCCCGCGCATCTCATGCCCGTCCGCGCCCGCGGCCCCAGCTGGATGCGCCGCACGGAGCACGCACATCACGGGGGCAGCTTGCCGGCGCGTTCGTGGCGGGTCAGACGTACACCGAGGCGGCGAGCGAGACACCGCTGTACGCCGAACTGGTCGCAAGCTGGACCGCAAGCGCCGCTACGGTGCCCGGCATCCCCGACTCCGAATGGCAACGCCTGACCTCCTACCAGTCCTTTCTCCGTGAGGTCGAGTCGGTCCTCAGGGACCTTCGCCCCCACCGCGCCCCCGACATGCTGCGCAGATGAAGTGTGATGCGGGGACGCCCGTCGCTCCCGCCGCCGCGACACGGAAGCGGCAACGGGAGCGACGGAACTGGTGGCGCGAGGGGTGACGGGCAGGGTCAGGGGGCGGTGCCCCAGGTGAGGGTGGAGCCCACGTAGACACCGATCTTCGACGCGTCGGCGTAGGCCGTGTTGGTGGTGCGGCTGTAGTCGTCGGCCTCGTTGAAGTTCGACCAGTCGCTCTTGTTCAGGCGCAGCTGGATCTCCCCGGTGGACGCTCCCGCCGCCAGGCTGCCGCTGCCGAAGCCGACCTCCAGGTAGTGGCTGGCCCCGGCAGCCGAACTACCGGAGGCCGTCACGCCGGTGGTCACACTGCCGCAGCCCAGCACCGCGTAGTCGCAAGCGGTGCCGAAGGTGCTCGCGCCGGCCTCGGGGGTGAACCAGTAGCGCACCTTCACCGTGGACAGGTTGACCGCGGTGCTCCCGGTGTTGACCAGTTGCAGGCCCATCCGGATCTGGTTGTCGGTGGCCGAGGAGTCGCTGTTCTTGTACTGGACCTTGAGGGTGCCGGTGCCGGTTCCGCCGCCCGCGGACGTGGTCGCCGAGACGGCGGCGGAGGCCGCCGAGACGTTCCCGGCCGCGTCCCGGGCCTTGACCGTGTAGCTGTACGCCGTCGAGGCGGTGAGCCCCGTGTCGGTGAACGAGGTCGTGGCCGAGGAGCCCACCTGCACCCCTGCGCGGTACACGTCGTAGGCGGTCACGCCGGTGTTGTCGGTCGAGGCCGACCAGGACAGCGAGACGCTGCCGCTCGTCTGCCCCGTGACCGTCAGGCCGGTCGGCACGGAAGGCGCCTGGGTGTCGTCGTCACCACCGCCGCCGAGGGTCGGGTACGCGTTGCGCACCAACTCCTGGAACTGGGCGGAGAACCAGTGGCCCGCCAGCGGCGAGCCGGACAGCGCGCCGGTCAGGTTGTTGCCGTTGCGCCCGTTGCCCGTGTACGTCGGGTCGCACATCCGGTCGAAGCCCTTGCCCTCGTCGTTCTCGATGGGCTGGCTGTTGCCGTCCGACTCGCCCGGGGGCTTGGCCCAGACGTAGGCGTCGATGCCGGCCGCGGGGGCCGACTTCGGCCGCTCGCCGATGCCCGCACCCTTCTGGTTGCACCAGTTCCCCGCGTGGATGCGCCGGTCGATGCGGCCACCGTTGACATAGTCGTCCACATTGGTCGTCGGTCCCGCGCCGGAGGGCCGGGCGCTGCCGCCCCAGCCGTTGCGGGCGGTGTCGATGAGCATGCCGATGCCGGAATCGAAGCCGCCGCGGCTGACCAGGAGCGAGCGCAGTCCCTGGGCGTAGGTCAGTTCGTCCACGTACTGATTCCAGTCGACCCACTTCGACTGACGCACAGTCGTACCGTTCACCGAGTCGGTGACCTTGAAGTACGGCTCCTGGAGGGCGGAGTAGTTGGCCGTGTTCACGATGAAACCGTGGACATCGGCGACGGTCGCGCCCTCACTCGTGGCGGCCTTCTTGAACTCGTCGACCGCCGGGGCGAGGTTGGTGTCCCAGCCGAGCCACCCGTGGTGCGCCGCGTCGATGTAGTTGTAGACGTTGGGAATGGCCGCCAGGGTGTGCAGGGCGTAACCGACACCCTTCTCGTAGTTGCCGTTCGCCTTCATCACCGCGCACGCCTCGGTGGCACCGGCCTCGCCGCCGGCGTTGGTGACGATGTTGGGCAGCGAGTCCGGTTCGATGACGGCGACGATCCGAAGGCTCGCGTAGGCGGGGTCGTCGAGGACGTCGGCGATGGGGTTGATGTACTCGGTCTTGTACCGGTCGAGTTCGGTGGGACCGAGCTCACCGTTGGAGGCCAGCGCGGCGCAGTCACGTCCAGGCAGGTCGTAGATGACGACCTGGAAGAGGTTCGCCCCCTGGTCCAGCGCCTCGTCGAGGTGCTCGCGCAGGCTCATCGCGTCGCCCGCGCCCTCGATGGCCGCGATGCGGTCCATCCAGACGAACGAGGGCTCGTCGGCGATGACGCTGCCGCCCGGCTCCGCGGCGGCCTTGGCGGACCACTGCGGGTTCACATACGCCTTGGCGCCGACGTACGGGTTGTCGACGCGGGCCGCGGCGGAGGCCGGGGTGGGGACGGCCACGGCCAGGGCCGCTCCGATCGCCAGCGCGGAGAGCGCGGCGAACTTCCTGCGTATCCCGTGCAGCGTGGAACTTCGTGATCTCATTGCGGCTCCGTATTCCTTTCGTACGTACGCCTCCGGGCACTCCCCGAGGGCGGGTTCAGGGGTTGTTCTAGGGGCTCTGCGGTGTTTGCGGCTCGATGCCCCTTTCTCATCAGGGGAGCTCGGGACGGCGTTCCCGGGCGGGTGCGTGGTCGGGGCGGTGCCCCGATGGCGGGAGGAGCGGGGCGGGCATCCCGCCATCGGGAGTGCGCAGTCGTGCTGTGCGCGACGGTGGAGTCTCAGGGGGCGGTGCCCCAGGCGGGCGTTCCGTCGACGTACACGGCCACCTTCGAGGCGTCGGCATAGGCGGTGTTGGTCGCCCTGCTGTAGTCGTCGGCCTCGTCGAAGTTCGACCAGTCGGACTTGTTGAGCCGCAGCTGGATCTCACCGGTCGAGGCGCCCGCGGGCAGGCTGCCGCTCCCGAAGCCGACCTCCAGGCAGTGGTCGGCGCCCTGTCCGGCGCCGGCGGAGGACACCACGCGATGCGTGACACTGCCGCAGCCGATCGCGGCCCAGTCACAGTTGGTGCTGTACGTGGTCGCGCCGGACTCGCCGCTGAACCAGTAGCGGACGGTGACATCCGACAGATCCACGGGTTGCGTGCCGGTGTTCACCAGCTGCAGGCCGGGCCTGATCTGGTTGTCCCCGGGAGACGGGTCGTTGTTCTTGTACTGCGCCTTCAGCGTGCCGCTCCCGGTGCCGCCGCCCGGCCCGGTCGTCGCCGTGACCGCGGCGGAGGCCGCCGAGGTGTTCCCGGCGGCGTCCCGGGCCCTGACCGTGTAGCTGTACGCCGTCGAGGCGGTGAGCCCCGTGTCGGTGAATGACGCGGTGGCCGTGGTCCCGGCCTTCACGCCATCCCGGTAGACGTCGTACGCCGTGACGCCGGTGCCATCCGTCGACGGTGTCCAGGACAGGACGGCGGTAGTGCTGGTCGTCCCGGTGGCCCGGAGGTTCTCCGGTGCCGAGGGGGCGACGGTGTCGCCCCCTCCGCCGCTGTCCGCGCTCGCCGTGAAGGAGAAGCTCCTGGTGCCGAGGCCCTGGCCGCCCTGCCAGATCTCGAACCCGGCCTCGGCGTCGATCAGAAAGTGCGCGGGATCGATCTGGCCGCGCGTGACGGCGTCGTCGATCAGGCTCTTCACATCGAGATCGGCGAACTCGGTGACGCCCTGCTGCAGTACGTACGAGATGACCTTCCAGCCGGAGGCACCGGGACCCGTCCAGACGTCCCACGCCTTGCCGTCGAGCTGCACCGTGCCGGTGCGGGATCCGATCGGCTGGGCTCCGCCGCGGTGGTTCATCCAGATCATCACCTCGGTCCCGTCCGGCTGGTCGTCGGTGACGGGAGCCGAGTTGAACCAGAGGTCCATCGAGACGTTGTACGCACCCGAGGCGACCTGGGTCGTGGACCAGGAGGTGCGGGTGGTGGCGAGTTCGTCGACGCGCAGCGGCAGTCCGCTGTCCGTCGTGCACGCACCCCAGTGGCATCCCTTGTAGCTGGACGGGTACGTGGCCGGGGCGCCGTTGGTCGGGAGGGCGAAGGACGACTCCGTGACGCTCCAGGCCCCGGTCTCCGGGTCGACGCTCACACACTGCCGGGCCGTGGAGTTCCACTCGTTCTGCTGGTAGATGTACTCGCCGCCCTGGAGCTCGGTCGTCCCCCAGGCGGTGCAGTCGGTCACCGGCGCGGCCGCGGCCGGAGCGGCGCCGGTGAACATGGATGCGGCGGCGAGCAGCAGCGCCGCGGCGGTGGCGGCGAGGGGCGGGAACCAGCGGCTGCGGTGGCGGGCCGCCGTGTTCGTGAGGAGTCCGCTCACGGTTCCACTCCCCAGGCGAGAGCCGAGCCCACATAGGCGGCGAGGCGGGGTGCGTCGGCGTAGGCGGTGTTGGTGGCGCGGCTGTAGTCGTCGGCCTCGTTGAAGTTCGACCAGTCGGACTTGTTCAGTCGCAACTGGACCTCGCCGGTCGAGGCGCCGGCGGCCAGGCTGCCCGCGCCGCCGGTGAAGCCGACCTCCAGGTAGTGGTCGGCCCCGGTCTTCGGGCTGCCGGCCGTCACCACCGTGTGGTCGATGTTCGACGATCCGAGCGCGGCGTAGTCGCAGTACGTGGAGAAGGTGCTCGCACCGGCCTCGGAGCTGAACCAGTACCGGACCTTGACCGTGGACAGATCGACCGGGGCGCTGCCCGTGTTGACGATCTGCAGTCCGAGCCGGATCTGGTTGTCGGTGGCCGACGAGTCGGTGTTCTTGTACTGGACCTTCACCGTGCCTGTTCCGCCGCCGCCCGATTTCGTGGTGGCGGACACGGTCGTGGAGAGCGCCGAGGTGTTGCCGCCCGCATCCCGCGCCGCCACCGCGTAGCTGTACACGGTCGCGGCGGCGAGGCCCTGGTCCGTGAACGTTCGCGTCGTCGCGCTGCCCGCGAGTACCCCGTTGCGGTACACGTCGTAGCCGGTGACGGCGACGTTGTCGGTCGAGGCGGACCACGACAGCGACACGCTGTTGTTCGTCGTCGCGGTGACCGCGAGCCCGGCCGGCGCCGTCGGTGGTTCGGTGTCACCGCCGCCGTCCCCCTCCACCAGCAGTTCGGCGTAGATCGAGAAGGCGAGCGCGAGTGCCGCCTGGGCCCAGAACCGGTGGTACGTGAAGGTGGGTGCCGGTCCGCCGTCCAGGTAGGCCTGGACCTTGGGCCAGTCCGGGTCGTCCCGGTACCAGGACCGCATGCCGATGAAGGTGACGCCCGGCTCGACCGTGTCGCCGCCCGGCATCTCGCCCGACCACCCGTCGGGTACGAACACCTCGTCGTCGAACCGGTTGTAGTCGGCCCTGGTCTCCGGTACCGCGATGCCCTTGTCGTCGGCGTTCAGTGCCATTGCGTCGAGCAGGGCCTTGGCCAGGGCCCCGGCGGCGGTGTCGCCCGATTTGGCGGCGTAGTAGGTCAGCGTCTTGACGTAGGCGGCGCCCACCCCGACGTCGTTGGAGTAGTCCACGACCGAGACGTGCAGTCCCGCGTTGTTCCCGGGGGACGTGGGGTTCCAGGTGTCCGGCTTGCCCGTCCAGTTGAGGGTGGAGGGGAAGCGGTAGCTGCCGTCGGCGCCGACGGTGGTCTTCCCGGAGGCCCAGGCGACCCATTTGGACAGCACGGCCTCGGCGGTCGCGTTGCCGGTGACGTAGTAGTACGCGGCGACGCGTTCCATGCCCCACACCTGGAAGCCGAACCAGTTGTTGCTCGGCGGGTCGTGGTAGACCGGCTGCCAGTCGTACGCCATGCCGTAGAACGTCGGCGTGCCGGCCGGCGGGGTTCCGTACTTGCCGTCCCAGCTGTTGGTGCAGCCCCCGGCGAAAGCGCCTTCCGCGGACTGCAGCCACTGCAGGAACTCCAGCTGCCTGGTCAGACTCTTCGCCCAGTCGGTGCGCGCCGTCGCCGACTTGGGCGTCAGCGCCGGGACATTGGACAGAGCCCATGCGGCGAGCGGGTTCTGGTAGCCCTGGTGGGAGGCCCCGTCACCGATGCGCCAGGCCCACCCGCCGCTGCTCCCCGCGGCCGCGCCGCCCCAGGCGTAGTACCACGACAGCAGATAGTGCTGGGAGTCACGGCCGGACGCGGCCGGGCAGGAGTTGGGATCCGTGCAACTGCCGATCCGCTTGAAGTACTTGTCGAACATGGCATAGCGGAGGTAGTCGCCCATCTTGGCGGCCTTGGCCACCGACGCCGCGATCTCACCCTCCTTGCCCTGGGCGGAGGCCCAGCGGTACGCCCAGTAGGCGGCCTGCACCGCGCGGGCGTCGGCGTCCGGGGCGTTGGTGTACTTCCACTGCTCGGCATAGCTCGCGTCGTCGACGAACAGGTCGAGAAAGCCGTTGGGCC
The DNA here is from genome assembly GCF_044453545.1 of Streptomyces sp. NPDC051664. Classification (NCBI taxonomy): domain Bacteria; kingdom Bacillati; phylum Actinomycetota; class Actinomycetes; order Kitasatosporales; family Streptomycetaceae; genus Streptomyces; species Streptomyces sp. NPDC051664. Next base: position 489,677 of record NZ_JBITCU010000003.1, on the reverse strand, counting down.
CGCCGTAGTTGAAGAGATCGGTGGTCGGCTGCGGGATGGTCTCCCACACGGATTCCTGTGCGCCGCGCTGGTAGGTGTTGATGAACGAAGGTCCGGCCCCCGGCCCCGACTCGCCGCCGGTGCCCGGCTTGTTGCCGTAGCCGTAGGTGTTGTCCAGGTCCATCAGCCAGTGCATGCCGTAGACGTCCATCGTGCCGTAGGACGAGGCCAGTTCCGTGGCGATGGGGTCCGAGCCGACCGGGACCGAACTGTTCAGGGCGGACGGGTAGTTGTCGGGCAGCGGCCATTCGGGCGCGTAGGTCGCCGGGGAGCTCGGGTTGTACGCGTCGGCGGTGGACTGATCGGCGTGCTGCGGGATGATCGTGCGCTCCGCGATCGCCCAGGCTTCGTTGAAGGGGCCCCAGTCCCCCGTCACCCGGCCGTACGCGGCCTCCAGCCACATCCAGAAACTGACGGCCTCGGAGGTCGTCTCGTGACCGTGGTCCGGCGCCTCGACCATCAGCGTCTCGGCCGAGTGGTACGGAAGGCCGTCCGGGCTGAAGTAGCCGTTTCCCGCCGCCTTGATCTTGCCGTACTGGGTGAGGAACGCCTGGGTGTACGGGTCGTCGGCCGCCGCGGCACGGGCGCCCTCGCCCGTCGGAGTGGCGGGCTTGGCCACGGCGGTGCCCTGGGTCAGGCCCACCGCGATCAGGCTGCCGCTCAAGGCAGTACTGAATGTTCTACGTGATATCGACACAAATCCTCCGTTGGCGGGTGTCGTAGGGGGAGGGAGGGCTGTGCAGGTGGTGCGGGCCGTCAGGGCTCGATGCCTCAGGCGAGTTCGCCGCCGATGTAGACCGCGACCTTCGGGGCGTCCCCGTACGGGGTCCCGGTGGTGCGGCTGTAGTCGTCGGTCTCGTCGAAGTTCGACCAGTCGGTCTTGCTCAGCCGCAGCTGGATCTCACCGGTGGAGGCGCCCGCCGCCAGGCTGCCGCTGCCGAAGCCGACCTCCAGGCAGTGGTCGGCGCCGGCCTTCGGCGAACTCACGGCGGCGGGTGGGCGCCGCGGCGGTGTCGGGCAGTTCGGGGTTGTCGGTGGCGGAGCCGAAGTATTTCCCGTGGGCGGCGGCCAGGTCGTGCAGGGTGCTCTGCTCGGCCGCCGCGGCCGGCACTCCCGCCAGGGATGTGGCGACTGCACATGCGGTGAGTAACAGGACCGGCAGCCCGCCGGGGCAGCCGTGCGTGGAGCGCTTTGCCAGACTCATGACATTCGCTTTCCTCGGCCGAGAACAGCCGGAGACATGGGTGCGCGACAGCGCCCAAGCCTCCGGTTCACGTCTCGAAGGTGTGGGGAGCGGAGGTAAGGAAGCGTGCAAGTCTTGATGGTGGGAGCGCTCCCAAAGTGGCGTGGTGATAGGCACCTGTCAAGTGTTGAATCACAACTGCCTTACGTATTCGTTAACTTGGACGCACACCGCCGGGCCCTTCGCGACACACAACAGCAGGTCCGGGCCGGGCGGCGATCCGGAATCACATGCGCCCCCACCGCGCGCCCGGCGACTGCCCCCTGCACCGCATTCCGGCCGGACGATTCCCCTCTCCGGTGACCACCCACCCGGACCCATGCGCCCCGCCCCGGAACGCCGCTACCGGAACACCTCCCTCCGGAGGCCGTCTCCCGGCACGGGACCGCGGCAACCCCCTGGCCGAAAATCGCCCGACGAAGACCACCACGCACGAGGGGAACGAGACGGTCCCGGCATGGGAATCACGGCGCGAGAGCTCAACCGCTCCACGCTCGCTCGGTAGTTGCTCGTGGCGAACCCGGAGGCGTCCGCCGCGTCCCTGCAGACGCTGGTCCTGCACCGTCCCGAGGGGCCGGCACCGCCCCGGCTGGGGGCCGTCGACGGTGACCGGCACCCGATGAGGGGGATGCGGCGGGGCTGCCGGACGGCGGACCGGTACTCCCCCGGTGCGACCGTCAGACGCCCGCCGCTCGGGCCTCCTGATACACCTCGGCCGCCACGTCGACGAGTTCGGCGGCGTCACGCGTCGTTGCCTGGAAGTCCAGCAGGATCTCGGGTACGCCCGTTGCGGCATGTGCCACCAGATCCTCGACGATCTGGGCCACGCTGCCCCGGAAGGGCTGCCGGTCCGCGCCCTCGAACGGCTTCGCGCTGTACCCCGCGTTGGCGCGGACGCACACGCCGATCGGCCGGTCCCTGCCGCGCTCGGCAGCCAGGTCCTGCACCTTCCGCCACTGTTCGGCCAGTGTCGCGGCACCCATGGCGACGGGCATCCAGCCGTCCGCCCGGTCCACCAGGCGGCGGGTGGCGCGCGGGCTGTTGGCCGGCAGATAGACCGGGATGGGACGAACGGGCTTGGGGCCGACCTCGGCCGGTGCGATGGTGGTCAGCTCGCCCCGGTACGAGACCGGGTCCGGGCCCCAGACGGCCGCGCAGACGTCCAGCAGTTCGTCGAGGACTGCGCCTCGCTTCTCGAAGGGGGCGACCGAGGCGGCCGCGTACTCGTCGAGTGACCAGCCGGTTCCGAGGCCGGCGACCACCCGGCCGCCGCTCGCGACGTCGAGCGAGGCGAGCGAACGGGCCAGCTGGAACGGTACGTGGAGCGGGGCGATCAGGACGCTGGTGCCGAGCCGGGCCCGGCCGGTGGCCGCGGCGGCCAGCGCGAGGGTGACCAGCGGGTCGGCGACGCTGCGGTACCCGTCCGGCCACGGCAGCCCCGGTACGCCGTACAGCCCCTGGGTGGCCGGCTCGGGAAAGAGCACGCGTTCGAAGACCCACAGACTCTCGTACCCGGCGTCCTCCGCCGCGCGTGCCACCGTGGCCACGTCGCGGCCGATGTCGTACTGCTTCATCTGCGGAAGACCGAGACCGAGCGAGACCGGCATGCGTGCACTCCTTCACGAGGATGACGGGACAACTACCGTATGTCACCTTTCGATTGCCTGTGGTCAACGAGGCGGGCGTCGGCGGGTGAATGTGTGCGACGCCGGCGCGTGGTCGACGGTGTCCTCGAGGCTTCGATGGCCGTAACCCGGACTCCGTCGCCGATGGCCCCGCGCCCGGTGACAGCTTGCGCCGCCTCGTGCAGGTTGCCCCGGAGCGGTGTACGGGACGACTCTGGAGGAGGCATCGCCTGCGGTTCGGGAAACCCGGCAGCAGGCTGTGCATCCGGAGACGACGGAGAGGCGCCGACCGTGGACGGTCGGGAACCCGTGGGGAAGCAGCCCGGCGCGAGTGGACACGGGTCTGTGCCGCACACCGCGGACATGCAGGTGGAGGCGTGGTCGCCGACGGCCGAAGGGTGCATCGGCGAGGCGGTCCACGCCATGGTGGAGGGCTTCGCCGACACGTCCGGGGCCGCGGTTGTCCGTGAACGCGCATACGTGGTCACGGCGGAGTCCGACGTGGATCTGCTGGTGTCTGTCCTTGAGGAGGTCGTCTACCGGATGGATGCCGACGGTGAGATCCCGCTCGATGTGGAGGTGGGGTCCATCCGGTCGGCGGGGGCCGGCCGGGACCTGTCGGTCCGCTTCCGGATGGCCGACGCCGGCACCGTCGTGCCGGTCGGTGCGGTGCCGAAGGCCGTTTCGCTGCACGACCTGCACCTGCGCGGCGGCCCCGGCGGCTGGACCTGCCGGGTGACCCTCGACGTCTGAGTGCAGGACGGGGAAGGGACGGGATCATGGCGCTCACGGTGGCACTGGCCGGCGACACCATGCTCGGGCGCAGCGTCGCCGAGGAGCTGCGCCGCTCGCCGACACCGGGGACGCTGGTCTCCGCAGGGGTGAGGGAGGCGATCGCGGAGGCGGACCTGTTCGTGCTCAACCTGGAGTGCTGTGTCTCCGACCGAGGGCACCGCTGGCCCGACCCGCAGAAGCCCTTCTTCTTCCGCGCTCCCTCCGCCGCCGCGAAGGTGCTGGCCGAACTGGGCGTGAACTGTGTGACGCTCGCCAACAACCACGCTCTGGACTACGGGTTCGACGCCATGGCCGACACCCGCACGCTGCTGGCCGGGGCGGGCGTGCACGCGGTCGGTGCCGGGGCGAACGCAAGCACGGCCCGGGAGTTCGCGGTGCTGGAGGCGGACGGTGTGCGGCTTGCGGTGGTGGGCGTCACGGACCACCCGCAGGAGTACGCGGCCGGGGCGGCCAGTCCCGGTGCGGCCTGGGCCGATCTTTACGCGGGGGTGCCCGACTGGCTGGCGCAGTCGGTGGGCCGGGCCGCCGCGGCGGCGGATGTCGTGCTGGTCACCCCGCACTGGGGGCCCAACATGACCTCGCGGCCGCCGCGTCACGTCTCGGCCGCTGCCCCGGAGCTGCTGGCGGCGGGAGCGACGCTGGTCGCCGGGCACTCCGCCCATGTGTTCCACGGGATCGCCGACCGGATCCTGTACGACCTGGGCGACTTCGTCGACGACTACGCCGTCGACCCGGTCCTCCGCAACGACCTGGGGCTCCTCTTCCTGGTGACCCTGGACGGCCCGGATGCCGCGCACCTGGTTCCCGCCCGGGTGGAGGCGATGCCGCTGGCCCTGGACTACTGCCACACCCGCCTGGCGAGCGGCGAGGACCGGGAGTGGATCCGCGAGCGGCTCACCACCGCCTGCGCCGAGTTCGGCACCGCCGTCGCCGATCGGAGCGGACGGCTGACGGTCGACTGGAGGTGAGGGACGTGGACATCGCACTGGTGGAGGAGGGCCCGTACCGCTTCCGTATCGAGCAGCGGGAGCCGATGCGGGTACCCGGGATGGTGTTCGCCTCGCGGGCGCTGCTGCCACAGGCGGCCGGGGACAAGGCGCTGGAGCAGGTGGCGAACGTGGCGACGCTGCCCGGCATCGTCCGCGCCTCCTTCGCCATGCCCGACGTCCACTGGGGCTACGGCTTCCCGATCGGCGGGGTGGCCGCCACCGACATCTCCCACGGCGGGGTGATCTCGCCCGGCGGTGTCGGGTTCGACATCTCCTGCGGCGTACGGCTGCTGGGCGCCGACATCGACCATGAGGCACTCGGCCACGACCGGCTGCGGCGGCTGATGGACATCCTCGACGGCACCATTCCGCGCGGCATGGGGCGCGGCGGCCTGTGGAGGCTCTCGGGCGCCGGGGAGATCGATGAGCTGCTCGTCGGTGGCGCTCGGTACGCGGTCGAGCGCGGGCACGGTGTGCCGCGCGACCTCGCGCGCTGCGAGGACTACGGCGTCCTGGACGGCGCGGCCCCGGGGCAGGTGAGCAGGCGCGCCGTCGAGCGCGGCCTCCACCAGGTGGGAAGCCTCGGCTCGGGCAACCACTTCCTGGAGGTCCAGGCGGTCGACCAGATCTTCGACACGGCCACCGCGGCGGCCTTCGGGCTGCGGGTGGGCCAGGTGTGCGTCATGATCCACTGCGGCTCGCGCGGCCTGGGGCACCAGGTCTGCACCGACCATGTCCGCGTGATGGACCAGGAACTGCACCGCCACCACATCCAGGTCCCGGACCGGCAGCTGGCCTGCACGCCGGTCGAGTCGCCGCGGGGCCACGCCTACCTGGGGGCGATGGCGGCAGCCGCCAACTACGGCCGGGCCAACCGCCAGCTGCTGTCCGAAGCCGCCCGCCACGCCTTCGCGACGGCTGCGGGAGTCGGTCTGGAGCTGGTCTACGACATCTCGCACAACACGGCCAAACTCGAGACCCACGAAGTGGACGGTGTGGCACGTCCACTGTGTGTCCACCGCAAAGGGGCGACGCGGGCGCTGCCGCCCGGCGACCCGAGCCTGCCCGAGGACCTCGTCCGGGCGGGCCAGCCGGTACTGGTCCCCGGGACGATGGGCACCGCCTCGTACGTGATGGTCGGCCTGCCCGGCAACGAAGCCTTCCACTCCGCCTGCCACGGCGCCGGCCGGGTCTGGAGCCGCCATCATGCGCTGCGCATGGTCCGCGGGGAGCAGCTTCGCGGGGAGCTGGAGGCCCGGGGCATCGCCGTACGCCCCTCCTCGTGGCGTGGTCTCGCCGAGGAGGCGCCGGAGGCGTACAAGGACGTCGACGCGGTCACCGCGGTCACCGAGGGCGCCGGACTCGCCCGGCTGGTCGCCCGCCTGGTGCCGCTGGGCGTCGTCAAGGGATGAGCCGGTACGGAGCGGGAGAGACGGGCACAGCTTGCGGCTTCTCCGGAGGCCGGGACGGCGGCCACGGTGGGCTCCGGCGGTGAAGTCGTCCGGCGCTCGCACCTCGGCCGAACGCGAGTAGCGTGGAATGAGGGTGCAACGTCGCCTGGAAGTCCGGCCGTGAGCCGCGAGCGGTGACGACCGATGGACGTCCTGGCCTGCGGACGACGCCGGGCGGAAGAGCCCACCTTCTCGAGGGAATCGAGCAGCGGCACGAAAACGCAGCAAGCGTGGGAGCTGCGGGAGGAGCGGGGATGGTGGCCGCGGATGTCGTCGTGCACGCCGGACCGGTCCGGCTCGGCGGGGAACTGACGGTCCCCGAAGGGGCCACGGGCGTCGTGGTGTTCGCCCACGGCAGCGGCAGCAGCCGGCACAGCCCGCGCAACCGCTCCGTCTCGACCTCACTGAACAGGGCCGGGCTGGCCACCCTGCTGTTCGACCTCCTCACGGCGGAGGAGGAACTGGACCGGGCCAACACCTTCGACACCGCCCTGCTGGCCGGCCGCCTGACCGGCGCCACCCGCTGGCTGCTCGACCGGCTCGAGACCCAGGGCCTCGCAGTCGGCTACTTCGGGGCCAGCACCGGTGCGGCTGCCGCGCTGTGGGCGGCGGCGGAGCCGGACTCCCCGGCCGTGGCGGTCGTCTCGCGCGGCGGCAGGCCCGATCTGGCCGGGCCCCGGCTGCCGGCGGTGACCGCGCCCACGCTGCTCATCGTCGGAGGCGATGACGAAGTGGTGCTGGACCTCAACCGCCAGGCCCAGGCGCTGCTGCGCTGCGAGAACCGGCTCGCCGTGGTCCGCGGCGCCACTCACCTGTTCGAGGAGCCCGGTGCTCTCGGGAAGGTGGCGGAGCTGGCGGGGGAGTGGTTCGCCGGACACCTGGGTCGTCGAGCAGGACCGGAAGGCTGATCACCGGCTCGCCACCCGGCCGACGAGGCCCTCGATGATTCGGAACGAGGCCATCTATGCAACCCGCTTGTCTACGCGCATCATTGGGTTGCTTCGCTCGCACAACCATCCCCGGCCGCAACTCGGGCATCCCCGCTTCACATGTGCGCGTCGACGGCCGGTCCAGTGTTTGTCATGAACTTGTCACTTCCTGGGAGGGGCAACACGATGGCTTGCGGATCAACCAGCCTGTGGGCCGGTGAGACCAGCTGGTTCTGCTGCGGCAACGCCTGGGGGCCATGCTCCAGTGCCGGCGGCGGCGCCTGCGGCAACTGCCAGTCCAGCGCACACCACGGCGCGTGGCCCAATGCCTCGCAGGCGTGCTGGAACATCACCCGGCCCGACCTCTGCGGCGAGAACATCCCCAGACGCGGCTGCGGCGCGGTGATGAACGTCAAGCACCAGTGCTCGGGCGCGACGGTGTGCATCACGATCACCGACTGCGGCCCGCGTACCAAGGACTGGTGCGGCGAGGCGACTTGCTGCAACGGCACCTGTCGCACCAACCGCGTCCTCGACCTGACGCCGGCCGCCTTCTCGGCGATCGGCAACCTGAGCTCGGGCAAGCTGCCGGTCTACATCTACGAGTGAGGAGGACCGACATGACCGCACGACACGACCGGGCCGACGGGATGCGCCGCCGGCGCTTCCTCACCAATGCCGCCCTCGGCGGCGCGACCATCATCGGCGCGACCGCGCTCGGCGGCCTCGACGCCGAGGCCGCCTTCGCCGCGGAACCCTCGCTCGACCCCGCGATAGCCAGGTCCACCTTCGTGGAAGGCCGCATCACGGGCATCACCGGCAGCATCCTGGAGGTGGCCGGATCCAACGGCGGCCACTCCCGGGTGCAGATGACCAACGTCACCAGCGTGTGGAAGGTGCGCGCCACCACAGCCGAAGTGATCGAGGTCGGCGACGGGCTCTACGCACGCGGCGTCAAGATGCCGGACGGCACCGTGGCCGCCGACGCGGTGTGGGTGAACATCGTGAATCTGGACACGCAGATCCGCGGCATCGCGAAGAACCGGCTGCACCTCGCCCACGGGCAGCACGAACTGGTCGGCCACGTCGCCCCGGACGCCAGCGCCTCCTACGCGGGCCGCGCGCTGACGTCCGACCTGTCCCGGCTGCGCATCGGGCAGAGCGCCCAGGTGCTCGGTGCCTGGCGGCCGTCCGACAACTCCGTGGACGTCGTCCGCATCTCCGTCGGGCACTGATACAGGCCCAAGGACACAGAGAGAGGTAGAGATGCTGTCACTGACAACGGGCCTCGCCCCGCTGGTCCTCGCGGGCCTGCTCGGGTGGACCGGTGCGGTCAAGGCGTTCAGCCGGGGCACCGCACAGCAGGCGCCGAAGACGGCGCTGGCCCGCATGCTGCGCAGCAGTGAGCGGGCCACGACGGTGCTGCGTGCGACCGGCGCAGGTGAACTCCTGATCGCCGCAGGTCTGCTGGTGGTCCCGGCGAACCCGGTGCCGGGGGCCGCCGCCGCGGTCCTCGGGGCGGGGTTCCTCGGCTACCTCGGCTACGGCCGGGCCGTGGCACCGGAGTCCTCCTGCGGCTGCTCGGCAAGTGAGGACACCCCCATCACCTGGCGGGCGTTCGCGCGGGCGGCGGTCGTGCTCATCGGCGGGGCCGCGGTGGCGGTGGCACAGGACACCTGGTGGGCGGCTGTCTCCGAGCGGCCTGCCGGTGCCCTGGTCCTCCTGACCGGGGCGGCGGCGGTTCTGGTCGCCCTCTCGGCCGACCTCGACCGGTGGTGGCTGCTGCCACTGCGCCGGACGAGGCTGCGTGTCTTCGGGCACCCGCTCCTCGGCACCGCCACCGGTCAGGTGCCGGTCGCGGCGAGCGTAGAACTCCTGGAGAACTCCCTTGCCTGGCAGGCCGCCGCACCGGTGGTCCGGTCCGCCTTGCTGGACCACTGGGAGGACGACGGCTGGCGCATTCTCCAGTACTCGGGTGTGTACGGGGACCGGGAGGACGCGCGCCCGGTCGCGGTGGTGTTCGCACTCGACGCCACGGCGGGCCGCGACACCGGTGACGACCCGATCGTCCGAGTCAGTTATGTCGACGCGGACAGCGGGGAGGCGGTGGCCGTGGACGAACTGCGCGCGGCGCCGTCGCGGAGGATCCTGCCGATGGCGGGCTGACGCCCCGGCCGGCTCGCCGGCCCGCGCAGACCTCCGGAACACAGCGCAGCGGGCAGCGCCGGACCGAAAGCCGGGTCCGGCGCTGCCCGCTCCGGGATGCCCCGGATTGCCGTCGTCGAGAGACTGGTCCCTCACCAGCCGCCGGAACTGATCTCGACGCGGGCGTTGAGGCCGCCGTTGCCGGTGCCCTTGTAGAAGTAGAGCTTTCCGGTGGCACCCGGTTCGGACTTGACGGCCATCAGGTCACCCGTACCGTCACCGGTGAAGTCGGCGCCGGCGTAGTCCGAGATGCCGTTCCAGCCACGGGAGCCGATCTCCGTGCGGGAGGGACCGCCGTCGATGGTGCCGTTGCCGTGGCCCTTGTAGAGGTAGAGCTTCCCGGTGGACTTCTCGGTGGCGACGATGTCGTCCCTGCCGTCCCTGTTCATGTCACCGGGACTGACGATCTTGTCCATGCCGTTCCAGCCGTAGGAGCCGATCTCCGTCCGGGAGGGGCCGCCGTCGATGGTGCCGTTACCGCGGCCCCGGTAGAGGTAGAGCTTCCCGGTCGACTTCTCGACACCGCCGAGGTCATCCCTGCCGTCACCCGTGAAGTCACCGACGAAGATGTTGCTCATCCCGTTCCAGCCGCCGGAACCGATCTCCGTCCGGGAGGGGCCGCCGTCGATGGTGCCGTTGCCGTGGCCCTTGTAGAGGTAGAGCTTCCCGGTCGACTTCTCCGTGGCGACGATGTCGTCCCTGCCGTCCGAGTTGAAGTCACCGACGGCCAGATTCGCCATGCCGTTCCAGCCACCCTTGCCGATCAGCAGTGGCGGCGACGTCAGGTTGCCCGTGCCCGTACCGGGATACAGCCACAGGTTGCCCGTCGCCACCTGAACGGCCACCAGGTCCTTCCTGCCGTCCCCGTTGAAGTCACCGGCCGTCAGGTTTGTCATACCCGGGTCGCCCGTGGTCGCAGCAGCGCCGACGTCGACGTAGTTCCGGTCGATGTTGATCGTCGTCCCGCTGTACGACTCGGTGACATTGCCCGAGTACTGGTGAACACGCTGATGGTTGGCCCAGTACCCGGCCGGGATGTTCACGTCGGCGGTGTTGGCCACACCGTTCCAGTTGCCGACCCAGACCACGTCCGGACGCACCAGTGTCGTGGACGAGTAGACGGAGGCGAGGTCCTTGATGCCACTGGCGGAGGAGCTGTACACGCCTGACCGGTAGCGCAGTTCGTGCAAACGGGCGGACCAGCCGGAGAGATAGTTGAGGACGTTGGTGCGGTACCCCGAGGAGTACGCCTCCATGTCGATGTAGAGCACCGTGCCGGGGACGAATCCGAGCGCTTGTGCCAGATCGACAGCCGCGTCGGCGGCCGAACGGCCCTGGCTGGTCGCGCTCGAGGCGGAGATGCTCCCCGCTTGGAGGCCCGCGTAGATGGGGAGCAGATGCCAGCCACGGTTGCTCTGCTCGGCCACCCATGAAGCGGTGAGGTTCGGCTGGGAGCAGGCCCGGCTCGGCCCGCCCATGTAGATGCCCACTCCTCTGTAGGGCGAGGACGCCCAGTCCGCCATGGCGCCCGAGGAGGGTGCCGAGCAGGCATCGAAGGCTTTGCCGGTGTAGCCGGTGCTCGGGATCGCGGAAGGGGCGGCCGAGAAGACCGGCGCCCGGGGCGCCGGAACCGTCTGCGGCTCGGCCGTGCTGCCGGTGGTGGCGGAGCCCAGGACCTCCTCGATCGCTGCCGTCGACGAGCCGTAACTGACGGTTGCGTAGACGCCGGCACCTTCGAAGGCCAGCCGTACCTCGCGGGAGTCCCCGGCCGGGAGGGCCCTGGGAGCGGTGGAGCCCGCCGGGACGTTCACGGTGGGCACATCCTCTCGGGGCGCAGCTCCGGTGAAGGGCTCCAGCACAATCGCTTCGGTCTTCGCCGCGATCAGGTGGGTGGGGCAGGACTGCTGGGCTCCCGGATGCCCCAGGTACACGGTGTGCTGATCGAGTCGTACGCAGGCGTTCGGTTCCTTCTCCAGGTCCACCAGCCTCCACCCGGCCGGAACGTCGATGGAGAGTCCCCCGTACTCGACGTGGGTGCGCGATTCCGCCGCCGAAGCGGTGGCGGAGGGCTGGAACATGGCGGTCAGTCCGATGGCGGCGATGAAGGCAGAGGCTGAACGGCGCAGATGTCGGATCTTCATTCTCTCTTCCCGGAGTTGGGCCGATGGAGCACAGCCGGCGCGGTCGGGCCGCGGGAGCGCACAGAGGCGGGGCAGGGCCGCAGTGAACTCGGACCCGCCTGGTGGGGCGCCACCAGCCGCCGGTGCCGATTTCGATGCGGACGTCGAAGCCGCCTGTGCCGTCGACCTTGTAGAGGTAAGGGTTTTCCGGTGGCGCCCGGCTGGGACTCGATTGGCTGCCAGGTCACCCGAACCGTCACCGGTGAAGTCACCGCCGGCGCAGTCCGAGATCCCGTTCCAGCCACCGGAACCGATCTCCCCACGGGGGGAACCGCCGTCGATGGCGCCGCCGCCATGACCCTTGTACAGGTAAAGCGTCCCGATCGACGCCCCGACACCGCCGAGGTGATCCCCACCGTCACCCGTGAAGTCGACGACGAAGGCGTATCGAGGTGATGATGCACCGACAGGGGAGAAGGACCTGGTCCGCCGTCAGCAGGACCTGGCAGCCGCGAATCCGGACGCCGACGGCGCGATCACCGCGCGTGCGGAATGGCGCCCCGCACGAGGGGCACGACAACGACGCAGCAGCAGCTCGGGCTCGAGACCGGTCATCTTCTCCGGGGGTCCTCGCCAGGACTGGTCGCACCCGCTCGGCGAGGAAGCGATGAGCCGCGAAATGGCTTCCTGACCGTCTGTCAGGGCAGGGTCGGGGCCGGCCGAAGACGAGCAGCCGAGGGGCTCGGACGTGCGCCGTCCGTACGTGGCCGTGGGGCTGAGCCCGTCCTGGGGCTCGACAGCGTCGACGCGAGTCTCACCGTGCACCGTCCGACGCCCCCGCCCCCGCCCCCGCCCCCGCCCACGGAACGGCTCGGCGCAGGCACCCGCTTCGAGGCCGGCCCGAAGGCCGCGCACCCGGCCCGGTCTGACGCCCCCTCATTGCCCGGAAGAAACACGTCCTGACTTGGGGCAGTCAGAGACGGCAGACGAGTCGGCCTGTACGCCGGGTTCTGTCACCCGGTCGCCTCGCGGCGGCCGGGGAGACGGCCATCCATCTAGGGCCGGCATTGCTGTCGGCCTCGTGCGGTCTACCCGCGAACTCGGGCGGGCAGCCCTCGAACGTTCGCGCAGGACCGTCTTGCGACGGCCCCTCTTGACCTTGCTCCGGGTGGGGTTTACCTAGCCGCCTGAGTCACCTCAGGCGCTGGTGGTCTCTTACACCACCGTTTCACCCTTACCGAGGACCGAAGTCCCTGGCGGTCTGTTTTCTGTGGCACTGTCCCGCGGGTCACCCCGGGTGGCCGTTAGCCACCACCCTGCCCTGTGGAGCCCGGACGTTCCTCGGGAGGATCCGAAGATCCTCACGCGGCCGTCCGGCCGGCTCGTCTGCCGTGTCGACCATGCTACCCGGCGGGGCGGGGCCGGTCGGACGAGGCCGGCGGGCGGGCCGCTCAGAGGATCAGGCTGATGCAGTCCTCGTGGTCCCCGCCCGGCGGCGGCGTCACGACGATCTCCCCCTCGACCAGCTCGGCCCGGAAGCCCTCCGGCGTATCCAGCGCCAGGAAGCCCTCCAGCAGGACGTCCGCGTGCGTGAGCGGTTCGTGCGGCACGGCACTCATGTCACGCCCCTCCCTCGGTCGCTCGCCAGACCGGGACATCAGTGGATCAGCCGTCCGCGAGATGGGAGTACTTCCCTGGTCGTGGCACAGGACCGCACGAACGAACTCGTCAGAGGCGGACTGTGCCGAAGGCGGCGATGCCCGCCGACCAGGCTGCCGACAGGTCGGCGCCCGGAGGGAAGCGGCCGTTGAGTTCCAGGACCACCATCCCGTGCGCAAAGGCCCAGGCGGCCCGGGCCCGCTCCTGGTCCCCGTCGACGGCCCGGAAGAGCGGGGCCGCGGCGCGTTGCTCCAGGCCCGGCGGGAGCGATGTCCGGTCCACGAGATGCTCGGTGGTGAGGCGGTACAGATGAGGGTGGGCCACGGCGTAGGCGCGGTACGCGGTGGCGAGGGCCGGGAACGACCCGGGGGCCGCGGACTCCGCAGCTTCCAGCGTCTCGGCCGTCTCCCGCAGCACCTCGCCGGCCAGGGCCGTCAGCACGGAGGACTTGTCCGGAAAGTGCTTGTAGAGGGACGGTGCCGTGATCCCGATGCTGTCGGCGAGCCGGCGCATGGTGAGGGCTTCCGGGCCTTCCGCCTCCAGGAGGGTGCGGGCGGCGGCGATGATCTGCCGGGCCCGGTCCGTCACATGGCCCGTGACGCGGTCCGTCGTGGGGGCGGTGACACGCTCAGTCACGCTGGAACGCCTTCCTTCGTACGGAGTCCGCCGGAGTGCGCCGGAAGTCCGTGGGCCCGTCGGAGCCCGTATCCGAAGGCGTGATCCTACGAGATGGGGAGGTCCGGCGTGGCAATCGGTCCGGGCGTGTTCGCCATGCGGCCGCGTCAGGGTTTCCACGCTGCCGGGGTGCGGTCCTGGGGAACGCCGAGGCCCTTGTTCCGGACACGCTCGCTCAGGAGGCCGTCGACCTGCGGCGGCTGTGCCCCGCGGGGCCACGACCCGCGCACCGCTGTCGTCGCGCTCACGCGGGGGCGAAGAGCACCTTCGCCGTACCCGGGTCCGCCTGGGTGAGGCGGACCCGGAGCCGTTCGCCCAGCGGGAGCTTCGTCGTGCCGCCGTCGATGCGGGCGACGACGGCCGGATGCTCGATGTGGACCGTGCCGATGGTGGGTTCCTGGACCTGCACGTCGACCACGTACGCGTCGAAGACCTCGCCCACCTGGTCACTGAGGAGTGCGGCCTCGACCAGATCGACGCACTCACGTTCCACCGTGTTGGCGCGTCGGGTTCCTTCGGCCATTTCCTTCGGGAGACCGGGGAGTGCGGCCATCACCCACTCGGGCGGTTCCCGGTCCGCGACCGCCGCCAGGCACAGTTCGGCCGCGTACCGGTCGACGAGGCGGCGCAGCGGCGCGGTGCAGTGCGTGTAGAGGTCGGCGACGGCGGCGTGCACGGCGGGGGTGGGAAGTTCGCCGTGGTCGAAGACCGTGTAGCCGGCGCCGCGCAGCAGGGTGGTGCACTCCTGGAGGAACGCGGCGTCGCTCGTCTTCTTCGGGTCGAGCGACCTGACCACCTGGGCGTACGGGACGTGGTGCGGCCAGTCGATGTGCAGGGCCTCGGCCGAGCGGCGCAGACGGGCGACGGCGCCGTCCGGAGCGACCGGAAGCGTACGCAGGATGCCGGTGCCCGCCTCGGTCATCAGATGGGCCGCGGCCATGCCGGTGAGGAGGGAGATCTGGGCGTTCCAGCCGTCGGCGGGCAGCGGCACGCGGTACTCCAGGCCGTATCCGCCGTCGCGCTGGACGATCTCCTGCTCGGGCACGTCGAGCGAGATCCCGCCGCGGGCGACCTCCTGCTCCTCGCGGAGCCGGCCGACGTCTCTCAGCAGGGCGAGGGGTTCCTCGGCGATGCCCGCGTCGATCTTCCGTTGGACGCCCGCGTAGTCCAGCTTGGCCCGGCTGCGGACCAGGGCCCGGCGTACGTCGGTGGCGACCGCGCGGCCTTCCGTGTCGAGGTCGATCCGCCAGAGCAGGGCGGGGCGGGTCTGCCCGGGGAGCAGGCTGGCGGCGCCCTCGGAGAGCACGGTGGGGTGCAGTGGCACCTTGCCGTCGGGGAAGTAGAGGGTCGTCACCCGGCGGTGGGCCTCGGTGTCGAGTGCGCCGCCGGGGCGGACGAAGGCGGCGACGTCGGCGATGGCGTAGTGCACACGGAAGCCGTGCGGGCGGCGTTCGAGGTGCATCGCCTGGTCGAGGTCGGTGGACGTGGGCGGATCCATGGTGAAGAAGGGCAGGTCGGTCGCATCCTGGTGTCCGGTCAGGACGAGGGACTTCGCCACCTGTGCCGCCTCGGCGAGGACCTCGGGCGGGAAGTCTGCGGGCAGTGCGAGCGAGGTGCGCAGATTGCGCAGGGCCGCCCGCAGCGGGGTGTCGGCTGCGCCGGTCATGTGGAGATGGCGGCGGGGCATGGACCGAGCGTATGGCGGGGCGGGGCGACCGGCATCCCGGGTGCGGGCGGCCCTGCGGACCCGGGGCACCCGGCCCCTGCGGACCGGGTACCGGGCCTGGGCGGTCCGCGCGTCCCCGTACGCTGGCAGGCGGGGCCTTGGGCAGTTGTGGGGGCCGCTTCCCTGTTCGTACGAAGGAGTACCGCCTTGCTCGTGCTGTTGCCGCCCTCCGAAGGAAAGGCCGCCTCGGGGCGCGGAGCACCCCTGAAGCCGGAGTCGCTGTCGCTGCCGGGGCTGGCCGAGGCCCGGGCCGCAGTTCTCGACGAGCTGGTCGAGCTGTGTGTGGCGGACGAGGAGAAGGCCCGGGAGACGCTCGGCCTGAGCGAGGGGCTGCGCGCCGAGATCGCGAAGAACGTCGAGCTGCGGACGGCGGGGACGCGGCCCGCCGGGGAGATCTACACCGGGGTGCTGTACGACGCGCTGGACCTGGCGTCCCTGGACACGGCTGCCCGGCGGCGGGCCGGGAAGTCCCTGCTGGTCTTCTCCGGGCTGTGGGGCGCGGTGCGGGTGGGCGACCGGATTCCGTCGTACCGCTGCTCGATGGGGGTGAAGCTGCCGGGTCTCGGTGCGCTGGGCGCGTACTGGCGTGCGCCGATGGCCGAGGTCATGCCGGAGGCAGCCGGGGACGGGCTGGTACTGGATCTGCGGTCGTCCGCGTACGCGGCGGCGTGGAAGCCGAAGGGTGCGGTGGCGGAGCGCACGGCGAGTGTGCGGGTGCTGCACTCCCAGATGGTGGACGGGGTGGAGAAGCGGTCGGTGGTCAGCCACTTCAACAAGGCGACGAAGGGGCGGATGGTCCGCGACCTGCTGCAGTCGGGGGCCCGGCCGAACGGGCCCGCGGAGCTGGTGGACGCGTTGCGGGGGCTGGGGTACGTGGTGGAGGCGGGGGCTCCGGGGCGGCCGGGACGGCCGTGGGCGCTCGATGTGATCGTGACGGAGATCCACTGACCCAACGCGATTGCAACATGTGCAACGCTCGTTGCGCATGGTGCGGTGCGCACGGCAAGATGAGGCCATGACCTCCTCCTCCGTGCTGGACCTTGCCCCCGTTGTCCCCGTCGTCGTCCTGGAGGACGCCGCCGACGCGGTGCCGCTCGCCCGGGCCCTCGTCGCGGGCGGGCTCCCGGCGATCGAGGTGACGCTGCGGACGGCTGCGGCACTGGCTGCGATCGAGGCGATCGCAGCCGAGGTGCCGGGTGCGGTGGTGGGGGCGGGCACGGTGATCTCCGCGCGGAACGTCTCCGACACGGTGGCGGCCGGGGCGCGGTTCCTGGTCAGCCCCGGCTGGACGGATCCGCTGCTGGACGCGATGAAGGCGTCGGAAGTGCCGTTCCTGCCCGGGGTCTCGACGACGTCCGAGGTCGTGGCGCTGCTGGAACGCGGGGTCAGCGAGATGAAGTTCTTCCCGGCGGAGGCAGCGGGCGGTACGGCGTACCTCAAGGCACTGTCCGCACCGCTCCCCCAGGCCCGTTTCTGCCCGACGGGCGGCATCTCGCTCACGTCGGCGCCGACGTACCTGGCGTTGCCGAACGTCGGCTGCGTGGGCGGCAGTTGGATGGTTCCGGGAGATGCGGTGGCGGCGAAGGACTGGGCACGGGTGGAGCGGTTGGCGGGCGAGGCTGCGGCACTGCGCGGCTGATTTCCCAGCCCGCTCCTTCCCGGAACCGACGCTCCGCCCCCGGACCCCACTGGGTGCTGACGGGGGGTACGGGGTACCCCCCGTCGCCCGGGGAAGCGGCAGCTTCGCGTCACCGGGGAGCCGCTCCGCTGCCCCGGAGCGCCCCACTCCCCCGCGGCAGCTTCCGCTCCCTACCGCAGGTGCGACGTGTCGTTCAGCAGTCTCAGCGACGCGTTGCCGTCCGCGTAGTACGCCACTGCCGACAGCGACGCCGCCGAGAGTTCCATACGGAACAGGGACTCCGGTGGGGCGCCCAGGGCCAGCCGGGCCAGGGTCTTGATCGGGGTCACGTGGGTGACCAGGAGCACCGTGCGGCCCGCATGGCGGGTGGTCAGGCGGTCCCGGGTGGCCGAGACCCGGCGGGCCACCTCGGCGAAGCTCTCTCCGCCACCCGTGGGGGGCGTTCGCGTGGAGGCGAGCCAGGCGTCCAGGTCGGGGCCGTACCGTTCACGGACCTCGGCGAACGTCAGGCCTTCCCAGGCCCCGAAGTCCGTCTCGCGCAGGCCGTCCTCGATCTGCACGGGCAGGTCCAGGCGGGCGCCCACCGTTGCCGCTGTTTCGCGGCAGCGGCGCAGCGGGGAGCTGATGATCTCCTGGATCGTGCCCCGGGCGGCGAGGGACTCCGCCACCCGTTCGGCCTGGTGGCGGCCGGCCGCCGAGAGTTCGGGGTCGCTGCCGCCGCTGCCCGAGAACCGCTTCTCGGGCGTGAGGGCCGTCTCACCGTGCCGGAGCAGGACGAATGTGGCCGGCGCCCCGAGGTCGGCGGCGCCCCAGCCGACCTGCGGGGTGGCCGGGGTTTCACGGCGGGTGGACATCGCCGCCCGTGCCTTCGCGGCGCCCGCCGCCGCGTCCCCGGGCGGACCGGAGACCGGGGGCAGGTCGAGGGCGGCCGTCGATGCCGACGGCTCCCACTGCTTGCCCCTCTTGCCCGCGTCCATCGCCTCGTTGGCGAGCCGGTCCGCGTGCTTGTTCTTCTCGCGCGGGATCCACTCGTACGTGACCGCGGACGCCGGCAGGATCCGCGCCGCCTCCGCCGCGAGCGGCTTCATGTCGGGGTGCTTGATCTTCCAGCGGCCCGACATCTGTTCCACGACCAGCTTGGAGTCCATCCGGACGTGCACCTGCAGCGCGCCCTCCGCCGACGCGTCCGGCACCAGTGCCTTCGCGGCCTTCAGGCCCGCGATGAGGCCCTTGTACTCGGCCACGTTGTTCGTCGCGACACCGATGTACTCGGCGGCTTCGGCGAGCGTCTCCCCCGTCACCGGGTCGATCACGACCGCGCCGTAACCGGCGGGCCCGGGGTTGCCCCGGGACCCGCCGTCGGCCTCGATGACGAACTGGCGGGACTGCGTCATTACAGGCCCGACTCCGCCGTACGGACCAGGATGCGGTGGCAGTTCTCGCAGCGCAGCACCGTGTCCGGGGACGCCGCCTTCACGTCGTTGACCTCGGTGATGTTCAGCTCCAGCCGGCAGCCCTCGCAGCGGCGCTGGTAGAGGCGCGCGGCGCCGACCCCGCCCGACTGGGCGCGGAGCCGGTCGTACAGCTTGAGCAGGTCCGCCGGCACGGAGCCGGCGACGAGCTCGCGCTCCTTCGTGACGGTCGCGGTCTCGTCGTCGAGAGCCTGCGTCGCGGCGTCCCGGCGGGCCGTCGCGTCGTCGACCTTGGCCTGGACGGCCGAGACCCGTGCGGTGAACTCGGTGACGCGCTCCTGTGCGGACTCGCGGCGCTCCATGACTTCGAGGACGACGTCCTCGAGGTCGCCCTGGCGCTTGGCCAGCGAGGCGATCTCGCGCTGGAGGCTCTCCAGGTCCTTCGGGGAAGTGACCGCGCCGGAATCCAGCCGCTGCTGGTCGCGGACGGCGCGCTGGCGCACCAGGTCCACGTCCTGCTCCGCCTTGGTCTGCTCGCGGGCGGTGTCGCTCTCCTCGGTCTGCGACGCGACCAGCAGGTCACGCAGTTGTGCGAGGTCGGCCGTGAGCGACTCGATCTCGGCGTGCTCGGGGAGCGACTTGCGCTTGTGCGCAAGCTGCGACAGCCGTACGTCGAGGGCCTGGACGTCGAGAAGTCGGATCTGGTCGGCGGGCGCGGCGTTCAGTTGGGGGCTCCAGAAGAGTGGTGGGTGGTCCAGGGGTCGGTGACCTGCTTCGAGACATGGACCCGCAGGCCCCATCCGTGGCGGTCGGAAATCGCGTCGAGCTGCGCGGCGGCCTGCTCGCACCAGGGCCACTCGGTGGCCCAGTGCGCGGCGTCGATCAGGCCGATCGCGGACTGCTGAACGGCCTCGGAGGCCGGGTGGTGGCGCAGATCCGCGGTGAGGAAGGCGTCGACGCCCGCGGCGCGCACCGCGTCGAAGAGGCTGTCGCCTGAGCCGCCGCTCACCGCGACGGTACGGACGACGGCGTCCGGGTCGCCGGCCATGCGGATGCCCTGCGCGGTGGCGGGCAGCCGGGCGGCGGTGCGGGCGGCGAGGTCGCGGAGGGTCTCGGGGTGGTCCAGCTCGCAGATCCGGCCGAGGCCGCGAAGGCCCTTGGGGTCGGTCGGGTCCGGCACGAGGGGTCCGGTGACACGCAGGTCCAGGGCGCCGGCGAGGGCGTCGGAGACACCGGGGTCGGCGGTGTCGGCGTTGGTGTGCGCGACGTGCAGGGCGATGTCGTGCTTGATGAGGGTGTGCACGACCCGGCCCTTGAAGGTGGTGGCGGCGACCGTCGTCGTACCCCGCAGATAGAGCGGGTGATGGGTGACGATCAGCTGGGCGCCGAGCTTGATCGCCTCGTCGGCGACCTCCTGGACGGGGTCGACGGCGAAGAGCACACGGTCGACCTCGGCGGCCGGGTTGTCGACGTCTCCGCAGACCGTGCCGACCGCGTCCCAACCTTCGGCCCGCTCGGGAGGCCAGAGGGCGTCGAGCGCGGCGAGGACTTCAGACAGACGGGGCACGGAGGAAAGGCTACCTTCCGTCCGTGCCCTGCCGCCCATGACTGCGGTGACCTGTGAGGACTCCACGAACAACCGGCGACAGCCGGTCACGGATCCTTACACGCAGTTCGGCCCGGGCCGTCGTCCGGCCCGGGCCCCTGCTGATCCGGTCCGCTACTTGACGAGGTCCGCGCGCAGGTCGTCGAGGACCAGGTTCGCCGCCGTGACACCGAGGCCGAGGTACCAGGTCTCGTCCGGGACGTCCTTCGCCCGGCCCTCCTTGACCGCCTTGAGGTTCTTCCACAGCGGGTTGGACTGTGCGGTGTCGCGCTTGGTCGCCTTCGGGTCGCCGTAGACGCCGGTGAAGATCCAGTCGGCGTCCGCCTCGTCGATCTTCTCCGGGCTGATCTCGGCGGCGAGGTCGTTGATCTGCTGGTTCTTGGGCCGCGGCAGGCCTGCGTCCTCAAGGATCGTGCCGATGAACGACGCCTTCGCGTAGAGGCGGATGCGGTCCGGCAGGTAGCGGACCATCGAGACGGTCGGCTTGTCGGGGCCGATGTCCTCGCCGAGCTTCGCGGCCTTCTTCTCGTACGCGTCGAGCTCGCTCTCCGCCTTGGCGGTCCTGTCCAGCGCCGCGGCGTTGAGGAGGTAGTTCTCCTTCCAGGTGAAGCCCGGGCGGATGGAGAACACGGTCGGCGCGATCTTGGAGAGCTGGTCGTACTTGTCGGCGGCGCGCAGCTGGCTGCCGAGGATCAGGTCCGGCTTCAGGCCCGCGATCGCCTCGAGGTTGAGGTTGTTGATCGTGCCGACGTTCTTCGGGTTGCCCGCGTCCTTCTTCAGGTACGAGGGAATGGCCGCGTCACCTTCGGAGGGGGCGTAGCCGACCGGCTTCACACCCAGCGAGACGACGTTGTCGAACTCGCCGACGTCCAGCACGACGACGCGCTTCGGCGCGGACTTGAGCTCGGTCGTGCCCATGGCGTGCGTGAGGGTCCGGGGGAACTGACCCGCCTTGGCGTCCGTCCCGTACGCGGCCGTCTTCTTGGCCGCGTCGGCGAAGTCCTTGCCGCCGGTCGCGACGGCTGCCTTCTTGTCGCTGCCGGCCCCGGACCTGGCCGAGTCGTCCGATGCCCCGCTGCCGCAGGCGGAGAGGGAGAGGGCGGCGGCCACTGCCAGGCCGACGGCGGCGGTGCTGCGGCGTCGTATGGACATCACGTACTCACATGCTCCAGTTGAGGGATTAGGGCCCCACAGGGAACGCTTAGGGATGCCTAACCTTAGCCAAGGGCTTTACGGGGAGCACAACCACCCCCTCCCCCTCAGGTGAATCCGGGCATCACCACCCTTATGTGTGAAGTGACGGGTCTCGTGTTGTTCGGCAGGAAGTGCGAAAACTAGCTTCGGTTGCCGGAGGTGACGAGTCGATGACTGCCTGTGCCATCGAGGGTGAGACCGCCGGGGCCGCCGCGACGGTGAGCCCCGCGTCGGGAGAAGCGGAAGGACCCGGAGGCCGGGAGGAGCCGGAGGAACCCGAGAGGCCGGAGGCAGCCCGGGGTCCGGAGGGAACCTGGGGGCCGTACGAACCGGCGAAGTCCCACGGGGTCGTTGATCCGCTCGTGCCTGATGAGTCCGGTGAGCCGGGTGGTGGCGTCAGGGCTGCCGCACGTGCGGCCGCGTTCACCATCGCCGCCGACGGTTCGTACGCCGCACGGCTCACGCTCTCCGGAGCGGCGGACGCCGCGGCCTGGTTCCCCGAGCGCTGGACGCTCGACGGGCACGAGCCGTACGCCGTGCCGCTTCCGCTCGGTCAGCCGGAGGAGCCCGACTCCGATGTACTGCCTCTCGCCGACGGCCGCGTACTGATCCGGCGCCAGGTGGCGGACCGTCACACCTTCTCGCTGCTCTATCCGACCGGACCCGGCACCGGCGAACTGCCGCTCGGCGCCCTCGAGTGCGCGGACGGCGCGCGCCTGACTCTGTTGCCGCCCTCGCCGGACGGTGCGAGTGCGTACGCCCTTTCGGTGGGGGAACACTCCACCGCCGTCTGGCTGGTGGCGGGCGGGGCGTTCGGACCGGTTCATGTCGCGGATGTGCCGGGGCGGTGCTCCGGCGGGGTCTGGCTGGACCGGGCGGGGCGGCTGCTGGCTCTGGACCGGGAGCCGGTGGGTGGCGGTCCGGTGAAGGCGGTCGCCGTGGACCTGGGACGGGGCGGCGAGGTGACGCCGCTGCTTCAGATCGCGCCGGACAGCAACGACCGGCTGCTGCTCGCCGATGCGGACAGCGGGCTGCTGCTGATCCGCTCCGACGCGCCGGGCCACGACCGGCTCGGGTGGGGGGTGCTCGGCAGCTGTCTGCCGGTGCGCTTCCCCGAGTGCCTGCGTCCGCCGGATGTGGCGGTGACACCGTTCGCCGTGCAGCCGGGGCAGATGCTGATGCCGGAGAGCTGTGCGGTGGCGCTGCGCATCGACGGTGCGGCCGGCAGCTGGGTCGGGGTGTGGCGGCCCACGGGACGCCGGCTGCATCAACTCCTCGCCCCCGAAGGGTGGCTGGCCGGGTCCGGACTGTGGACCAGGGACGGTGTGCTCAAGCTTCCGTACGCGAACGGGGACGTGCCGTGCGGGGTGGCCCTGGTGGAGGCGCCGGTGGACGAGGAACGCGGCGTCGGGCCGGCATGGGCGACGGCCACGGAAAGCGGTATGCAACCGTCCGCGGCTGCCGCGCCTCCTGCAGTGTGCAAGCCGGTTCCACTGGGGCAGGCACCTCTCGTGGGGCGTACGGCTCCTGGTTAAGATTCCGGGCCTGGGGGCTACGCAGCCAATCGGCGCGGTTGCCGACGGTGACCGCGTCGGGTGGTGGTGGCGCGATGGTCCCGGTGACACACACGTAAGCGATCACAACGGGGTGACTTCCCACATGTCTGAAGCCCGAACCGACACGACCCAGACGCGCCCGCCGGGAGCGGACGCCGAACGGGCCGAAGCCGGCGGCTCCGGAAAGCACCGAGGGGGCGTGTCGATGGACAGCACGGACGCACAGCCGCACGGTCGCCACCGGCGCCCCTCCGAGGGGGGCCGCAGGGCGGCCTGACCGCATCGAAATCGACGAGGGGAAGGAAGGGCCTGCGCAGAACCCTCATGTGCTGCGCAGGCCCTTCCTTGTGCGCTGCCCCGGGAGGGTCAGTCCCGCTTGAGTCCCAGCACCTCCGCCGCCGCGAACGTCTCGTCCGCCGGGCGGTCCTCGTAGTACGGGGAGATCAGCTCGTCCAGTTCGTCGAACGAGAAGGCTTCCTTGGACGAGTCGAACTTCGCCGCCACCCTGGGGCGTTCCACGATCGCGACCATCCCGCCGTGCACCACGAGCAACTGTCCGTTGACCCTGGCGGCAGCCGGCGAGGCCAGATAGCCGACCAGGGGGGAGACATGCTCGGGGGCCAGCGCGTCGAGCCGGCCGTCCTTCGGTTTCCCGAAGCCCGCGAAGACGTCCTCCGTCATGCGGGTGCGGGCCCGTGGGCAGATCGCGTTGGCCGTGACGCCGTACTTGGCGAGGGCCAGGGCGGTGGAGGTGGTGAGGCCGACGATGCCGCCCTTGGCCGCCGCGTAGTTCGGCTGGCCCGCCGAGCCCGCGAGGAACGCCTCGGACGAGGTGTTGACGATCCGGCCGTAGACCGGGGAGCCGGACTCCTTGGATCGCGCGCGCCAGTGGGACGCGGCGAAGTGGGTGGTGTTGAAATGGCCCTTGAGGTGGACCCGGATGACGGAGTCCCACTCGTCCTCGGTCATCGAGAAGACCATCCGGTCGCGCAGGATCCCCGCGTTGTTGACCAGGATGTCGAGCTTGCCGTACGCGCTGACGGCCAGTTCGACCAGGGCGCGGGCCTGCTCGTGGTCGGAGACGTCGCCGAGGTGGGCGACCGCGCGGCCGCCGGCCGCGCGGATCTCCTCGGCGACCTCCTCGGCGGGTGCCGCGGACGCCTCGCCGGAGCCGTCGCGGCCCGGCTGCCCGTAGTCGTTGACGACGACGGAAGCGCCCAGCCTGGCCAGTTCCAGCGCCTCGGCGCGCCCGAGCCCGCGGCCCGCGCCGGTGACGACCGCGGACAGCCCGTCCAGGGGAGGGGGTTGTGACATCGGAACCTCGGAGTCCTCTCGGAGCAGGGTGGCTGACAGACAGTCAGAGTTCGATGCAGGTACGGAGCGCCTCGCCGGTCCTCATCTGGTCGAGGGCGTCGTTGATCTCGGCGAGCTGCACCCGGTGGGTGATCATCGATTCGAGGTCGATCCGGCCCGCCCGCCAGAGGGCGATGGCTCGTTCGTACGACCGGAGCACGTCCCCTCCGCCGTACATGGAGGGCAGGATCCGCTTCTCGTCGAAGAACAGCTCGAACATGTTGACCTGGAAGTTGTCGTCCATCGCACCCGCGCCGACGATGCAGAGCGTGCCGCCGCGCCGGGTGTTTTCGTACGCCGTGCGGGCCGTGACCGACTTGCCGACCACCTCGAAGACGTAGTCGAAACCCTCGCCGGCGGTGATCCGCTGCTTGGCGTCGGCGAGTCCGTCCGGTGCGACCGCCTCGGTCGCACCGAACCGCAGAGCCGCCTCGCGCCGGGACGCGACCGGGTCGACGGCGACGATCTGGGCGGCGCCCTGCACCCTGGCGCCCTGGATGGTGGAGATGCCGACGCCGCCGCAGCCGATCACGGCCACCGACGAACCGGCCTCCACCTGCGCGGTGTTGATCGCGGCTCCGAGTCCGGTGGTGACTCCGCAGCCGATCAGCGCGGCGATCTCGAAGGGCACGTCGTCGGGGATCGGCACCGCGCAGCCCGCGTCGACGACGACCTCCTCGGTGAAGGTGCCGGTCCCGGCGAAGCCGAACACATCGCCGCCGGGGCGCTTGAAGTTGGGCGTACCCGCGTTCATGAAGCCGGCCAGACAGAGCTGCGTCTGGCCTCGCCTGCAGGCGGGACATGTCCAGCAGGCGGGCAGCCAGCAGACCAGCACCCGGTCCCCCGCGCTCAGCCCGGTCACACCGTCGCCGATGTCGATGACCTCGCCGGCGCCTTCGTGGCCGGGGATGAAGGGCGCGGGCTGCGGCAGCACGCCGCTCATCGCCGAGACGTCGGAGTGGCACAGTCCGGTGGCCCGGACGCGGAGCTTGACCTTGCCGGGGCCGAAGCCCACCGCCTCGACGTCGTCGAGGACTTCCAGTTTGTCCTGACCTATCTCGTGCAGTACGGCTGCGCGCATGGTGCGGCTCCCCTCAAGTCGTGGCGTGTGTCGGTCCTTGGGTGATTCAGGAGTGTTCGACGAGCGTGTCGGCCAGGACCGGTGCCTCGTCCCGCTCGACGGCGGTCACGGCGACCCGGACGTGGCCGTCCCCGGTCCACATCCGGATGCGGAGGGTCTCGCCGGGGAAGACCACCCCGGCGAATCGGGTGCGGTACGAGCGGATGCGGGCCACTTCACCGCCGAGCAGCGTGTCGGCCACGGCCTTGAGCGTCATGCCGTAGGTGCACAGCCCGTGCAGGATGGGCCGGTCGAATCCGGCCTTCCGGGCGAACTCAGGGTCGGCGTGCAGCGGGTTCCGGTCCCCGGAGAGCCGGTAGAGCAGCGCCTGATCCTCGCGGACCGGCCGTTCGACCGTGTGGTTCGGGACAACGGCCATGTCGGCGTTCCGCCCGGACGGCCCCCGTTCGCCGCCGAAGCCTCCCTCGCCGCGGACGAAGATCTCGGCGTCGTTGGTCCACAGGGGGCCCTCGTCGTCGGCGGCCTCGGTACGCAGGACGAGGACGGCCGCCTTGCCCTTGTCGTACACCGCCGCGACCTTCGACGTCTGGACAGCCCTGCCCTCGGCCGGGATCGGCCGGTGCACCCTTACGGTCTGGCCGCCGTGGAGCACGGCGGCCAGGTCGACGTCGATCCCGGGCGAGGACAGCCCCCCGACGACGCCCGTGCCCGCACCCGCGACGGTGGCGAAGCTGGGCAGGACATGGAGCCGGGATTCGAGGGTGTAGCGCAGTTCGGCGGGGTCGGTGGCGGGGGCGCCCGCACCGAGTCCCAGGTGGTAGAGCTGGACGTCCTTGTGGTCCCAGGAGATCTCGGCGGTCCGGGGTTCGGCGGCGACCGCCTTTACGGCATCAATGGGCATGGGAAAGCTGCTCCTTGATGGTGGGAAGACCTCGGCACGGCCGTCCGCACCGTCGGCCGCACCGAGGTCGTGCGGGGCCGGCCGCAGCGCGCCTTCTAGAACGCGTTCTAGCCGGTTGGCCCTATGTATAACGCAGCTCCCAGTAGTTGTGAAGACTGCTGACATCCCGTCAGACGCCGTGCTGGGCAAGGCGCGACGACGGGCCGGCGATGACATTTGTCATCCCGGAGTCCGTACATGCGCCTCTGCCGGGACTGCCACCCGACTCCGTAACGTCGGGGTCATGGAAAAAACAACGGGGAGCGGGCCCGCGGTGATCTTCACCGGGGCAGTCAAGACCTTCGGCCGGGCGGAGCAGACCGTACGCGCCGTCGACGGGATCGACCTGACCGTCGAGCGCGGCGAGACCGTCGCCCTGCTCGGCCGCAACGGCGCGGGCAAGTCCACCACCATCAGCCTCCTGCTCGGACTCGACGAACCGGACTCCGGCGGTGTGCAGTTGCTCGGCCGGACCCCCGAGCAGGCGGTACGGGCCGGCCAGGTAGGCGCCATGCTCCAGGACGGACGGCCCATCCCCCGGGTGACGGTCCGCGAGCTGATCGCCTTCGTCGCCTCCACGTACCCGAGCCCGATGCCGGTCCCCGAGTCGCTGGCCCTGGCGGGTGTCACCGCGTACGCGGACCGGCGCGTCGACAAGCTCTCTGGTGGGCAGATCCAGCGTGTCCGGTTCGCCGTCGCGCTGGCAGGCAATCCGGAGCTGATCGTCCTGGACGAGCCGACCGCCGCGCTGGACGTCGAGGCCCGGCGCGCGTTCTGGGACTCCATGCGGGCCTTCGCCCGGCGCGGCAACACGGTCCTCTTCTCCACCCACTATCTGGAGGAGGCCGACGAGAACGCCGACCGGATCGTCGTCATCGACCACGGCCGGATCGTCGCCGACGGCAGCGGCGACCGGATCAAGGAGTCGGTCAGCGGCAACCATGTCTCGTTCGACCTGGCGGGCGGCGGGACGGAGGGCCTGGAGCTGCTGCCCGGCGTCGTCGCCGTCGAGGTCCGCGGGGACCGGGCGCTGCTGCGTACGGACGACTCGGACGCCACGGTGATCGAGCTGGCCCGCCTCGGCCGGGTCCGCAACCTCCAGGTCTCCCGGGCCACCCTCGAGGACGCGTTCCTCGCCCTGACCGCCCCTGCCACCCTCTCGGAGAAGGAGACCGTCTGATGCTTCCCTACATCGTGCTGGAGATCCGCCGCACTCTGCGCGACGGCGCCTTCATGATCTTCGGGATCGGGATGCCGGTGCTGATGTACCTGCTCTTCACCAACCTCGGTGGCGGCGGTGACGGCGCAGCCGAGTGGAAGGTCGCCTCCATGGTCGGCATGGCCGCGTACGGGGCGCTGGGCGCCGCCATGTCGATCGGCACAGGGGTCGCGTCCGACAAGTCCCTCGGCTGGCTGCAGCAGTTGCGCATCACCCCGCTCGACCCGTCCCGAGTCGTCGCGGGCCGCGCGATCAGCGGCTCGGTGACCGTGCTGCCGACCATCCTGGTGGTGCTGCTCGCCGGGGCGGTGGTCAACGGCGTGCGGCTGGAGGTCTGGCAGTGGACCGCCCTGACGCTGCTGCTGTGGATCGGCGCGCTGCCGTTCACCCTGCTCGGCATCGGCAACGGCTACCGGCTCACCCCGCAGG
Organism: Streptomyces sp. NPDC051664; assembly: GCF_044453545.1. Taxonomy (NCBI): domain Bacteria; kingdom Bacillati; phylum Actinomycetota; class Actinomycetes; order Kitasatosporales; family Streptomycetaceae; genus Streptomyces; species Streptomyces sp. NPDC051664. The sequence continues at coordinate 461,792 of NZ_JBITCU010000003.1, read as the reverse complement.
CCACCGGGGTGGTCAACGTGGCCGCCCTGATGGGCTTCGCCATCGTCGGCGGGCTGTGGTTCCCGCTGTCCGAGTTCCCGTCGTGGGTACGCAGCATCGGCGTGTACACCCCCGCGCACCGGTTCGCCGACCTGGGCTGGGCGGCTACCGAGGGCCACGCGCCGTCCGTGGGGACGATCACCGTGCTCGCCGGATGGCTCCTGCTGTTCGGTGCGTACGCCGTCATCTCGTACCGTCGGTCCGCGAGGACGGCGTGACAGGAGCGAGCACGACCCGGAACGGATCGGAATCGCGGAGGGAACGGCACCGGCGGCTCCGTGAGGAGGGGCGGCCCGGGCCGCCCGGGCCGTACGCCCTGCTGCCCTGGCTGCTGTTGGGTCTCGGTGCCTTCTCCAACCTCTTCCAGGGGGAGACCTCGAATCCCTGGATCGGTGGTCTCGGTCTGCTCCTCTTCAACTCCCTCTACATCTCCGTGGTGTTCCGGGGGTTCTACAAGAAGAAGCGCGAGAGCCCGGTGTCGTACTGTCTGCTCGCCGTGATGGGGGTGGTCACGTTCGGCCTGGCGATCGGCTACGGCGGCAGCTGGCTGCTGTTCTTCCCGCTGCTCTCGCTGGCCTGCGGCACCGTCCTGCGGCACCGGCAGCTGGTGCTCGGCCTGCTGTGCCTGGCGGCCGTCGCCGGTCTCGTCGCCGTCTGGCGCGGGGACAACAGCGCGGACCCGTGGACCATCGGATACGGCACCTTCATCTCCGGTGCGGTGACCGCCGCGATCCTCACCCTGTCGGAGACCGTGATGGAACTACGGGCCGCCCGGCAGGAACTGGCCCGGACCGCCGTGGAGAAGGAGCGGCTCCGATTCTCCCGCGATCTGCACGACCTGCTGGGGCACACGCTCTCCGTGATCGTCGTCAAGTCGGAGGCCGCGCGCCGGCTGGCCCCGCGCGACATGGACGCGGCACTGCTCCAGGTCGCCGACATCGAGTCCGTCGGCCGCCAGGCACTCACCGAGATCCGGGAGGCCGTCACCGGCTACCGCGAGGGGAGTCTGGCCACCGAACTCGACCGGGCGAGGTCCGCGCTGACCGCCGCCGGGACCGAACCGGTGGTGCGCCGATCGGGACCTCCGCTCGCCCCGCAGGCGGAGGCTCTGCTGGGCTGGGTGGTACGGGAGGCGGTGACCAACGTCGTACGCCACAGCGATGCGACCACCTGCTCGTTCGTGGTCGACGGCACGGCCGAGCGGGTCCGGCTGACCGTCACCGACGACGGCCGCGGGCAGGCCGCCGAGCCGCCCGCTCCGGGCATCGGCGGCACCGGTCTGAAGGGCCTCACCGAACGCCTCGCGGCGGCCGGCGGCTCGCTCACGGCGGGCCCCGGTCCGGACGGCGGCTTCGTGGTCACGGCGGAACTTCCGGTGGACGCGACGGACGTCGCGGACGGAGTGGATACCGCCGACAGCTCCGTCCCACCCCGTACGCTGGGCCGGTGAACGAGATGCCCCAGGATCACCGGCCGGACAAGGCCGTACGTGTGCTGCTCGCCGAGGACCAGGGCATGATGCGCGGCGCGCTCGCCCTGCTGCTGGGTCTCGAACCGGACATCGAGGTGGTGGCCCAGGTGGCCGCCGGGGACGAGATCGTGGACGCCGCGCTGATGTCCCGTCCCGATGTGGCACTCCTCGACATCGAACTCCCGGGCCGCAGCGGGCTGGACGCCGCCGCCGATCTGCGCGAGGAGGTGCCGGACTGCCGGGTGCTGATCCTCACCACCTTCGGCCGGCCCGGCTATCTGCGCCGCGCGATGGAGGCCGGGGCAGCAGGCTTTCTGGTCAAGGACGGCCCGGTCGAGGAGCTCGCGGCGGCGATCCGCCGGGTGCTGACCGGCGAGACCGTCGTCGACCCCGCCCTCGCCGCCGCGGCCCTGAGCGCGGGGCCCAGCCCGCTCACCGCGCGGGAACGGGACGCGCTGAACGCCTCGGTGGACGGGGCGACGGTCGCGGACATCGCGGCCAAGCTGCATCTGTCGGAGTCGACGGTGCGCAACTATCTGTCGTCCGCGATCGGGAAGACAGGGACCCGTAATCGCATGGAGGCGGTGCGGGCGGCGCGGCAGCAGGGGTGGCTGTAGGCGGCCGGCGGCCGCCGTGTCCTCAGTCGCCGGATGCCCTTGACATGTCCGACGCGCTTGGCGTGCCGGACGGGCTCGATGCGCCCGACGCGCTCGGGGTACCGGAGCGCGGCGTGCGGTGACGCGGTAGCCACAGCGTCATCAGCAGCAGCCCGCCGAGCAGCACCGAGCCCGCCGTGCGGAACGCCAGCGCGAACCCGGCGGTGAGGTCCTCCGCCCCGGTTCCGCCCCCGGTGCGCGCCGCCGCGACGGTGGAGAGCACGGCGAGACCCAGCGCACCGCCCATCGTCCGTGAGGTGTTGACCAGCCCGGAGACCAGCCCGGCGTCGCCGGGCGCCGCGCCCGAGGTGGCGAGGGAGGCGAGCGGGGTGGACGCGAATCCCGCACCGGCCATCATCAGGATGCCGGGCCCGCAGATCGACGTGAAGTACGAGCCGTCGGCACCCATCGTGGACTGCCACCCGAAGCCCGCGGCGGTGACCGCCAGACCGATCAGGACAAGATTCTTCGCACCGACCCGTGCCATCATCCGCGGCGCGAACGTCGAGCCGAGAACGACCGCCAACGAGGTGGGCAGCAGGGCGAATCCGGCCTGCATCGGCGTATAGCCCAGCACCGACTGCGCGTACACGGTCATGAAGTACCACATCGAGAAGGTCGCGGACCCCATCACGATCATCGCCACGTTCGCCGCCGCCACCGCCCGCGTGCCCAGCACCCGCAGCGGCATCAGCGGCGCCGCCGTCCGGGCCTCCACCAGGACGAAGAGCGCGAGCAGCGCGAGTCCGCCGAGCAGCGGCACCAGGGTGGCCGGTGCGGCCCAGCCCTCCTGCTCGGTCTGCACGATGCCGTAGGCGACGGCGGCCAGGCCCGCCGTGACGAGCACCGCGCCCAGCAGGTCGATACGGTGCCGCTCGCGCGCACGGCTCTCGGCGAGCCAGGCCGCGCCGCCGATCAGGACGAGCACGCCGAACGGCACGTTGATCAGCAGGACCCAGCGCCAGTTGAAGACGTCGGTGAGCACCCCGCCGACCATCCCGCCGGCCGCGCCGCCGCCCGCGCCGACGGCCATCCAGGTGCCGATCGCCCTGGTCCTGGCGTGGCCTTCGGGGACGGCGGCGGTGAGAATGGTGAGGGTTGCGGGGGACAGCACGGCGGCGCCGAGCCCCTGCGCCGCACGGGCGGCCAGCAACTGCCAGCCCTCCTGCGCGAATCCGCCGGCCAGCGAGGCCGCGGTGAACAGACCGAGTCCGACCAGGAACATCCGCTTGCGGCCGTACAGGTCGGCGGCCCGCCCGCCGAGCAGCATGAAGCCGGCGAACGCGATCGCGTAGGCGTTGAGCACCCACTGCAGCTGCGCGGCACTCAGCCCCAGGTCGGATCGCATGGACGGCAGCGCCACATTGACGACCGACACATCGAGGACGACGAGGAACTGGCCGACGCAGGCGGCGAGCACCACCGCCCAGGTGCGGGGTGTTCGCCGGTTCTGCACATGCGCGGGTGTCGTGACGTCTGCCATGGGCGTCATACTCGCAGGCGCCCTGCGCCCCGTACATCGGTATATGGTCGGGCCCCGCTCCGACCAAGGCCTGACCCGTAATCCCTGGTGGATCAGCGCGCGGCGTCGGATGCGGTGCAGCGCGAGGCTGAGGGGCGTCCTCTTGCCGGTCGTATTCGGGCGTTCCGACAACGCGGCGAGGTGCCGTGGCCAGCTGTCGTCGTGCGCCCGCCAGGGATTACGGGACAGCCCTCAGCGACGGAGCAGCGTGACCACCGCCGCGCCGCCGAGCCCGATGTTGTGGGCGAGTCCGACCCGGGCATCGGGCACCTGCCGGGGGCCCGCCTCACCGCGCAACTGCCAGGTGAGTTCGGCGGCCTGGGCGATGCCGGTGGCGCCGAGCGGGTGGCCCTTGGAGATCAGCCCGCCGGACGGGTTGACGACCCAGCGGCCGCCGTAGGTGGTGGCCCCGGACTCGACGAGCTTGCCGGACTCGCCCTCGCCGCACAGGCCGAGCGCCTCGTAGGTCAGGAGTTCGTTGATGGAGAAGCAGTCGTGCAGCTCGATGACGTCGAGGTCCGCCGCCGAGAGCCCCGAGCTCTCGTACACCTGCCGGGCGGCGGCCCGGGACATGGGCCGGCCGACGGCATCGATGCAGGTGCCGGAGGCGAACGACTCACCGGTGTCGGTCGCCATGGCCTGGGCGACGATCTCGACGGCCCGGTCGCCCAGCCCGTGGCTCTCGACGAACCGTTCCGATACGACGACGGCGGCGGCCGCCCCGTCGGAGGTGGGCGAGCACTGGAGCTTGGTCAGCGGGCGGTGGACGGTCCGGGCGGCGAGGATCTCGTCGACCGTGTACGCGTCCTGGAACTGGGCGTACGGATTGTTCACCGAGTGCCGGTGGTTCTTGGCGCCGACCGCCGCGAGCTGCGCCTCGGTCGTCCCGTACCGCTCCATGTGCTCGCGGGCCGCGTTGCCGAAGATCTGGGCGGTGGGCGGGGACATCTCGAAGCCGTGGGCGGCGGCCATGATCCCGTAGTGCCGGGCAACGGGCGACGTCCGGAAGTCGGCGGCGCCGCCGTCGGATCCGCCGCCGCCCAGTGCCCCGCGCGCCATCTTCTCGAATCCGAGCGCGAGCACGCAGTCGCTGATGCCGCCCTCGACGAACTGGCGGGCCATCATCAGCGCGGTGGAGCCGGTCGCACAGTTGTTGTTGACGTTGTAGACGGGTACGCCGGTCAGTCCGAGTTCGTACGCGGCGCGCTGGCCGGCCGTGGAGGCCTGGAAGCAGTAGCCGACGGGGACCTGCTGCACCTGCTCGTAGCGGACCCCGGCGTCGGCGAGCGCCGCGCTCCCGGCCTCCTCCGCCATGTCCCAGTACTGCCAGTCGCGCGTCTCGGGCTTCTCGAACTTCGTCATCCCGACACCGACGATGTAGGCCTTCATGGTCTTTCCTCCCGGGCCGCTGCCACACTCCGACTTATCTGACGATGCGTCAGATGATGGCAGCGGGGGCCGGTCAGCGGAAGGCTGCGTGACCGGTGAGCGCCCGCCCGAGAGCGAGGGTGTGCATCTCCGTGGTGCCCCGTAGGTGAGGACGGACTCCAGGTTGTTCATGTGCCGGATCACCGGGTACTCCAGTGTCACGGGTCCCGGGGCAGGCCGAGGATGCGCTCGGCGACGACATTGAGCTGGACCTGGGTGGTGCCGCCCGCGATGGTCAGACAGCGGGACATCAGAAAGCCGTGCAGGGCCAGCGCCCCGGGGCCCTGGTCGGTCGCACCGACCGGCCCCAGAAGTTCCAGGGCGAGCTCGGCGACCTTCTGCTGGTGGGTGGTCTGGACGAGTTTGCGTATGGATGCCCCGGCGCCCGGTTCCAGGCCTGAGACCTGTTGCATGGTGGTCCGCAGCCCGATGCAGGCGAGCGCGTGCGCCTCGGCGGCGAGTGCGCCGATCCGTGCCCGGTACGTGCCGTCGAATTCACCGGAGCGGTCGATCAGCGCTTCCAGGCCGGTGTCGAAGGTCATCTGGTCGGCCATGTGGACGCGTTCGTTGCCGAGGGTGTTGCGGGCGACCCGCCAGCCGTCGCCGATGTCGCCGACGACGGCGTCGGCGGGCAGCAGGACGTCGTCGAAGTACACCTCGTTGAAGAGGGAGTCACCGGTGATCTCCTTCAGCGGGCGGATGTGGATGCCTGCGGTGTTCTTCATGTCGACGAGGAAGTAGCCGATCCCCTGGTGCTTGGGGGCGTCCGGGTCGGTCCTGGCGAGCAGGATGCCGTGGTCGGCCCATTGGGCGGCGCTCGTCCACACCTTCTGGCCGTTGATCCGCCAGCCGTCGGCGGTCCGCTCGGCCTTCGTCCGGAGCGAGGCGAGGTCGGAGCCGGCGCCGGGCTCGGAGAACAGCTGGCACCACAGGAGTTCGCCGCGCAGGGTGGGCAGGAGATAGCGGTCCTGCTGCTCCGGTGTCCCGTACGCGAGGAGCGACGGCACCACCCAGGTGGCGATTCCGAGGCCGCTCACCTTCACACCCTGTTCCTTCAGCTCCTGTTGCACGGCCAGCTGTTGCACCGGTCCGGCGTCCAGCCCGTACGGAGCGGGCAGGTGCGGGGCGGCGTAGCCGGTCGGGACGAGAGCGCGGCGGGCCGCCTCCGGGTCGAGGCCACGGGCGGCGGCGATGGTCTCGCGCGCCTCGGCGCGGTGGCGGGCGGCCTCGGCGGGGAGTTCCAGGGCGAGCTCGCGGCGAGCCCCGCCTCCGGCCAGCCGGGCGGCCCGCAGCCGGTGGGCGTCCCCGGCCCCGAGCAGCTGGCGCGCCACCACGGCCCGGCGCAGGTGGAGGTGGGCGTCGTGCTCCCAGGTGAAGCCGATACCGCCGAGGATCTGGATGCAGTCCTTGGCGCAGCTGTAGGCGGCGTCCAGAGCGGTGCCCGCGGCGAGGGCAGCGACCATTGCGCGCGTCTCCGGGGCCTCGTCCGCTGCGCGGGCGGCGTCCCACACCAGCGCGCGGGCCTGCTCGACGCGTACGAGCATGTCGGCGCAGAGGTGTTTGATGCCCTGGAACTGTCCGATGGGGCGGCCGAACTGTTCACGGACCTTGGCGTATGCGACGGCGGTGTCCAGCGCCCAGGCGGCGGTGCCGCATGCCTCGGCGGCGAACAGAACGGCGGCGAGGTCGCGGACGGTCCCGGAGTCGACGCGTACGGCACGGGCCACGGGGACGAGTAAGCCGCCGGCGCGGACCTCGGCGGTGTGGCGGGTCGGATCGGCGCCGCGGTGCGGGCGTACGGTCAGCCCTTCGGCGGCGGAGTCGACGGCGAACCAGCGGGTGCCGCCGGCCGATGCGGCGGGGAGCAGGAGCAGGTCGGCATCGGCGCCGCAGAGCACGGGCGGGGCGACGCCGTCGAGGAGATGGCCACCCTCGCACTCCACTGCGGTGAGGGTGCCGGGGCCGAGGGCAACGGCGCCGATGCGGGTGCCGTCCGCGAGGGCGGGTGCAAGATCACTCGTGCCTGCCGCGCCGAGCAGCGCGGAGGCGAGTACGGTCGTCAGGTAGGGGCCGGGGAGCGCGGCCCGCCCCGTCTCCTCCAGGACCACGGCGAGGTCGAGGAGTGCGCCACCCCCTCCCCCGTGCTCCTCGGGCAGATGGAGCGCGAGCAGCCCCTGATCCGCGAGCCCGTCCCAGTAGCCGGGGCGCACGCCGGGCACAGAAGGGGCGGTCGCGTCGAGGAGTTTGCGGATCTCCTCCGGTGGCACGGCGCGCGCCAGCCACCCCCGTACGGACTGCGCCAGCTCCCTCTGTTCTTGGGTGATTGCGATGCCCATGCGTGGATCCTCGCCGGTCGCGGCCACTGGAACGGCGCAAGAGTAGAACACGTTCCAATCCGATGGAAGGTCGGGCAACCGTACGCTTCCCGCCGAGTACCGCGTCGCGTCCCATTCGCCCGGCGTTCACAGGAATACGGCGGACGTCCGGAAGTGTTCAACCTGCACGCACTTGGCGGTCACTGCTGCCCGCCGCCGGACCGCACTCCACCTCACCCCCCTTATTCCGCTGCCCGGAGGCCGCACGAATGCCACAAGCGACGCACGATCAGCACGCCGGGGAGCAGCCGCTCCCCGATCCGCGGAACCACCGTGCGGGTGGCGGTGTCGTCCCCGTTCTCGCCTTCGCGGGTATCACCGTCGCGGTCATGCAGACCCTGCTCGTCCCCGTCATCAAGGACCTGCCCGCCCTTCTCCACACCGATCCGTCCAACGCCACCTGGGTGATGACCGCGACCCTGCTCGCGGGCGCCGTTGCCACACCGATCATGGGCCGGCTCGGCGACCTCTACGGCAAGCGGAAGATGCTGCTCACCAGCCTCGCCGTGATGGTGATCGGCTCGCTGATCTGCGCCTTCACCGATCAACTCGTGGTCATGATCGCGGGGCGGGCGCTCCAGGGCTTCGCCATGGGCGCCATCCCGCTGGGCATCGGCATCATGCGCGACGAGCTGCCGCGCGAGAAGCTCGGCTCGGCGATGGCGCTGATGAGCTCCTCGATCGGGGTGGGCGGCGGGCTCGCGCTGCCCGCCGCCGCACTGGTCGCCCAGCACGCCGACTGGCACACGCTGTTCTTCGGCGCGGCCGGCCTCGGGGTGCTGTCGATGGTGCTGACCGTCCTCGCCGTACCGGAGACCTCGCTGCGGGCGCCCGGCCGGTTCGATCTGCCCGGTGCGCTCGGGCTCTCGCTCGGCCTGGTCTGCCTGCTGCTGCCGATCACCAAGGGAAGCGACTGGGGCTGGACCTCGGCCACCACGCTCGGACTGATCGCCGCGTCCCTGCTGATCCTGGTGCTGTGGGGGCTCTTCGAGCTGCGCAGCCCGGCGCCGCTGGTCGATCTGCGGACCTCGGCCCGGCGCGAGGTACTGCTCACCAACCTCACCTCGGTGATGGTCGGCGTCGCGTTCTACGCGGTCTCGCTCGTCCTGCCGCAGCTGCTCCAGCTGCCGGCGTCGACCGGGTACGGCCTCGGGCAGTCGATGGTCGTGGCGGGGCTGTGCGTGGCGCCGCTCGGTCTGACCATGATGTTCGTCGCCCCGCTGTACGCCCGGCTGTCGGCCCGCCGCGGCCCCAAGGTGTCGCTGATGCTCGGCATGCTGATCATCGCGATCGGTTACGGGGCAGGGCTCGGCCTGATGAGTGCCGCCTGGCAGACCGTGGTGATCGCGGTGGTGCTCGGGGCCGGTATCGGTCTCGCGTACTCCTCGCTGCCCGCGCTGATCATCGGGGCCGTCGATCCGTCGGAGACCGGCGCGGCCAACGGTCTGAACACTCTGATGCGGTCCATCGGTACGTCGGTGTCGAGCGCCGTGATCGGCATGGTGCTGGCCAACACCTCGGTGCGTATGGGTCCGGTGCAGGTGCCTTCGATGGAGGGGTTCCGGACCTCGTTCATGATCGCGACGGGTGCGGTGCTGATCGGTCTGGTACTGGCCGCGTTCCTGCCGTCGCAGCGCGACGCGCTGCGGCCGGTACTGCTGGCCAGCAGCACGGACGTGGCGGCACCCGCCCAGGAGGCCTCGCACCCCGTCGCCGGATCGGACGGCTTCCGGGGCAGGGTGCTGGATGCGGACGGTACGCCGGTTGCCCGCGCCAACGTCACGCTGATCGACCGGAGGGGGCGGCAGGCGGGGCTCACCGTGACGGACGAAGCCGGCCGGTACGCCCTGGCCGCCCCGTCCACCGGCACCTTCGTGCTGGCCGGTTCCGCCACCGGATACGCGCCGCGCGCCTGCCCGGCGACGTACCCGTCGAACGGCCTGCCGGCCGAGGTCGACCTCGTACTGACGGTCAGCGCACCGGAGCGTCGAACCGCGGTGCCGTCGTGAGCGGCTGAGAGGCGCGGAGGCAACCCGAGCAACACAGCAGGGAGCGGTGGGCCCGGCCCACCGCTCCCTGCTGTGTCCGACCGAACGCCATGCACCGTGCGCAATGATCTCGCCGGGAAGGCCATCCCTGACATGCCTCGCTCCCGACCCCCGCCGAGAGTGCCGACCAGGCCGTACGGCACCATGGGGCGCCGTTCGATCCCCGTACCGCCAGGAGGAACCCCGTGGCCGCCGAGCCCAAGCCCGAGATTCTCGCCGCCTTTCAGGCCGCCAAGGGGTTCATGCCGGTGGGTGAGGGGCTCGCCCTCTACACGGCCGCCACCGACGCCGCCGCGCTCGGTCTGCCGCTGCTGGAGGTCGGGACGTACTGCGGGCGGTCCACGGTCCTGCTCGCCGATGCCGCCCGGGCGGCCGGTGTGACGGCGCTCACTGTCGACCATCACCGTGGCAGCGAGGAGCAGCAGCCCGGCTGGGAGTACCACGACCCGACCGTCGTGGACCCGGAGGTCGGCCGGATGGACACGCTGCCGACGTTCCGCCGCACCCTGCACGCGGCCGGGCTCGAGGACCATGTCGTGGCGCTCGTCGGCCGGTCCCCGCAGGTCGCGGCCGTCTGGGGCGGGAAGCTCGGCTTCGTCTTCATCGACGGCGGGCACACCGACGAGCATGCGAACGGCGACTACGAGGGCTGGGCGCCGCATGTCGCCGAGGGCGGGCTGCTCGTGATCCACGACGTGTTCCCCGATCCCGCGCACGGCGGCCAGGCCCCGTACCGGGTGTATCTGCGGGCACTGGAGTCCGGGGCGTTCACCGAGGTGTCCGTCACGGACTCGCTGCGCGTCCTGCGCCGTACGGGAACGGGGATCTGAGCCGCCCCGATAGCATCGCGGCGTGCCGTACGACGACAGCGTTTCCCCCACCCCGTACCGCCGGCCCCTGCTCGTCGCCGCCGCGCTCGCAGCCGTGTGCCTGAGCGCCGCGGGCTGCGGCGCGGGCGGTGACAGCGGCGAAGCGCAGGCCCGGCCCCGGCAGGGCAGCAGCGCCATCTCCGCCGCGCCGCCGTCGGTCTCGCCCTCGAGGAGCGCTCCGGCGCCGGACAGGACGTCCGCATCGCCGCCGTCCGCGTCCCCCTCGAAGACCACGGGCGGCCGGGCGTCAGGGCCACTGTCCGGGAAGACCGTCGTCATCGATCCCGGGCACAACCCGAACAACCGTCTGCACACCCGTGAGATCAGCCGTCAGGTGGACATCGGCACCACGCGCAAGGAGTGCGACACCACCGGCACGTCCACCAACTCCGGTTACGCAGAAGCCCAGTTCACGCTGGACGTGTCGCACCGGCTGCGTGCGCTGCTCCAGGCTCAGGGCGCGAAGGTGATCCTGACGTACGACAACGACCGCCCGTACGGGCCGTGCGTCGACGAACGGGCCCGGATCGGCAACAACGCCAAGGCCGATGCGGTCGTCTCGGTGCACGCGGACGGTTCCGGGGTCGGCAACCGGGGGTTCCATGTGATCCTTCCCGCACTTGTGCGCGGCGGAGCCGCTGACACCTCGAAGATCGTGGATCCGTCGCGCGATCTCGGCACCCGGATCGCGGGGCTCTTCGTCCGCGCCACCGGAAGTGCGCCTTCCAATTACGTCGGCGGCAATACGGGGTTGGACACCCGCAGTGATCTGGGCGGGCTGAATTTGTCGACCGTGCCCAAGGTGTTCATCGAGTGCGGCAATATGCGTGATCCGAAGGACGCCGCTCTGCTCACCAGTGCGGGTTGGCGCCAGAAGGCCGCACAAGGCATTGCCGATGGCATCACTTCCTACTTCAAGGGGTAAAGCACGGTAGTTGTGCGGAGGTATTACGGGGGATGACCGCCCAACGTCCGGGCCGGGACGCAACCCGTCCGGGCAGACGATAGATTCATCCGTACGGTGGGGAGCCGCCTCCGAGCTTCGCGCCGTGCCCGCCGTACCGGCGGCAGCGACGACCGCCCCGACGAGACGACCGACTAAGGACCTTCACGTGAATATCCGCTCCCTCACTCGAGGCGATGGCGTGGTGATCGGCGCAGCGGTGGTGCTGTTCATCGCCTCTTTCCTCGAGCTCTCCGGCTTCGATTGCCCTGCGGGCCTCAACTGCTCCAGCTACGAGACCCCGAATGCCTGGGACGCCCTCGGGGTCCTCATGAGCGTCTTCCTGGCCGGAATCATCGGTGCGGTGCTGGTGGTTGTGGGCCGCGCCATGCCTAGCCGCAAGGTTGTCGGCCTCGACCTCGGTCAATTCGGAGCCGCCTTCTGTGTCTTCGCGCTGTGGACGGCCTTCTGGACGACCATCGACGCCAGCGACGCGGGTACCGGCCTGATCCTCGGCCTGCTCGCGACCATCGCGCTCGCCGGCGGCGCGGTCGCGACGCCGCTCGTCCCGGCGCTCAAGGCTCCCCTGATGGGCGCCCCGCGTCCGCAGGCCGTGCAGTCGCCGTACGGTGGCCAGCCGCAGCCGGGCCAGGGTTACGGCTACCCCGGCGCCCAGCAGCAGCCGTACGGCGCCCAGCCGGGTCAGCCGCAGCCGTACGGTGCGCAGCAGCCGCAGCCCGGTCAGCCCGATCCCGCCATGGCGCACGCGCCGCAGGCGCAGCAGGCCCCGCAGGGCGGCCCGGCGCCGGCCGGTGACTTCACGCCGTTCTGGTTCGCGGTGCCGGTGGCCCGTCCGCTGTACGGCGAGGACGGTTCGCCGAGCCCGATCGCCGAACTGGCGCCGGGCACCTGGTACCTCGCGGTGGAGCAGCGCGGTCCGGGCCTCATCGCCCAGACCCAGGACGGCCGTCGCGGTGTGCTTCAGGACACCACGGGCATCCAGCGCGGCTGACCGCAGCCCCATTCTGCCGGCCCCTCGCCCCTTCCGGGTGGGGGGCCGCTGTCGTACCCTCCGTCCGTGCGGATCGAACTGACGCACCGTCACACATGGTCGGAGGGACCGATATGCGGCTCGGACTCGCTCTCGGCTACTGGGGCCGCGGCCCGAACCCCGCCCATCTGGAGCTCGCTCGCGAGGCGGAGCGGCGGGGCTACGGCTCGGTGTGGACGGCGGAGGCCTGGGGCTCCGACGCCTTCACCCCACTGACCTGGATCGCCGCCCACACCTCCCGTATCCGGCTCGGCACCGGCATCGCGCAGATGGCGGCGCGCACCCCGACCGCGACCGCCATGCACGCGCTGACCCTCGACCATCTCTCCGGCGGCCGGATGATGCTCGGGCTCGGGCTCTCCGGGCCGCAGGTGGTGGAGGGCTGGTACGGGCGCCCGTTCCCGAAGAGTCCACTGACCGCTACCCGCGAGTACGTCGAGATCATCCGTCAAGTGATCAGGCGCGAGGCCCCTGTTGAGCTGGCCGGACGCTTCCACTCGCATCCGTACACCGGTCCGGACGCGACCGGCCTCGGCAAGCCGCTGAAGCCGATCACCCATCCGTTGCGAGCCGGTCTGCCCGTGCTGCTGGGCGCGGAGGGGCCCAAGAACATCGCGCAGACGACGCGGATCGCGGACGGCTGGCTGCCGCTGTACTGGTCGCCGCTGCGCACCGATGTGTACGAGGCTTCGCTGACCGGCCTCCCCGACGGCTTCATGATCGCGCCGATGGCCCGCGCGCACGTCTGTGACGATGTCTCGGAGGGACTGCTACCGGTGAAGGCGATGCTCGGTTTCTACATCGGAGGGATGGGCCATGCCGCCCGCAACTTCCATGCCGACCTGATGGCCCGGATGGGCTTCGAGGAGGAGGCGCGACGGATCCAGCGGCTGTTCCTGGAGGGCCGCAAGGAGGAGGCGGTGCTGGCCGTGCCGGACGCGTTCGCAGACGAGATCTCGCTCGTCGGACCGCGTGAACGGATCGCGGAGCGGCTGGAGTTGTGGCGCAAGGGCCCGGTGACCGACCTGCTGATCACGGCACCGGATCCCCACACGCTGCGCGTACTGGCAGATCTCAACAACGCCTGAGCGCCCGCCTCATGCGAACGTCGCCCGCTCCAACCAGAAGTCCAGCAGCTCCCGCTCGCCCAGCACTTCGACGCGCCCACTGTCCACGCCCTGCCGCCGGTTGAACACCAGCATCAGATCGGTCAGCGGACCGCGCACCGCGACCGTCGCCTTCTCGTGCGCCCGCCGCCAGGTGAACCCGTCGTCGCCGAACTCGATCAGCCACTCCGCCCCGGGCGTGTCCGTGGCATGCAGATGAAGGGACCTTCCGGCCCCCCGGAGCTCCACAGCCTCCCTGTCCCCCTCGGACTGCGCGAAGGCGACGATCTCCAGCCATTCGTCGATGGTGTCGGCCGCCAGCTCGGGCGCCACCTCGTAGTCGGCGTTCACCGTGACGGCCGCATCCGCGCGGTGGACGACCGTCTCGTGGGCCATGCGCCGCGCCCAGAATCCGGTGCTCCGGTCCCATGCCCAGGCCCAGACAGGCTGCCCGGCACCGGTCTCGCGCAGGGCGGTGACGGTCTTCGCGGCCCCGTCGGCCAGCCACGCGTCGAGCACCGCGGGGTCGTCACCGTCCGGTGTGAACTGCGGCACCCGCTCGTCCGGGACCGCCTCGGTCGCCCGGCTGAGGACGATCTCGTTGACCCAGCGGTGGGCGCCACCGACGTGGACCGCGAGGTCGCGCAGCGTCCACTCGGGGCAGGTCGGAACCTTCGCACCGAGGTCCGCGCCGCTGATCACGGCTCTCAGCCCGTCGGTCTGACGGAGGATCTCTTCGCAGTAGTGGTCGTGCGCCAGAAGCGTCATGACGGCACCCTATTGCTCGTGTGGCGCCTCCCCCATGCGGTTATCCACCGAGCTGGGAGGCGGACGGCACCTTGTCCTTCACCTCGGCGCCCGCACTCCTGCCGGCGTCCTTGATGTTGGTGATGACGTCCTCGAAGGCGCCGACATCCCCCGCGCCCGCCTGGCCGTTGCGGAGCTTGGCGCCGAGTCCCTTGAGCGACTCGATGCCCGCCGTCAGCGGTGCGACCGCCTTCGACAGCAGCGGGTCGCCCTTGGCATTCTCCGCTGCCGCCTTGAGCCGGTTGTAGGCGAAGCCGCCCGCGAGCCCGGCCTTGACCAGTGCGAACGTCCGTCCGTCCGCGCCCTTCTTGAACTTGCCCGCACGGTACGGCTTGATGATCCACTGGTACGTCGCGCCCGCAGCGAGCCCGGCGTTGGCGACGAACCTCGTCTTGGCCAGCTTCTGCTTCTGCGGCGACGCCGTACCGCTCGGTGACGCGGAGGCGCTCGCGCTGGTGCCGGAGTCGTTGCCGCACGCCGTGGCGCTCACCAGTACGGTGCAGGACAACAGCAGCGCCACGAACAGACGGCGGAGCGGGACGGAACTGGGCACAGCGGGCCTCCCTGACGGGGCACATCAACGGTGACTTCTGCGGTGGGTGCCGCAGCCCGGCACGCCCTGCCAGGCTCACCCGGGTCCGGGTGCCGCGCCACTCAAGGGGTGCCGACCGGGTTTCGGGCCGCGGAAAGCGGCAATCCGATATCCATGTCTCCTGGAATAGGCACGAGAAGCAGCACCGCCGCACGTGTCATAGCCGTGGTGGCCGATGTCATGGCCTTCATCATCGGCTTGTGGATCCTGATGTACCTGCTGGACGCGAACCGGGGCAACGACCTCGTGGCCTTCGTCAAGAACGCCGCCCGCTGGCTGGCCGGCTGGTCGTACGACCTGTTCACGTTCGACGAGGCCTGGGCGCGGGTCGTCTCCGGATACGGCCTCGCAGCCATCGTCTATCTCTTCATCGGACACGCAGTGGCGGGCCGGATCCGCCGTCCGTAACCCCCGGCCCGGCCGTCCGGCCCGCCCCTAGGGTGCGCAGCAGTCCGGTTCCAGGCCCGTCGGCAGCCGTTCGCCGCCGAACACCGCGATGGTCGCCTCGTCGCCCCCCAGGGCGGCCACGGCGAGCAGCAGCGATCCGGCCGTCCAGGTGGTGAGTTCCTCCGGCCAGAACGCCCGGTTGCCCTCGAAGACGTACCCCGTCCAGTACATGCCGCCCTCGGCGCGCAGATGCTGGATGGACTGGAGGATCTCCAGGGCTCGGTCGGACTCCCCCATCACCCAGAGGGCCAGGGCGAGTTCGCAGCTTTCGCCGCCCGTCACCCACGGATTGGGCAGCACGCAGCGCACCCCGAGGCCGGGAACGACGAAGCGGTCCCAGGCTTCCTCTATCCGCTCCTTGGCGGCCGCTCCGGTGAGCGCGCCGCCGAGGACCGGGTAGTACCAGTCCATCGAGTAGCGGCTCTTGTCGAGGAAGCGTTCCGGGTGGCTGCGGATCGCGTGCGCGAGCGCGCCGGTCGCCAGCTCCCAGTCCGGCTGCGGCTCTTCGCGCTGCTCGGCGATGGCGAGTGCGCAGCGCAGTGCCTGGTGGATGGAGGAGCTGCCGGTCAGCAGGGCGTCGACGACGGGGGTGCCGTCGGGTTCGCGCTTCCAGCCGATCTGGCCGCCGGGCTGCTGGAGCCGCAGGACGAATTCGACGGCCGCGTACACGGTCGGCCACATCCGGTCGATGAACCCGTCGTCGCCGGTGGCAAGGTAGTGGTGCCAGACGCCGACGGCCACGTACGCGCAGAAGTTGGACTCCAGGCCCCGGTCGGTCGGCCGGTCCGGGTCGCCGTCGTGGTAGGCGGCGAACCAGGAGCCGTCCTTGTTCTGGTGCCGGGCCAGCCAGTCGTACGCACGTTCCGCGGCGGCGTGCTCGCCCGCGGCGTCGAGGGCCATGGCGGCCTCGGTGTGGTCCCACGGGTCGAGGTGGTGGCCTCGGAACCAGGGCAGCGCACCGTCCTCGCGCTGCACGGCGAGCAGCGCGGCGACGGTCTCCGTCGCCTGCTCCGCGGTGAGCACTCCGGGCAGCACGAGGTGTTCGGTCTGCTCGGGAGTGGTCACGCCTCGGCCTTCGAAGGGTCGTTCGCGGCAACTGCAGCGGCAGCGGCCATGGGCAGGTGCGGCTTGGTGGCGTACGCGACGAAGCTCTTGCCGACGACCGGGTTGAGCAGTTGCTCGGCGACCCGGGTGACGGCGGGCTTCTTCATGATGTCCCAGACCAGCAGCTTGTGGTACGCACGGACGGGCAGCGCTGCGTCCTTGCCGTCGCGGCCGACTCCGAATGCGCACTTGAGCCACCAGTACGGGGAGTGCAGCGCGTGCGCGTGGTGGGTGCCGTACGGCTTGAGGCCGGCGCCGCGGATCTTGCCGAGGAGCTCGTCGGCCTTGTAGATGCGGATGTGGCCGCCCTCGACCTCGTGGTACGCGTCGGAGAGCGTCCAGCAGACCTTCTCGGGGCCGTACCGCGGCACCGTGATCGCGATCCGGCCGCCCGGCTTGAGGACCCGGACCATCTCGGCGAGCACGCCCTTGTCGTCGGGGATGTGCTCCATCACCTCGGAGATGATGACGACGTCGAAGGACTCGTCGGGGAACGGCAGGTTGAGCGCGTCGCCCTCCATCGCGGTGGCGGTGGCGCCCGCGGGAGCCTCCCCGGCCTCCTTCATCGCCGCAAACCACTTCGCGACCTCGCGGATCTCCTCGCCGTTCCGGTCGAGTGCCACGACCTGGGCGCCGCGCCGGTAGCACTCGAAGGCGTGGCGTCCGGCGCCGCAGCCCAGGTCGAGCACTCGGTCGCCTGCGGCGAGCGGGAAGCGGGTGAAGTCCACGGTCAGCACGAGTGCCTGCTTTCGCGGTCGAGGGGGTTTCAGGGGGTGGGGACAGCGGGGGCGGACTGCGGGGTCACGGTCGGCCGGCGGGTTGCGTGGTGGCGGCGCGGGCTGCGATCGCCTGCCGGTAGAGCTCCGCGGTGCCGATGGCCGCCTGCTTCCAGGTGAACCGGGCCAGCACCCGGGCGCGGCCCGCGGCGCCGAGCCGGCCCCGCAGCTCCGGGTCGCCGAGCAGCCGGGCGAGCGCGGCGGCCAGGGCCCCGGCGTCGGCGGGCCGGACGGCCAGACAGGTCTCGCCGTCCGGACCCGCGACCTCGGGGATCGCACCGCCGGTGGTCGCGACGAGCGGGGTGCCGGTGGCCATGGCCTCGGCGGCGGGCAGCGAGAACCCTTCGTACAGCGAGGGGACGCAGGCGACCTCGGCGCTGCGCACCAGGTCGACGAGTTCGGCGTCGCTGATGCCCTTGACGAACCGGACGGCGTCCTGGAGTCCGTACCGCTCGATGGCCTGCGCGACGGGGCCGTCCTCGGCCCGCTTGCCGACGACCACGAGGTGCGCCTGCGGGTTCTCGGTGCGGAGTTCGGCGAGCGCCTCGACGAGGTGGACGAGGCCCTTCAGCGGGACGTCGGCGCTGGAGGTGGTGACGATCCGGCCGGGCACCTCGGCGACCGACGGGTCGGGCGACCACAGGTCGGTGTCCGCGCCGATGTGCACGACATGGATCCGGTCCTGCCGCACCCCGAGATGGTCGACGATCTCCTGCTTGGAGGAGCCGGAGACGGTGAGCACCGACGGCAGCCGGCGCGCCACCCGCTTCTGCATGCGGGTGAAGGCGTACCAGCGGCGTACGGAGGCGCGGCGGCGCCGGCTGTCGGCGGCGTCCAGCTCCAGCTGCCGGTCGACGGTGATGGGGTGGTGGATGGTGGTGACGAGCGGGGCACCGAGGTCCGCCAACAGCCCGTACCCGAGGGTCTGGTTGTCGTGGATGACGTCGAACTGGCCCCGACGGGCGCTGAGATGGCGGCGGGCACGCAGGCTGAAGGTGAGCGGTTCCGGGAAGCCGCCGGTCCACATGGTGGCGACCTCGGCGGCGTCGATCCAGTCCCGGTACTCGCCGCGCTTCGGGGTGCGGAACGGGTCGGGCTGGCGGTAGAGGTCCAGGCTCGGCAGCTCGGTGAGCGGGACGCCCTCGTCGAGTACGGGATAGGGCTGGGCGCCGATCACTTCGACGCTGTGACCGAGGCGGGCGAGCTCGCGGCCGAGGTGGCGTACGTACACACCCTGGCCGCCGCAGAAGGGGTTGCCCTTGTAGGTGAGGAGTGCGATGCGCAACGGTCGCCCGTCGGCGGTGGCGGCCGACGTGTCACTGCCCGTGCGGGGGCCTGTCTCTATGGCCTCAGCGGTCACACTCGGCCCCCTTCTCACTGCGTGTTCGCCGGAGCGTAACCGCTCACGCTAATCTAGAACAAGTTTCAGACTGGATCGTGCAATGAGCTACGAATCTACCGGCAGGTAGCGTCGGCGCAACGGCCGGATCAGGTGATTCGCGCCACGACCGGCACCCCTGGCATGCTGTGCGCCGCCGGGAGCCCACGCGCCTCCTCCGGTTGTGGACAGAAGCCATGGATGGGGACACATGACAGCGGAAGCCAAGCCGGCATCGCCGCCCCTGACGGAACGGCAGGAGGCCCGCCGCCGCCGCATCCTGCACGCCAGCGCCCAGCTCGCCAGCAGGGGCGGGTTCGAGGCGGTGCAGATGCGCGAGGTGGCGGAGGCCGCCGGGGTCGCCCTGGGCACGCTGTACCGCTACTTCCCGTCCAAGATCCATCTGCTGGTCGCCACCATGCAGGACCAGCTCCAGCACATGCACGGGACGCTGCGCAAACGGCCTCCGGCCGGGGACGACGCGGCGCAGCGGGTCGCCGACACACTGATGCGGGCGTTCCGCGCGCTGCAGCGCGAACCGCATCTGGCGGACGCGATGGTGCGCGCGCTGACCTTCGCGGACCGCAGCGTGAGCCCCGAGGTGGACACCGTCTCGCGGCTCACGACGGCGATCATCCTGGACTCGATGGGGCTGGAGCACCCGACGCCCGAGCAGCTGTCCGCGGTCCGGGTCATCGAGCACACCTGGCACTCGGCGCTGATCACCTGGCTGTCGGGACGGGCGTCGATCGCCCAGGTGAAGATAGACATCGAGACGGTGTGCCGGCTGATCGACGTGACGACACCCCCGGAAGCGTCCTAAGGGCTGTCCCCACAGCCCTGTCCGAAAGGGTCGCAGATCTCTCCTAGCATGGTCATGACCAGCAAAGAAGGAGAGGAAGACATGGCTGACACATCAGGTGCGGCAGGTGGCACGGGGGACGCGTCGAGGTTCGCCCCCGGCATTCAGCCCGCGTACGGCCACGCGTACCCCGGGAACGCCCCGCTGCCCAGCGGCAAGGCGACGGCGTCGATGGTGCTCGGCATCCTCGGGCTGCTGCTCATACCGATCGTGCTGCCGATCATCGCGCTGTGCCTCGGCATCTCGGCGCGGCGCATGGCGGACCGCGGCGAAGGGGGCGGCCGCGGCCAGGCGACCGCCGGAATGGTGATGGGGATCGTCGGCTGCGTGTTCGCGGGCACGGGGTTCGTCATGGCCACGGTCCAGGCGATCTGGTACTGACGGGCCAAGGCCGGGTCATGTCCCCGTAGATGACGGGGTGTTGACGGGGCCGGGGCCGGGGCCGTGCCCCTTCACCCCCGGCCCCGGGCCATGTGCGGCCCGCACATGCGCACCGCCTCAGGTGGGGCGTCCTGCACCATGTCGACGGCGCCACGGTGTTCGTACGGTTCGGCGACATCACAGGAATCCCGCCGAGGAGCCGGTCACCATGCGTCGCAGAGCCACAGGCACCGTCCACCACCGCAGATCCCTCTCCGCCGTCGTCACCCTGGCCGCCGCAGGACTCCTGCTGGCCGGCTGCACCGCCGCCGGGAAGGCGGGCGAGGCGGACTCCGCGTCCGGCAAGGGCGCGAAGGACCAGACCGTCAAGGTGGGACTGGTCTACTCCCGGACCGGGCTGCTCGCGGACTACGGGAAGCAGTACCGCGACGGGTTCATGGCGGGCCTGGACCACGCGACGCACGGCACCGGCAAGGTCGTCGGGCACCGCATCGAAGTCACCGAGCAGGACGACGCGGGCGACCCGGGCAAGGCGGTCGCCGCCGCGAAGAACCTGATCGGCAAGGGCTACAAGGTGCTCGCCGGGACCACGGACTCCGGCGTCGCCCTGCAGATGGCGCCGCTCGCCGCGCAGAACAAGGTCCTGTACGTCAGCGGGCCCGCCGCGACCGACGCCGTGACCGGGATCAACGACTACACGTTCCGCTCCGGCCGGCAGTCCTACCAGGACATCCTCACCGCCGGGACGATGCTCGGCGAGGCCGAGGGCAAGAAGGTCACCGTGCTGGCCCAGGACTCCACCTTCGGCCAGGCCAACGTCGCCGCGGTCAAGGCCGTCCTCGGTGGCAAGGGCGCAACGGTCGGCTCCGTGCTGGCCCCGCCGAGCGCCACGGACCTGACCCCGTTCGCCCGGCAGGTGAAGGCCGCCGGTCCCGATCTGGTCTTCGTGGCCTGGGCGGGTTCCACCGCCCCCGCCCTGTGGACCGCACTGGACCAGCAGGGTGTGCTGGGCGCGTCCAAGGTCGTCACCGGGCTGGCCGGCACGGCCTCGTACCCGATCTTCGGCGCCGCCGGTTCCAAGGTCTCGTTCCTGGCGCACTACTTCCCCGGGGCGGGCGGCGGCAACGCCGTGGAGAAGTCGATGCTGGACTCGGTGACCAAGGCCGGCGGCACCCCCGACCTGTTCACCCCCGACGGCTTCACCGCCGCACAGATGATCGTGCACGCGGTGGAGGAGGGCAGCGCCACCGATCCCGCCGCCATGGCGAAGGCCCTGGAGGGCTGGACCTTCGACGGGGTGAAGGGCAAGGAGCAGGTGCGGGCCGAGGACCACGCCCTGATTCAGCCGATGTTCGTGGCCAAGCTGACCGGGAAGGGCGCCACCGCCGAGCCGAAGCTGGTGACCACCGAGCCGATGGACAAGGTGGCGCCGCCCGCGAAGCCCTCGGCGGGCTGACCGATGGCCGCACCGGGCATCACGACGGAACACGGGAGCGGGGCGCGGAGCACCGCCCCCGTGCTCCGGCTGACCGGCCTCGGCTGGGGCGTCGGCGGGGCGACCATCGTCGAGGACATCACGCTGGACGTCCGCGAGGGCGAGTTCCTCGCCTTCATCGGCCCCAACGGGGCGGGCAAGACCTCACTGTTCAACCTGATCAGCGGGTTGACCACGGCCACGTCGGGCACCATCGCGCTGGACGGCACGGACATGAGCGGCCGGCCCGCGCATGCCCGGGCCCGGCGCGGGATCGGCCGGACGTTCCAGACGTCCAGCCTCTGGCCGGGGATGAGCGTGGCCGACCACGTCCGGCTGGCCGCACAGGCCGCCCGGGGCGGTTCGTACCGCGTGTGGCGGCGCGCTTCCCCGTACACCGACGACGTACACGGCGTACTGGAGCGCACCGGGCTCGGCCACCGCGCCGGGGCCCTGGCGTCCGAGCTGTCGCACGGCGAGAAACGGAAGCTGGAGCTGGCGGTGCTGCTGGTGGGAGAGCCGCGGCTGATGCTGCTCGACGAGCCGATGGCCGGAGTGAGCGCGGAGGAGGTCCCTGCGCTCACCGAACTGATCCGCACCCTGCACCGGGACGAGGGCCGCACCGTCCTCATGGTCGAACACCACATGGATGTCCTGCTGGGGCTGGCCGACCGGCTCGCCGTGATGCACCACGGCAGGCTGCTGGCACTGGACACCCCCGAGGCCGTGACCGCCGACCCGACCGTGCAGCAGGCCTACCTCGGGGAGGGGCTGTGACGACCGGAACGCTTCTCGCCGTACGGGACCTGCGGGTCCTCATCGGCGGCCGGCACATCCTGCACGGGGTGGACCTGGACGTCGCCCGGCACGGGGTGACCGCGCTCCTCGGCCGGAACGGCGCCGGGAAGACCACGACCGTCCGCGGCATCCTCGGCCTCGTGCCGCGCACCGGCAGCGTCCGGCTCGACGGCGAGGAGACCGTGACGCTGCCCACCCACACGCTGGTCCGGCGGGGCGTCGGCTACGCCCCCGAGGACCGCGGCGTCTTCGCCGGGCTGACCGTGGCGGAGAACCTGCGGCTGGCCGAGCGGCGCGGGGCGGGCGAGCCGGCGTACCCGCTCGTCCATGAGCTCTTCCCCGAACTGAAGCTGCGAGAGGGGCAGTTGGCCGGGACTCTCTCCGGCGGTCAGCAGCAGATGGTCGCCATCGGCCGCACCCTGCTCAACGGCAACCGGCTGATCATCGCCGACGAACCCACCAAGGGACTGGCGCCCAAGGTGGTCACCGAGGTCGCCGAGGTGCTCGAGCGGGCCGCCGAGGCGGTACCGGTGCTGCTCGTGGAGCAGAACCTCGCCGTCGTACGGCGCCTGGCCGCCCACTGCACCGTGCTCACCGACGGACGGACCGTC
Source organism: Streptomyces sp. NPDC051664 (assembly GCF_044453545.1). Lineage (NCBI taxonomy): Bacteria > Bacillati > Actinomycetota > Actinomycetes > Kitasatosporales > Streptomycetaceae > Streptomyces > Streptomyces sp. NPDC051664. The sequence goes on along the minus strand of NZ_JBITCU010000003.1, from coordinate 439,054 downwards.
CACCAGGGCCCGGCCGGTGAGCTGCTGGGCGACGCGGAGGCGGCACGCCGGCTGCTGGGCGTGGGGCGCGGCCCTGCCACCGAAGCACCTTCCGTGGAGGCGGATTCCTGATGTCCACCGTCGTTCTGCTCGCCATGACCGGACTCGGTCTGGGAGCGCTCTACTTCCTGATCGCCTCCGGGCTCTCGCTGATCTTCGGCCTGATGGATGTGCTCAACTTCGCGCACGGCGCGCTGCTCTCCATCGGCGCGTACGGCACCTGGTGGGCGGCGTCCGGGAACCTGCCGGGCGCGGGCCCCGGCGGCGCGGGCTTCGTCCTCGCGGTCCTCTTCGGTACGGCGGTGGGCACCGTCGCCGCCGTGGTGCTGGAACTCGCCGTCGTCCGCCCGCTGTACACCCGGCCGCGCGAGCAGGTGCTCGCCACGGTCGGGGTGGGGCTCGCCGTCCCGGCGCTGCTGTCGGGCATCTGGGGCTCGGACGCCCTGCGCTTCCCCGGGCCCGAGGCACTGTCCGGCACATTCTCCCTGCTGGGCGCGGAAGTTCCGGTCAACCGTCTGGTGCTGGTCGCGGCCGCGGTCGTGGTGCTGGTCGCGCTGCGGCTCTTCCTCGGGCGGACCCGGCACGGACTGGTCGTACGGGCGGGGGTCGAGGACCGGGCGATGGTGACCGCGCTCGGCATCGACGTACGGAAGGCGTTCACCCTCGTCTTCGCGATCGGCGGCTCGGCCGCCGCGCTCGGCGGGGCGCTCGGCGGGCTGTACTTCGGCTCGGTCGACCCCCGGCAGGGCACCTCGCTGCTGATCTTCGCCTTCGTCGTGGTGGTCACCGGCGGCATGGGTTCGGTGACCGGCGCCGCCGCGGCGTCCGTCGTGATCGGCCTGGTCCAGCAGTTCGCCAACTACTACACCGCAGCGGGCCTCGGCGACCTGGCCGTCGTCGTCCTGCTCGCCGCGCTGCTGCTCGTACGGCCGCGCGGACTGACGGGGAGGCTCGCGTGAGCACCGTGACCGGGACACCCGACCGCACGAGCGGAACACCGGCGGCGCCGTCCGGCGCACCGGCCGGCGCCGACACGGCCCGGCTGCTGCGCTGGTGGCCGACCGCCGTGCTGGTGGTGCTGATCGTCGCGCCGTACAGCGCACTGCCGCTGCCGGGCCTGCTCGACGGCCCCGTCGGAAGTGCGGGAAGCCTGCAACTCCTCGCCACCTGCCTGCTGTTCGGCGCCCTGGCCACCGGCTACGACCTGCTGCTCGGTCGTACCGGGCTGCTCTCCTTCGGTCATGCGCTGTACTTCGCCGCAGGCAGCTACGCCACCAACACGATCATGCTGGAGGCCGGTCTGCCGTTCGCCGTCTCGGCCCTGGTCGGCGTCTGCTTCGGGATCGCGCTCGCTCTGGTGCTGGGGTCGGTGAGCCTGCGGGTCACCGGTATCGGCTTCTCCATGGTGACGCTGGCCTTCGCCCAGGCGGGCTCGATCCTGGTCTCCCGCAACCCCGGTGGCTTCACCGGCGGCGAGGAGGGCCGGGCCGCGCCCGCCGAGCTGCTGCCGTCCGGGCTCGTGGGCATCGAGCACACGGCCAACCTGTACTGGGTCGCGCTCGGCTATCTGGTGCTCACCCTGGCCGTCGTCCACTGGGCGGTCCGCTCCCCGACCGGGCGGGTCTGGGAGGGCATCAGGGAGAACGAGCGCCGGGTGGAGGTGCTGGGGCTGAGGCCGTACGGGTTCAAGCTGACGGCCTTCGTCCTGGCCGGTGCGCTGGCAGCGCTCGGCGGACTCGTCCATCTGCTGCTCACCGGCGGCTCCACACCCCAGACGACGACGTCGGACTTCACACTGTCGCTGCTGGTGATGGTGGTGCTGGGCGGTTCGGGTACCCGCTGGGGGCCGATGGTCGGCGGCATCCTGTACACCTGGGCCGATCACCGGCTCGGCGATCTCGCCGGCTCGGGTGCGGTCGCCGACCTGCCCGCGGTGCTGCGGGTACCGCTCTCCCAGCCGCTGTTCCTGCTGGGTGTGCTGTTCGTGGCCGTGGTACATCTGCTGCCGGGCGGGCTGGCACGGCTGCCGTCCCGGCTGGGCTCCGCACTCCGTGCACCCAGAGGAGCAACCGTAGCGGGCACAGCCACCCAGAAGGAGAACCGGCACTCATGACCTCGTACGAAGAGATACGTGTCCCGGTCGCCGGGGGCGAGCTGGCGGCGCTGCGCTGGCCGGCCGGGCAGCCCGGTGCGCCGGTGGTCGTGGCCCTGCACGGCATCACGGCCAACGCACTCTCCTGGGGGACGGTGGCCGGGATGCTGGCCGGACGGGTCACGCTGATCGCCCCGGATCTGCGCGGCCGGGCGGCGAGCGCCGGGCTGCCCGGGCCGTACGGGATCGCGGCACACGCCGATGACGTCGCCGCGCTGACCGAGGAGCTCGGCCTGGACCGGGTGGTGCTGGCCGGTCACTCGATGGGCGCGTTCGTGGCGGCCCTGGCCGCCGTACGGCATCCGGACCGCTTCGGTCCGCTGCTGCTCGTCGACGGCGGGGTCGGCTTCCCGGCCCCCACCCATCTGTCCCCGGACGAACTCATGACGGCGGTGATCGGGCCGGCCATGGACCGGCTGTCGATGACGTTCGCCGACCGCGCCGCCTACCGGGCGTTCTGGCAGGCGCACCCCGCGTTCGCCGGGGACGCCTGGTCGCCGGAGGTCGACGCGTACATCCAGCGCGACCTGACGGGCGAGGAGCCGGCGATGCACTCCACCTGCCTGATCGAGGCGGTGCGCACGGACGGGATCGGCCTGTTCGACGACGAAGTGCTCTCGGCCGTACGGAAGTTGCCGGTACCGGCGACTCTGCTGTGGGCGGCGCGCGGCCTGATGGACGAGGAGCAGGGGCTGTACGACGAGAAGCGACTGGCGGCGGCCGGCCTCGGGGACACGCGAGTGGAGCCTGTGGCGGCACCGGACGTCAACCACTACACGGTGCTCACGGGTGGCGCGGGCGCGCAGGAGATCGCCACACGCCTGGTGGCACTGGCGAACACACCCGTCCCGGGCGACGCCTGAGGACACCCTCAGGCCCGCCGGGGCGCAACTCAGCCCGCCCGGGTACGACCCACCCCGCCCGGGCAGAACCCGGCCCGTCCGGCGCTTGAGGACATCTCTCGAGCCCGTCCGGCGCTTGAGGACAGAACGGCGGCAACCGGCCGCCCCGGTTCACGACCGCTCCTGGCCCCCCGCCAACAGGTTCAGCCGCAGCGCCAGCTGAAGCTCAAGCGCCCGGTCCGGCTCGTTCCAGTCCCGCCCCAGCAGCACCTGGATCCGCTCCAACCGCTGCACCACCGTATTGACGTGGACGTGAAGCTCGTCCTTGGCGCGAATGAGGCTGCCCCCGGCACCGAAGTACGCGCTCAGCGTGCGCACGAGTTGGGTGCCGCGCTGGGCGTCGTACCGCAGCAGCGGCCCCAGCGTCGCGTCGACGAAACCGTCGACATCCTGCGCGTTGCCCAGCACCACTCCGAGGAAGCCGAGTTCGTCGACGCAGGCACCCTCACCCGTACGCCCCAGCACCCGCATCGCGCGCAGGCAGCGGGCGGCCTCCCGGTGGGCGGCGGCCAGCTCGCGCGGGCCGCGGGCCGGCCCGGTGGCGGCGACGGTGACGGGGGCCTGGACGAGCTGGCCCAGCTGGGCCGCCGCCGCCCGCGCCGCGTCACCGGCGCCCGCATCCTCGTCGTCGCATGCGACCAACAGCACCACCGTGCCCGCGTGTTCGGCGCTCACCCCGTGAGTGTCCCCGCCGAACAGGTAGCGCAGAGCAGCGGCACACAGCTTCTCCCGGGCGCCTGCCTCGGCCACCAGCATCAGATGCGGGCGGTCCAGGTCGATACCGAGGCGGCGGCCGCGCTCGGCGAGACCGGCCGGGTCGCGTTCCGCGTCGGTCAGCAGGTCGGTGATCAGCTCGCCGCGTATCCGGTTCTCGGTCTCGGCGACCGTGCGCCGCAGCAGGAGAAGGAGGCCGGTGACCACGGCAGCGCGTTCGAAGAGCCGCCGGTCGGAGTCGTCGAGCCGTCGGCGCTGGTGCAGAACCAGTTGGGCCAGGAGTTCCTGGCCGGCGAGTACGGCGCAGATCCACCGGCCGTCGCGGTGCACGGCGCGCGCTCCGGTGCGGGACTCCTCGGCGGTCTCGGCGAGCCATCCGGCGTCCATGCTGTCGGCGGCGAGGCCCGCGCCGTCGGGCCGGACGGCCGCCAGCGGGCGCCCGCCCGGGTCGTGAATGGTGAGCGGGGAGTCCAGCAGCCCTGCGACTGCCGCCGCGACGTCCTTGACGTCACCGCCGCGCAGCACCAGGTCGGTCAGCCGGTCGTGCGCCTCCTCGGCCCGCTGCATGGCGGCCGAGTGCTCCCGTACCGCGGCGTTGGCCTCGGCCAGCTCGGCGTTGGCGCCGGCGAGTTCGTCGAGGGCCGAGCGGGTGTCTGCGAGGGCGCGGGCGGTGTCGATCGCGATTGCGGCGTGGGCTGCGAGCGAGCAGAGCAGAGCGACCTCGTCGGGGCTGAAGACGCGCGGCTCACGATCGGCGGCGAAGAGGACTCCGATGACCTTCCCCGTACCGCCGCGGCTGGAGCCGAGGAGCAGGGGCACACCCAGAATGGCGACGAGACCCTCGTCCAGGACCCCGGCGTTGATGTTGCGGGTGTGACGGAAGCGGTTGTCGGTGCGGTAGTCGGGGGTCGCGTACGGGCTCGCGGTCTGCGCGACCAGACCGCCGAGCCCCTCGCCGAGCTCCAGCCGCAGCCCCTGGAAGAGAACCGACACCGAACCGTCGGTGACCCGCATGTAGGTGTCCCCCGCCTCCTCGTCGGGGAGGGTGAGATACGCCGTGTCCGTGCCGAGCAGCATCCTGGCCCGCCGGACGATCGCCTTCAGTACGTCGTCCAGATCGCGGGAGGCCGCCAGATCGCCCGCGGTGTCGAAGAGCGCGGTGAGCTGGAGCTCGCGGCGCCGGTGCTGGCGCAGGGCGCCCCTGATCCGCAGTGCGGTGGCGGCGGCCCGCTCCACCTCGGCGAGGTCGCCCCCGGGCACACCGGCGGCCCGCGCCTCGGAGGAGACGGCGCCCAGTGCCTCGGCGGGAGCGTCCTCGGTCAGCAGGTCGAGAAGGCGACGAAGGTGGGGCGCGGCGGAGGGGGGCGGTGCAGACATGGGCGGCCATCGTTCGTCGGGGATTCGATGTGTACCTGGAGAGTGTCAGTGAGCGGTCCAGCCGCCGTCCATCGCGAGCGAGGTGCCGGTGATGTGCCCGGTGTGCGGTCCGCACAGCCACAGCACCGCCTCGGCGACCTCCCGGGGTTCGATGAGGCGCTTGATGGCGCTGCGTTCCAGCATCACCTTGCCGACCACTTCCTCCTCCGAGATGCCGTGCGTACGGGCCTGGTCGGCGATCTGGTTCTCGACGAGCGGGGTGCGCACGTAGCCGGGATTGACGCAGTTGCTGGTCACCCCGTGCGGTGCCGCTTCGAGAGCGACCACCTTGCTGAGTCCTTCCAGCGCGTGCTTCGCCGATACGTACGCCGATTTGTAGGGGCTGGCGCGCAGCCCGTGGACGGACGAGATGTTGACGACGCGCCCCCAGCCTCGTTCGTACATGCCGGGCAGGGTGCGGCGCAAGATGCGGAACGGTGCCTCCACCATGACCCGGTGGATCAGCGCGAACCGGTCCGGCGGGAACTCGTGCACGGGAGCGACGTGCTGCAGCCCCGCGTTGTTGACCACCAGGTCCGCGTCGTCCGGCAGCGTGTCCACCGCCTCGGGTACGGACAGGTCGACCACCCAGGCCGTTCCGCCGATCCGCTCCGCCAGGCTCTTGGCCGCGTCGGCGGCCTTGTCCACCACGTACACGTGGGCGCCCGCGGCGGCGAGGGCCTCGGCGCAGGCCTGCCCGATGCCGCTTGCCGCACCGGTCACCAGGGCGGTGCGCCCGGCCAGGAACGGATCTGCGGGCGACGGTGACGGAGCGGCGGCGCGGGGCGGCGGAACGGTGAGCGGCGCGGGCCCGTGGACCGGGCTCTGGGGAGTCTCCATGGTCGTCACCGTAAGGAGGTCGAAGCCCACGTCACACGGGGTCGGTGCACACACCGTCGTACGTCGCCATGGTGGCGGCGTACATGGTGCGGGTGGTCAGTGGGCGGCGTCCAGTTTCCGTCTCCCTTCCAACAGCCCTTGGCGGATACGGGCGTTGCTGACCCGAAGTTTGCATTTTCGAGCGCACTCGATGTCAACGACGGCTCCCCGCCGGTGCTCGCGGCGCAAGGGCGGCGCCGCACACAGCCGGGCCCGAGGGATGTCAGCCCGCCCCATGGGCGGGGACGGCCCGGACTCGTAGGTTCCGGCAACAGTCCGCATGTCCGAACGCCCGCACGTTCCGAACAGGGAGGCCCCCGTGCGCCCATCGATCCTGCGACGCCTGCTACGGCGCGTCGCGTCCACGGCTGTCCTCGGCGTCGTCGCGGCGACGCTGAGCACCGTGGGCGCCACCCAGCCCGCCGCTGCCGCCGGCGGCCTGCAGCAGGTCACCGGCTTCGGCACGAACCCCGGCAACCTGCAGATGTACGAGTACGCCCCCGCCGATCTGCCCGCGGGCGCGCCCTTGGTGATCGCCCTGCACGGCTGTACGCAGACGGCCAACGACTACTACACCAACTCGGGCTGGCCGAAATACGCCGACCTGTGGAAGTTCGCCGTGGTCTTCCCGCAGACCACGTCCGCCAACAACTCGCTCTCCTGCTTCGGCTGGTTCGATCCGGCCGAGGACACCCGGGGCAAGGGCGAGGCCGCCTCCGTCGTGCAGATGGTGGAGCACGCGAAGCAGCAGTACGGCTCCGACGGGCGGCGGGTGTACGTCACCGGCCTGTCGGCGGGCGGCGGGATGACCGCAGACCTGCTGGCCGCGTACCCGGACGTGTTCGCGGGCGGTTCCGTGGCGTCCGGTCTGCCCGCGCAGTGCGCCACCAGCCAGGCCGCCGCCTCCGGCTGCCAGACGGGCCCGCAGAAGCTGACCCCTGCCCAGTGGGGCGACAAGGTCCGCGCCGGCTACCCCGGCTACACCGGCCCATGGCCGCGGGTCGCCATCTGGCAGGGCACGTCCGACTACACGGTGTACCCGGCCAACGCGACCGCGCTGCGTGACCAGTGGACCGATGTGTGGGGAATCGGCCAGACCCCGTCGAGCACCGACACCCTCCCCGGCAACACCACCCGGAGCGTCTACAACGACGCGTCCGGGAAGCCCGCGGTGGAGACGTACTCCATCTCCGGCATGGGCCACGGCCTGGCCGTCTCCCCCGGCTCGGGGACCGATCGGTGCGGGTCCACAGCCGCGTACTTCCTGAACTCGATCTGCTCGTCGTACTACACCGGCGTCTTCTGGGGGCTGGACCAGGGCGCACCCGGCGGCGGCGAGAACCCGCTCCCGGCTCCCTCCGGTCTGACGGTCACCGGTGTCACGGGCACCAGTGCCTCGCTGTCCTGGAGCGCGGTGACGGGAGCCTCCTCGTACGCCGTCTACCGCAACGGCACCGAGGTCGGCCGGCCCACGTCGACGGCGTTCACCGACACGGGGCTGTCCGCCGGGACCGGGTACCGCTACACGGTGGCGGCCGTCGACGGATCGGGCGCGGTCGGTACGGTCTCGGCCGCGGTGACGGCGACCACGACCGGCGGGACGGGTGGCGGCGCCTGCTACACGGCGACCAACTACGCCCAGGTGGCGGCGGGCAGGGCGCACACCACGGGCGGCTATGTGTACGCCGACGGGTCCGAACAGAACATGGGGCTGTACAACGTGTTCGTCACGCACACCCTGCGGGAATCACCGGCGGGCTACTTCGTGATCGCCGACACCGGCTGCACCGCGTAGTACCCGTCCGTCGACGGTGCGGCCCGACGGTCCCGCGTCGGGCCGCACCTCGCGCTCACATTCCCCCCGCGGGGCAGAGGCCTCAGTCCTCCGGCGGGAACACCACCTCGCCCGAGTCGGGCAGCGTCAGCGTGATCGCCTCGACGGGACACCCCTCCGCGGCCGCGAGCACCTGCTCGTTGGCGTCGGTCTCCGGGGCGTCCGGGTGCGACTGCCGGGCGGAGTCCAGCCGGAAGCCGTCCGGAGCGTGGTTCACGCACATCCCGGAGCCGATGCAGACACTCCGGTCGACCTCCACGTGCCAGCGGTCCCCCATCACGCCTCCTGCGGTCCGGGCTGCGCGGGCTGGTACCCGGCGGGCAGATGGATCATCTTGTGCTCGAAGTACTCGCCGTACCCCTCGGGGCCGAACTCCCGTCCCAGGCCGGAGTTCTTGTAGCCGCCGAACGGTCCGAGCATGTCGAGACTGAACGTGTTGACGCTGTACGTGCCGGTCCTGACCCGGCGGGCGATATCGATGCCGCGCTCGGTGTCGGCGGTCCAGACGCTGCCGCTGAGCCCGTACTCCGAGTCGTTGGCGATCTTCACCGCCTCCGCCTCGTCGCCGTACGGCAGCAGGCAGATGACCGGGCCGAAGATCTCCTCGCGGGCGATGCGCATGGAGTTGTCGACGGACCCGAAGAGGGTCGGCTCGACGTACCAGCCACGCTCCTGGGAGGCCGGACGGCCGCCGCCCGTAAGGATCTTGGCGCCTTCCTCCTGGCCGATCCGGATGTAGTCGAGGGAGCGCTGCTGCTGACGCCGCGCGACCAGCGGGCCGAGTTCGGTGGTGGGGTCGAGCGGGTCGCCGACCTTCAGAGCGCCCGCCGCGGCGGCGAACGCCTCGGCGATCTCGTCGTAGCGGGAGTGCGGGACGAGAATGCGGGTCTGGGCGACACAGGCCTGGCCGTTGATCATCCAGGCGAACGGGACGATGCCCGCGACGGCCGCGTCGAGATCGGCGTCCGGGAGGATGACGGCGGCGGACTTGCCGCCCAGCTCCAGGGTGACCCGGGTGAGGTTGCGCGAAGCGACCTCCATGACCCGGCGGCCGGCCGCGACGGAGCCGGTGAACGACACCTTGTCGACGCCCGGATGCCCGACGAGGTACTCACTGACCTCACGGTCCGCCGGGAGGATCGACAGCACGCCCTCGGGAAGCCCGGCCTCGGCGGCGATCTCGGCCAGGATGTAGGCGTCCAGGGGCGATTCGGGCGAGACCTTGAGGACGGCCGTGCAGCCGGCCAGCAGCGCGGGCGCGAGTTTGGCGGCGGCGGTGAACTGCGGGACGTTCCACGGCACGACGGCCGCGACGACGCCGACCGGCTCCCGGCGCACCAGCAGCGGCCCGAGGACGCCGTCGCGCCGTTCCTCGTACGGGAAGGTACGGGCGACGGTGATCGCCGCGTCCCACACCATCATCGCGGCGAGCGCCTGCACCATCACACTGGAGCTGTACGGGGTTCCGTTCTCGGAGCTGATGACGCGGGCGATCTCCTCGTACCGCACGGCGAACGCGTCCTTGATCCGCGTGATCACCTCGATCCGCTCGTCGAGGGACGCCCGCGGCCAGGGCCCTTCGTCGAAGGCCCGGCGGGCGGCGTCGACAGCCCGGTCCACGTCCGCCTCACAGGCGTGCGGAACCCGGCCGATGACCTGCTCGGTGTGGGGCGATATCACCTCGATGACATCCTGGCCGAGCGGATCGACCAACTCCCCGCCGATGAACAGTTTTCCGTGTTCGACAAGCTCGGTCATGGCTGCTGCCTCCCGCGACCCGGCACGTACCGACTCCGCACCTGACTCCATACCTGACTCCGTGTCAGAACTGATACCAGTTCCAGTTCCAGGAGTCCACGGATCCGACGGCGATCGACCTCGGAGGAATAGTCGACCAGGGCTACTACTGGAACGAGTTCTCGTTACAGTGGATGCGGCGCAGCACGGCCGCATGACGGGACGAGAGATGGGGACCACATGACACAGGTGACCGAGCACGGTGGCGGCGTGTGGTCCATCAAGGTCCCCATCCCGGACAACCCGCTCGGCCACACCCTGGTACACGTCCTGGACACCGGCCGCGGCCCGGTCCTGATCGACACCGGCTGGGACGACCCGGAGGCCTGGGACACCCTGGTCGCGGGCCTCACCGCCATCGGAGTCGGCATCACCGACATCCATGGCGTGGTCATCACCCACCACCACCCCGACCACCACGGCCTCTCCGGCCAGGTCCGCGAATCATCCGGGGCCTGGATCGCGATGCACGCCGCGGACACCGCGATCGTGCGCCGCACCCGCGAGTCCGAACCGGGCACCTGGCTGACCTACCTGGCGGTGAAACTCACCGCGGTCGGCGCCCCCGAGGACCACCTCGCCCCCCTGCGCGCCGCCCGCGCCGCCGGCCGGATGCGCACCCTGCCCGGCCTGCGCGCCGCCCTCCCGGACCGCGAGATCGTCCCCGGCGAGCTGCTCGACCTGGCGGGCCGCCGGCTCCGGGCGGTCTGGACGCCGGGCCACACCCCCGGCCATGTCTGCCTGCATCTGGAGGAGGACCACCCGGCGAACCTGCCCGGCCGCGGCCGGCTCTTCTCCGGCGACCATCTGCTGCCCGGGATCAGCCCGCACATCGGGCTGTACGAGGACCCGGACGACGCGACGGTCACCGACCCACTGGGCGACTACCTCGACTCGCTGGAGCGCATCGGCCGGCTGGGGGTCGCCGAGGTGCTGCCCGCCCACCAGCACGCGTTCCCGGACGCGGCCCGGCGCGTACAGGAACTCCTCGACCACCACGAGGAGCGGCTGACCGGCCTGCTCGCACTGCTGGCCACCCCGTTGACGCCGTGGCAGCTGGCCGAGCGGATGGAGTGGAACCGGCCGTGGGAACAGATCCCGCACGGCTCACGGAACATCGCGGTCTCGGAGGCCGAGGCCCACGTCCGCCGACTGGTGAAGCTGGGGCGCGCGGAGGCGATGACAGGGAGCGATCCGATGACGTACATCGCGGTGTGAGGGGGTTCGCCGACGGCCTTCCGACACCGAGCCGCTCCTCCACCTGAACGCGACGAGGCCACACCATGGCCACGGTTCGCGATGAGGCACTGGTCGTCATCAGGGACCGACCTCCTCTCCCACCGCTCCGCTCCGTCCCGACCCGGCCCCACGGGTGACGTACGTCGCCGTCCCGGGCGCCCCTCCGCCCGAAGGGGCGGGCTACGCCCCGGTAGAGTGTGGGCGTCGTCATCATGCCCGTTCAGGGGGAAGCCGGTGCGAATCCGGCACTGACCACGCAACCGTGAGCCGCTGACACAGCGGTGAGTCGGAATGCCCTGTCCGCGGTCGTGACCGGCTCGCGTCACCGGAACCCCGGTGACCGGCACCGTCGAGGCATACGGGGCCGGAGCCTGGTGCCTGAGTGTGCCTGTGCCCGGTTCCCACCGCAGGAGAGGCCCAGCCCACCATGACCGTTCGCCGCACCGCAGCAACGCTCGCCGCCACCGCCACCGTGCTCTGTGCGGCCGCTGCCCCGGCCGCGGTGGCGGCGCCGTCTCCGTCGCCCACCCCGTCCGTCGCGCTGCCGTCCGGGCTGTACGGCACCAAGGACCCGACGTACGACGGGGTCTGGAGGCAGTCGCTGGCCTTCATCGCCCAGCGGCTCGAAGGGGTCACCCCCGCGGCCGCGGCCGTCGACTGGCTGGTCGCCCAGCAGTGTGACAGCGGCGCCTACGCCTCGTACCGCGCGGATGTCAGCAAGCCGTGCGACGCGAAGACCATGACGGACACCAACGCCACCGCCGCCGCGGTCCAGGCGCTCGCCGAGGTCGGCGGGCACGGCGATGCCGTCGACAACGGGGTCGCCTGGCTGAAGTCCGTTCAGAACGAGGACGGCGGCTGGGGTTACAACCCGGGCTCGCCCAGCGACGCCAACTCCACCTCGATCGTGATCGGCGCCCTGGCCAAGCGGGGCCAGCGGCTCGGCGATGTGACGACCGAGGGCGGCAAAACGCCGTACGACGCGCTGCTCGAGCTGGCGATCCCGTGCGGCGGCAAGGACGGCGGGGCGTTCGCGTACCAGCCCGACAAGGCCGGCAAGCTCGCCGCCAACGCGGACGCCACCGCTGCCGGTGTGCTCGGTTCCATGGGCAAGGGGCTGGCCGCCTGGAACAATTCCGCGTCCGAGGACAAGGCGCCCACCTGCCACAAGGGCGCCGTCGTCAAGCCCGAGCAGGCCGCCCAGAACGGCGCGCACTATCTCGCGGGTGCCCTCGCGAAGACCGGCCACCTCAACCAGCCGCCGATGCCGGGCGCCACCGACACCACCGAGCAGCCCGACTTCGGCAACACCGCGGACGCGGTCGTCGCCCTGGCCGCCGCGGGCCACCAGGACAAAGCGGCCGACGCGCTCGGCTGGCTGAAGAAGCACGCCGCGCCCTGGGCGGCCCAGAACGGCCCCGCCGCCTACGCCCAGTTGGTCGTGGCCGCGCACACGTCCGGCGCCGATGCCCGCGACTTCGGCGGTGTCGACCTGGTCGAGCGGCTGAACGCGACCGGACCGAAGCCGGCCGCCGTCCACACACCCTCGCCGGCCACCAGCGACTACGCGGCGCAGGACGGCACCAGCGACGACGCCGGTCTCGGCGTGTGGTGGCTCGTCGGTATCGGTCTCGCCGCCGGTGCCGGTGTCGGCTTCCTCATCAGCAGCCGCCGGAAGAGCCCGCAGCTGTGAACCGGGCGGGGAATCGATCCGGGTGGCCGGCGGCGGGCGCCCTGCTGCTCGTTCTCGGCGCCGTCCTGACCCTGTTCGGCGCGGGCACCGCCCACGCGGCCGGCTACCGCTATTGGTCGTTCTGGGAGGGCAAGGGGACGGGCTGGACGTATGCCACCCAGGGCCCGTCGCTGGTCCGGCCCGACGACGGTGCGGTGCAGGGCTTCCGGTTCTCGGTGAGCGAGGACTCCCAGGACTCGGCGAAGCCGCGCCGCGCCCCCGACTTCGCGGCGATCTGTGCGGACACCCCCGCCAAGGACGGCACCAAGCGGGTCGCGCTCGTCATCGACCCCGGCACGGCGGCGGACGCCCCTGACGGGGAGACGCCGCCCGCGCCGCGTACCGCGTGCGCGCAGGTCGCCGAGGACGCGAGCGCCGCGGAGGCCCTCGCCTCCGTGGCCAAGCCGCTGCGCTACAGCAGTGAGGCACTGCTCTGCGCGATCTCCGGCTATCCGGCCTCGGGCTGCGGTGAGCAGGTCTCCGGCACCGGGCACGCCGACACTACGTCGCAGGCGCCCGCGAGCCCGTCCGCCTCCGCCCACCCGGGGAGTGGCCGCGGCGGTCCGTCCGCCGGGATGCTCGCCGGTGTCGCCGCCGTCCTTCTGCTCGGCGTCGCCGCGGTCGTGCAGGCCCGCCGCCGCCGCGGATGACCGTCTCCGCCGGCACGGCCCGGCAGGTCCCTGCCCTGCGTGCCCTCGAGGCGACCCGCAGCAACGCCCTGCCCGCCGGGGCCTGGTGGCTGTGGGCGCTCGGGCTGGCCACCGCCGCCTCCCGGACCAGCAATCCACTGCTGCTCGGGCTGCTGGTGGGGGTGGCCGGTTACGTCGTGGCGGCGCGCCGGACGGATGCGCCGTGGGCCCGTTCGTACGGGGCGTTCATCAGGATCGGGCTGTTCGTCGTAGGCGTGCGGCTGCTGTTCTCCGTCTTTCTCGGCTCGCCGATCCCCGGTACGCACCCGGTGTTCACCCTGCCCGAAGTGCCGCTGCCCGACTGGGCGCAGGGCGTCAGGATCGGCGGCCGGGTCACCGCCGAACAGCTGCTCTTCGCGCTGTACGACGGGGCGAAGCTGGCCACCCTGCTGATCTGCATCGGCGCGGCGAACTCGCTCGCCAACCCGGCCCGGCTGCTGAAGTCGCTGCCGGGCGCCCTGTACGAGGCGGGTGTCGCGGTCGTCGTCGCGATGACGTTCGCACCGAACATGGTTGCCGATGTGGTGCGGCTGCGCACCGCACGGCGGCTGCGGGGCCGCCCGGCCGGTGGCATCAAGGCCGTCCTGCAGATCGGACTGCCGGTGCTGGAGGGCGCGCTGGAGCGGTCGGTGGCGGTGGCGGCGTCGATGGACGCACGCGGATACGGGCGTACGGCCCAGGTGCCGCGCGCCGTCCGGCACACGACGAACGTCCTCACGCTCGGCGGGCTGCTGGGGGTCTGCGCCGGCACGTACGCTCTGCTGGCCTCACAGGGTGCGGTGTACGGGCTGCCGCTGCTGTTCGCCGGACTCGTCGCCGCGATGGCCGGGCTCCGGCTCGGCGGTGCCCGCTCGGTCCGCACCCGCTACCGGCCCGACCGGTGGGGGGCCAGGGCCTGGATGGTGGCCGGGTCGGGTGCGGTGGTCGCGGCGGCGATGATCTGGGCGGGCAGTGCCGACACGGAGGCGCTGCATCCCGGAGTCGTACCGCTGGCGGCGCCGGTGTTCCCGCTGTGGCCCGCGGCGGCGGTGCTGATCGGGCTGTTGCCCGCAGTGGTGGCGCCCGCACCGCCCGTTGCGGCCGTCGCGAACTCCGAGGAGCGCCAGTGATCCGGTTCGAGCAGGTCTCGGTGCAGTACGAGGGGGCGGCGCGCCCGACCCTGTCCGGGGTCGATCTGATCGTCCCCGAGGGCGAGTTGGTGCTGCTCGTCGGCCCCTCGGGGGTCGGCAAGTCGACGCTGCTGGGCGCCGTCTCCGGTCTCGTACCGCACTTCACGGGCGGCACGCTGCGCGGCAGGGTGACGGTCGACGGCCGTGATACGCGTACCCACAAACCACGCGAACTCGCCGATCTGGTCGGCACGGTGGGGCAGGACCCGCTCTCCCACTTCGTCACCGACACCGTCGAGGACGAGCTGGCGTACGGCATGGAGTCGCTGGGACTCGCCCCCGACGTGATGCGACGGCGGGTCGAGGAGACCCTCGACCTGCTGGGCCTCGCCGGGCTGCGCGACCGGCCGATCGCCACGCTCTCCGGCGGCCAGCAGCAACGGGTCGCGATCGGCTCGGTGCTGACCCCGCACCCCAAGGTCCTGGTCCTCGACGAACCGACGTCCGCGCTGGACCCGGCGGCGGCCGAGGAGGTCCTCGCGGTGCTCCAGCGGCTGGTGCACGATCTGGGCACGACGGTCCTGATGGCGGAGCACCGCCTGGAACGCGTCGTCCAGTACGCGGACCAGGTCGTCCTGCTGCCGTCGCCGGGTGCCGCACCGGTGATGGGCGCCCCCGCCGACATCATGGCGGTCTCCCCGGTCCACCCGCCGGTGGTGGCCCTGGGCCGGCTGGCGGGCTGGGATCCGCTGCCGCTGTCGGTACGCGACGCACGGCGCCGCGCGACGGATCTGCGGGAGCGGCTGGCCTCGGCCGAACCGCCGTCGCCCGCTCCGTCGGCGCCCACCGCCCCGGCGCCGCTGCCCGCGGCCGCTCCCGTACGCCGTGGTCTGTTCGGGCGCCGGCCCACGCCCGCTCCCCGGTCCGCTCCCGAAGCTGCGGCGGAAGCGACCACCCGGGTCCAGGGCCTGGGGGTGCGGCGCGGGCGTGTCGAGGCGCTGCGCCGGGTGACGCTCTCCGTCGCACCGGGCGAGACCGTCGCCCTGATGGGCCGCAACGGCGCGGGCAAGTCCACGCTGCTCGCCGCCCTCGTCGGCCTGGTCGGGCCCACGACCGGCACCGTTCTCGTCGGCGGCCGGGCCCCGCACCGCACGCACCCGCGCGACATGGTGCGCCGGGTCGGGCTCGTACCGCAGGAACCGCGCGATCTGCTGTACGCGGACACGGTCGCCGCCGAGTGCGCGGCGGCCGACGCCGACGCGGGCGCGGCGGCGGGCAGCTGCCGGGCCCTGGTCTCCGAGCTGCTGCCCGACGTACCGGACGACACCCACCCCCGCGATCTCTCCGAGGGGCAGCGGCTCGCCCTGGCGCTGGCCATCGTGCTGACCGCGCGGCCCCCGCTCCTACTGCTGGACGAGCCGACCCGCGGTCTGGACTACGCGGCGAAGGCCCGGCTGATACGTGTGCTGCGCGGTTTGGCGGCCGAGGGACATGCGATCGTCCTGGCCACGCACGACGTGGAGCTCGCCGCCGAGCTGGCCCACCGGGTGGTGATCCTCGCGGACGGGGAGATCGTCGCGGACGGGCCGACCCGGCAGGTGGTGGTCTCGTCACCGGCGTTCGCACCGCAGACCGCGAAGATCCTCGCCCCGCAGGAGTGGCTGACCGTGACGCAGGTGCGCGGGGCGCTGGAGGCCGGCGCATGAGCGACCGCCGAAGCCGTCCCGTACGACTGGGCCCCCGTGCGATCGCCGCACTCCTCCTCGTCAGCGCGATCGGCGTCGTCTCCATCGGCTGGCCACTGCTCGCGGACGCGGACTCCGGTCTCGCCCACTCCCAGGACGCACCGTGGCTGTTCGCCGCACTGCTTCCGCTCCTGGTCGGTGTGGTCGTCGCCACCATCGCGGACTCCGGCCTGGACGCGAAGGCGGTGGCGATGCTGGGCGTGCTCGCCGCGGTCGGTGCCGCGCTGCGTCCGCTCGGCGCCGGTACGGCGGGCCTGGAGCCGATGTTCTTCCTGATGGTGCTGAGCGGCCGGGTGCTCGGCCCCGGCTTCGGCTTCGTGCTCGGCTCGGTGACGATGTTCGCGTCCGCCCTGCTCACCGGCGGGGTGGGCCCATGGATGCCGTTCCAGATGCTGTCGATGGGCTGGTTCACGATGGGCGCCGGCCTGCTGCCGGCCCCGGACCGCCTGCGCGGGCGGGCCGAGCTGCTGATGCTGGCGGCGTACGGCGGTGTGGCGGCGTTCGCGTACGGCACGGTGATGAACCTGTACGGCTGGACGATCGTGCCGGGCCTCGGCTCGGGCATCTCGTTCCACCCCGGTGACCCGCTGCCCGAGAATCTGGTCCGTTTCTTCGCGTACTGCCTGGCCACCTCACTGGGCTGGGACCTGGGCCGGGCCGTGCTGACCATGGCGCTGACCCTCACCATCGGCTCCACGTTGCTGAAGGCGCTGCGACGGGCCACGCGCCGCGCGTCCTTCGAGGTCCAGGTCACATTCGACGGTCCCGAAGGCGTGAAGGCGCCCACAGGACCTTAGTCCTCCACTACCGGGAGTAGTAGCGTTTCCAGCCGTACATGGAACCCACTTCACCCCCTCCGAACTGCTATGGAACCTTTTGGGATGGTTCGGGACCTTCGGTCCGTGATGCGAGGCAAGGCCGTATCAGGGGTCATTGCCACGATTGAACGCCGCGGCTAACACTGGTCACGTCGCCGAGCACCGCAAGCGTTCACCGGAACGGAACGCGGTCAACGAGCACCGGTCCCCGCACTGTTGGGCTCGGTCCGCGACTCCCTCGTCCCCAACGGTTAGGTTCGCCTGTGTCGTTCGTCCGTAACATCCTCGCCCAGCCCCGCACCGCTCGCCGCAAGGCTGTCGTGGCCGGAGCCGCCGCGGTCCTCGGCGCCACCGGTCTGGGCCTCGGCGTCACTCCGGCCATGGCCGCACCGGCGTCCGTCGCCACCGGCGTACAGGGCACGGCGCGAGCGATGATCGGCAACGAGGCGCAGTTCCAGTGCTTCAGCAACATCGTGTCGCACGAGAGCGGCTGGAACCCCAGCGCCACCAACGCCTCTTCGGGCGCCTACGGCCTGGTCCAGGCACTGCCCGGCTCGAAGATGGCCTCGGCCGGCGCCGACTGGAAGACCAACCCCACGACCCAGATCAAGTGGGGTATGGACTACATGAACTCCCGCTACGGCAGCCCGTGCGCCGCCTGGACGTTCTGGCAGGCCAACCACTGGTACTGAGCCGGTGGCAAGCAGCCTCACACGAAGGCCCCGACCGGGTTCCGGTCGGGGCCTTCGGCCTGCCCGGACGGCGTGACCCCCGGCCGGGGTGCATCTGGCACCACCCCCGGCCGCGGATCGTCCTCAGAGCCGCTGGATGATCGTGCCGGTGGCCAGCGCCCCGCCCGCACACATGGTGATGAGCGCGAACTCCTTGTCCCTGCGCTCCAGTTCGTGCAGTGCAGTGGTGATCAGCCGGGCCCCGGTGGCGCCCACCGGATGGCCGAGCGCGATGGCCCCACCGTTGACGTTGACCTTCTCCAGATCCTGATCGAAGACCTGCGCCCAGCTCAGCACCACTGACGCGAACGCCTCGTTGATCTCGACGAGGTCGATGTCCCTCAGCGACATCCCGGCCTTGCCGAGCACCGCACGGGTCGCGTCGATCGGGCCGTCGAGATGGAAGTGCGGGTCGGAGCCGACCAGTGCCTGGGCGACGATCCGGGCACGCGGCTTGAGTTTGAGCGCCCGCGCCATCCGCTTGGACGCCCACATGATCGCGCAGGCACCGTCGGAGATCTGCGAGGAGTTGCCCGCGGTGTGGATGGCGGTGGGCATGACCGGCTTGAGCCGGGCGAGCCCCTCCATGGTGGTGTCCCGCAACCCTTCGTCGTGGTCGACGAGGCGCCACATACCCTGTCCCGCCGCCTGCTCCTCCTCGGTGGTCGGCACCTGGACCGCGTACGTCTCCCGTTTGAAGCGTTCCTCGGCCCAGGCCACGGCTGCCCGCTCCTGCGAGATCAGCCCGAGCGAGTCGACGTTCTCCCGCGTGAGACCGCGTTTGCGGGCGATGCGTTCGGCGGCCTCGAACTGGTTGGGCAGATCGACGTTCCACTCGTCCGGCCAGGGCTTCCCGGGGCCGTGCTTGGAGCCGCTGCCCAGCGGTACGCGCGACATGGCCTCGACACCGCAGCTGATTCCGACGTCGATGACTCCGGCGGCGACCATGTTGGCGACCATGTGGGAAGCCTGCTGCGAGGAGCCGCACTGACAGTCCACGGTGGTGGCGGCGGTCTCGTACGGTAGTCCCACGGTGAGCCAGGCGTTGCGCGCCGGGTTCATTGACTGTTCGCCGGCATGGGTGACCGTTCCGCCGACGATCTGTTCGACGCAGTCGGCATGGATGCCGGTGCGGCCGAGGAGTTCACGGTAGGTCTCGCCCAGCAGATAGGCGGGGTGCAGATTGGCGAGCGCGCCTCCGCGCTTGCCGATGGGGGTGCGTACGGCTTCGACGATGACGGGTTCCGCGGCCATGAGCTCGTCCTCTCCTCGCACTTCCGCAGGGGGCGTCCCGGCGCCCACGGAAGGAACTAGTACGCGTTCTAGTTCTGCAAGCAGTCTTATGAGGCTTACCCCCGGTACGCAAGAGCCGTGCACGCACCTTGCACCCACTTCCTGCCTGGCGCACCCAGTCTTCACGCAACAGATCCGGCCATGGCCCTTGCGGGTTGTAGAACTCGTTACTACCTTTCCGGCAACTTCTGATGGGTCGTCAGGCATGGCTCGGGCGGCCCTCGGACCGACCTGGAGTTGCCGATGCCCTGCCCTCATCTGCCCGAAGGGTTCGACTTCACCGATCCCGACCTGCTCCAATCCCGCATCCCGCACCCGGAGTTCGTCCGGATGCGGGAGACCGCCCCGGTCTGGTGGTGCACCCAGCCGGCCGGTATCTCCGGATTCGACGACGAGGGCTACTGGGTGGTCACCCGGCATGCGGACGTCAAGTACGTCTCCACCCACCCTGAACTGTTCTCGTCCTACACCAACACGGCAGTCATCCGCTTCAACGAGTCGATCAGCCGCGACCAGATCGAGGTCCAGAAGCTGATCATGCTGAATATGGACCCGCCCGAGCACACCCGGGTCCGCCAGATCGTCCAGCGCGGCTTCACACCCCGTGCGATCCGGTCCCTGGAGCAGGCGCTGCGCAGCCGCGCCCGCTCGATCGTCGAGACGGCACTCGCCACCGCCGACGACGACGGCTCCTTCGACTTCGTCACCAACATCGCCGTCGAACTGCCGCTTCAAGCCATCGCCGAGCTCATCGGCGTACCGCAGGAGGACCGGTCGAAGATCTTCGACTGGTCCAACAAGATGGCCGCGTACGACGATCCCGAGTACGCGATCACCGAAGAGGTCGGCACCGAGGCGGCCATGGAGATCGTCTCGTACGCGATGAACCTGGCGGTGGAGCGCAAGGAGTGCCCGGCCAAGGACATCGTCTCCCAGCTGGTCGCCGCGGAGGGCGAAGGCAACCTCTCCTCCGACGAGTTCGGCTTCTTCGTGATCCTCCTCGCCGTCGCCGGCAACGAGACCACTCGTAACGCCATCAGCCACGGCATGCACGCCTTCCTGACCCACCCCGACGAATGGGAGCTGTACAAGCGCGAGCGCCCGGGGACGACCGCCGAGGAGATCGTGCGCTGGGCCACCCCAGTGGTCTCCTTCCAGCGGACCGCCACCCAGGACGTCGACCTGGGCGGGCAGCAGATCAAGAAGGGGGACAGGGTCGGGCTGTTCTACTCCTCCGCCAACAACGACCCCGAGGTCTTCGAGAACCCGGAGGCCTTCTCCATCTCCCGGGACCCCAACCCCCATCTCGGCTTCGGTGGCGGCGGACCGCACTTCTGTCTCGGCAAGTCCCTCGCCGTCATGGAGATCAACCTGATCTTCAACGCGATCGCGGACGTGCTGCCGGACCTGCGGCTGGTCGGCGACCCGCGGCGGCTGCGCTCCGCCTGGCTCAACGGGATCAAGCAACTACAGGTCAGCACGGCCGGCGCGGCGGACAAGGCCGGTACGCCCACCGGCTGACCGCTTCGCGGATTCGGGCGGCGGGGGCCTTCCCCCCTACGCCCCGGCCCCCGCCGCCCGTCCGCGCCCCGCGACCTGTCCGCAGCCGCTGCCCATCCCCCGGCCTGCCCGCACCCCCCGCTCCCGGAGGCGCAGCGGCGTACGAGGATCATGGCGTCCATGCACGCCCTGCTCTCCGGCTTCGCCCCCATCTGGATGCTCACCGGCATCGGTTACGTGGTCGGCCGCAGCGGCCTCCTCGGAGAACAGGCGGAAGCCGTGCTCGGCCGGTTCGTCTTCCACGTGGCCATGCCCGCAGCTCTGTTCATCATGGTCTCCGGCGCACGGCTGGACGCCTTCGTGAACTCGTCGATGGTGGCCTTCGCCACGGGCACGGCGCTCGTCTCCGCCCTCGGCTTCGTCCTGGCCCGGCGCCTCTTCGGCCGCAAGACCGCCGACCAGGCGATCAGCAGCATGGCGTCCGGCTACGTGAACTCCGCGAATCTCGGCATCCCGGTGGCGGTTCAGGTGCTGGGCGACGCGTCGTTCGTCGCACAGATCATCCTGTTCCAGGTGCTGCTGGTCTCCCCCGTGATCCTGACACTGCTGGACACGGGGACGGGGGCCGGCCCCGGAAAGGGCGTCACCTTCCGGCGGATGCTGACCATGCCGGTCCGCAACCCGATCATCATGGCCTCGATGTTCGGCGTCGCCGTCTCCGCGATCGGGCTGCGACTGCCGACCGCCCTCACGCACTCCTGCGATCTGCTCGGCGCGGCAGCGGTGCCCACGGCCCTGATCACCCTCGGCCTGTCGTTGAACGGACGCCCGGCGGCGGCCGGCGCACCATCAGAGGGGGTGGCGGATTCCGGGGAGCGTGCGGAGGTGGGAGTCGCCGTCGTGCTGAAGACGCTGGTCCAGCCACTGATCGCATTCCTCGTCGGCGGCCCGCTGCTGCGGCTGCCGGACCATCAGTTGCTGGCCGTGGTGGTGTGCTCCGCGCTGCCGACGGACCAGAACGCCTTCATCTACGCCCGCCAGTACGGTCTGGACACCAGGCTCGCCCGCAACTCCGTCGTCGCATCCACGGTCGCTTCCATGGCCACCTTGTCGTTCGCCGCCTGGGCGCTCGGGCCGTCCCACTGACCGCCCCTTGGGCTGTTCGAGTGAGCGGTGAGCTGTTCGAGTGGCGGGCCGCCCGGGGCAGGCGGATGCTTGGTAAGCGGCGATCCACGCCGAAGGGGTGCCGGACGACACAGGTCGTTCCGGCACCCCTTCGGCACGCGTGCAGCCGGTCGCCACTCAGGTCTTGCTGCTCACCGTCTCGCCGGTCGCCTCCGCGGCAGCGGCGCGATGGGGCGGTTTCCGTTCCGCCCCGGCTGCCCGGTCCGCCACCGGCTGCAGCTTCCGCGGTCCCGCGAGCACGTGGGTGAGCACGAAGCCGAGCCCGATGACCAACGCCCCGCCCACCGCGTCGAGCACCCAGTGGTTGGCGGTGGCGACGATCGCCGAGACGGTGAACAGCGGGTGCAGCAGTCCGAGCGCCTTCATCCACAGCTTCGGGGCCAGCATCACGATCATGACGCCGCACCAGAGCGACCAGCCGAAATGCAGCGAGGGCATTGCCGCGTACTGGTTGGTCATCGAGGTGAGCGTCCCGTAGTCCGGCTTCGCGAAGTCCTGGACACCATGGACCGTGTCGATGAAGCCGAGCCCCGGCATCAGCCGCGGCGGCGCCAGCGGGTACAGCCAGAAGCCGAGCAGCGCGACCAGGGTGGCGAAGCCGAGGGTGGAGCGGGCCCAGCGGTAGTCCGCGGGGCGTCGTACGTACAGCACACCGAGGATGGCCAGCGGCACGATGAAGTGGAACGTCGAGTAGTAGTAGTCGAAGAAGCTCTTCAGCCAGCCGATGTGGACGACCGCGTGGTTGGCCCAGTGCTCGATGTCGATGTGCATCCACTTCTCGAGCGAGTGGATCTGCCGGCCGTGCGCTTCGGCGGTGCCTCGACCGGCCGTCGCCGCCAGCCTGACGTGCGCATACCCCGAGTAGACGACCCGGATCAGCAGGAGTTCGAGCAGCAGGTTGGGACGGCTGAGCACCCGTCGCCAGAACGGCAGCAGCGGTACGCGGCTCCAACGGGCCGGAACCGGGACGGCGTAGTCCGTGGCGATCGGCCGCTGCCAGTACGGCGAGGTACGCGGCAGGAACGGCGCGGCGCAGGCGGCGCCCAGCGCAGCGAGGAGCAGCACGTTGTCCCGCACCGGGAAGGCGACCGGGGTGTTCGGCAGAAGTATCTTCCCGGGCAGCGTGATCACGAGCACCACGATGGCCGGCCACACCAGCCGGTCGGCGGCCCGCTCGCCGGCCCGGCCGACCACGGCAAGGAGCACCCACAGCAGCTGGTGCTGCCAGGCGGTCGGCGAGACGGCGACGGCGACGGCGACACAGCCGGTCACGGCGACGGCGAGGAGCAACTGGCCGTCGTTCGCGTACCGCACGGCTCGCCGCAGCCCGACATAGCAGACAGCGGCGGCCAGCAGCAGGAACAGCCCGACCTCGAGCGGGCCCGCCAGGCCGAAGCGGAGCAGCGCGCCGTGCAGGGACTGGTTGGCGAGGTGGTCCGCGCTGTCGCCGAGTCCGGCGCCCGCGACATGGTGCACCCAGTACGACCAGGAGTCGTGCGGCATCACGGCCCAGGCCAGCGCGGTGCAGGCGGCGAATGCGGTGCCACCGGTCACTGCCGCCCGGCGGCGGCCTGTCAGCCACAGCAGGACGGCGAAGAGCAGCACGGTCGGCTGGAGCGCTGCCGCGACCCCGATCAGTACGCCGGACGCGCGTTCTCCCCGGGCCACGAAACAGCCGAGGAGCACCAGCAGGACCGGCAGGATGCTGGTCTGGCCGAGGTGGAGGGCGTTACGGACCGGCAGGGACAGCATCAGCAGGCTGATCGCGACGGGGGCGGCCAGCAGGGCGGTGCGACGGGAGACGGGCCCCGGCAGGGCGCGGGCCGCGACGAGGCCGAGTGCGGCGACGAGCAGCAATGAACCGAAGGTCCAGGCGACGCCGAGGTTCTGTTCGGCCGTCCGGGCCAGCGGCTTCAGTACCAGCCCGGCAAAGGGGGTGCCGGTGAACCGGTCGCTGTCGTAGAGCGATCCCGTCACATGCAGGACACCGTTCTCACCGATCCATGTCTCCAGATCGGTGAGCCGTTCGCCGGGCGGCTGCCGCAGCACCACCGCCATCTGCCGTCCCGCCAGCAAGGCGACAACCAGCCAGAGCACAGCCCGGGCTGCCCCGGTCCTCGCCCCCGTCGCCGCGTTTCCGCGCACGCTGTGCTCCGCATTCGCCACGCTGCGCCGACCCTCCCACCGTGCATCCGCCGTCCTCGTCCCAGGACGTGCTGTGAAACCTTCGCATTGCGCCATGAGGTAGACACAATCAACCCCCTCTTCGCCTGGCTGTCACCCCGCTTTCGTCCGAAAGAATGCTCGGATCGCCGATCGGCCCCGGCCGGAACCGGACCCCCCGCCCGTAGGTCCGTCCCCCTGATCGACGGACGCACGGTCACGAACAGCTGTGCGCAGGGTGAAGCGCGGTACGGAGATCCGGTATCGCCCGATCCGCGGGGCCATCCGTGTCGGCCGGACCGCCGGTCAAACCGTTTGGCTTCCGATCATGCACAAGTCACAATCGCGCCCATGAACTGGACTGTTGCCCCGGACCGCTTCGACTCCCCCGACTCCACCGCGCTGCGCCGGGACTACTACGACGAGGTCGCCAGCCGGTACTGGGGGCGGCCCGCGACCGCCCGGGAGATCGACGAGGGGCTCGCCGACGACGGTGTCGACCGGCTCATCCCGCCGACCGGTGAGTTCATCGTCGGCAGGTTCGCCGGGAAGCCGGCGGCCTGCGCCGGGCTGCTCCTGATCGACGCGGACGTGGCGGAACTGACCCGGGTGTTCGTACGCCCGGAGTTCCGCGGCACGGGCGGCGGCGGGCTGCTGCTGACGGCCGTCGAGAGCGCGGCGCGTGCGTTCGGCGTTCGGCGGATCCAGCTGGACACGCGCAACGACCTGGTGGAGGCACGCGGGCTGTACGCCAAGCACGGTTACCGGGAGGTGCCCGCGTTCCACCGGCGGCAGTACGCGGAGCACTGGTTCGCCAAGGAGTTGTAGGCCGGGCGAGGCCGCCCCGGATCGGGCGGCGTCTGTCGGGCCGCGGGGATCGGTCCGCCCGGCTCAGGCCGCGTGGTCCCGTTTCGGCTCCGGACCGTGCGGCTGCTCCTCCCTCGATCCGCACGTCTCGGCGGTCAGCTCCGCCAGGAGTTTGCGCAGGTCGCTCGGCCGTTCCGGCCCCCACCAGTCGCCCAACAGCTCGGCCAGCGACTCCTCGCGGGCCTGCGCGAGCTTCATCACGACCTCCGAGCCCTTGTCGGTGAGCACCAGCTGCACCCCTTCACGCCGGGCCAGACCTCGCTCCTCGAGCTGCCGCGCCGCGTCGCTGATCACGCGCAGCGGCACCGGGACGGTGTCGGCGAGCAGCCCGGGTTCGACGGTGCCGTGCCGTTTGATGCGCAGCAGCATCCAGCTCGCCGCGGGCAGCAGGTCGTACCCCGCACGCTCGGTGATCTTCACATAGGCATCGCGTCGCCCGTCGCGGGTCGCGAGCACCGACAGGGCCCGCGCGCATTCGTCGTACGAGGAGCGCTCGACCGGGTTGGACGCCAGGGTCTCGGTGCTGTCGGGGGCCGTCACCGAGCCACGCAGCTTGTCCTCCTTGAGGAACCAGGCGAAGAAGAAGGCGACCAGGACGACGGGGGCGGCGTACAGGAAGACATCGGTGATCGAGGTCGAGAACGCATGGAGCACAGGGGGTCGCAGTGCGGGCGGCAGTTGGGCGATGGCGCGCGGGTCGGCGGCCACCCGGCCGGCGTCGACGCCGGGTGGCAGGGTGATGCCGGAGAGCGCCGCGCCGAGTTTGTCCGTGAGCCGGTTGGTGAAGATCGTGCCGAAGATGGCGACACCGAACGAGGCGCCGATGGAGCGGAAGAACGTCGCCCCGGAGGTGGCGACGCCCAGGTCCTCGTAGGTGACGGCGTTCTGCACGACCAGCACGAGGACCTGCATCACCAGACCGAGCCCGGCACCGAAGACGAAGAAGTAGGCGCTCATCTGCCCGGTGCTGCTGGACTCCGTGAGCCGGTGCAGGAGCATCAGGCCGATCGCGGTGATGCCGGTGCCCAGGATCGGAAAGACCTTCCAGCGGCCCGTACGGCTGACGATCTGGCCGGAGACGGTCGATGTGACGAGCAGGCCGACGACCATCGGCAGCAGGTGCACACCGGACATGGTCGGCGTGATGTTGTGCACGACCTGCAGGAACGTCGGCAGATAGGTCATCGCACCGAACATCGCGAAGCCGATGACGAAGCTGATGACGGCGACGAGGCTGAACGTGCGGATCCGGAACAGCTTCAGCGGCAGTACGGGTTCGGCGGCGCGCCGCTCGACGTACACGAAAGCGATCAGCAGCAGCACGCTGAGAACGGCGAGCCCGATGATCTGTGCCGAGCCCCAGGCCCACGTGGTTCCGCCCAGTGAGGCGACCAGGACCAGACAGGTGGCCACGGCGGCGATGAGGAAGGTGCCCAGGTAGTCGATGGTGTGCTTGGCCACGCGGACCGGGATGTGCAGCACGGCGGCGATGACGAGCAGCGCGACGACGCCGATCGGCAGGTTGATGTAGAAGACCCAGCGCCAGCTGAGGTGCTCGGTGAAGAGGCCGCCGAGCAGCGGTCCGAGGACGCTCGTCATGCCGAAGACGGCACCGAACAGGCCCTGGTACTTGCCGCGTTCGCGCGGGGCGACGATGTCGCCGACGATCGCCATCGAGAGCACCATCAGCCCGCCGCCGCCGAGGCCCTGGAGAGCGCGGAAGCCGATCAGCTGAGGCATGTTCTGGGCCATGCCGCAGAGTGCGGAGCCGACGAGGAAGATGACGATGGCGATCTGGAAGAGCTTCTTGCGCCCGTACTGGTCACCGAGCTTGCCCCAGAGCGGGGTCGCGGCGGTCGACGCGAGCAGATAGGCGGTTACCACCCACGACAGGTGGTCCAGGCCGCCGAGATCGCTGACGATGGTCGGCAGCGCGGTGGAGACGATGGTCTGATCGAGTGCGGCGAGCAGCATGCCGAGGAGCAGGGCGCCGATGGCGACGAGGACGGTCCGCTGGGAGCGGGCTTCGCCGGGGGCCAGGGCCGGGGGGCTCAGCTGGTTGGCCATAAAACTCTCCTCGGGTCCGCTACATCCCCATCCTGGCCGCAGTGGACCGTTATGGCCTGTTGGGGCGTGATCGCGGCGGGCTGCATAATCGCAGGCAGTTCAAGGGGAGGGGACCCACAAAATGACCGGACAGGTATGCCCGGAGTGCGGTACGGACGACAGATCGGCGGAGAGACCGGACGGGACACCGGACGGGAGACCCTCCGCCGGTCCCGGCTGCGGATGCGCGGAGCGGGCGGCGCGACGGGCCGCCGCGCAGGCGGAGACAGCGGCGGCGGAGGACTTCGATCCGCTGCGGATCAGGCCGTACGTGACGCTGGAGGGCAACGGGACGGCGGCCGACGCGATGGCGGCCGACTCCCCGTCGGGGAACGACGCGGCCACGACGATGCCGCTGTTCCTCGACCTGGAGGCGATGACGGGTCCACCGCCCGCACTGCCGGAGAGCGCCGGACCGCGGGAGCCCCGCTACGAGACCAGGGACGCCACTGACACCACGGACACCGTGGGCCGGGTGGATCCGGTGCAGCCACGTCGCCGCCGCCCGTTCGCGGCGGTCGCCGTGGGCGCGGCCGTGGTCACGGTGGTGGGCACCGCGGCGTTCGTCGGCGGACTGTTCAGCGGGGACGGCAAGGGGGGCGCCGAGCGCGAGCAGGCCCTGCCGAGCACCGTGGTGTCGGCCGCCCTCGATGCCTCCGCCTCACCCGATGCGTCGGCATCGGCGTCCGCATCCCCGTCCGCCTCACCTTCGGCCTCCGCGTCACCGTCCGCATCCGCATCCGCCTCGCCGTCGGCGAGCGCCTCGCCCTCCCCGTCCGCCACCTCGTCGCATCCGGCCGCACCGTCGGCCCCGGCCTCCGCCGAGGAGCCCGCCGGGACGTCGTCGGCCCCGACGATCGCGAAACCGCACGGTCGCACGCTGCAGCGCGGCGATCACGGCCCCGCGGTGGCCGAGCTGCAACGGCGACTGCAGGAGGTATGGCTGTACCGGGGGCGCGACGACGGCGACTACACGGACCAGGTCGAGCACGCGGTAACCGTCTATCAGTCGTACAAGTCCGTCGAGGGCGATCCGGCCGGCGTCTACGGTCCGAACACCCGGCGTGCGCTGGAGGCGGAGACGACGGGCCACGGCCGGTCCTGACGGAAGGGGTCCGCCTCGGAGGGGATTCGCTTTCCCGGGCAGGTTTTTGTATCGTGATGGAACAAAGTAGCCCTCGCCCGCACTCCCTGACCGGCGGGCGGGGCTGCTTGTTCTCTTCGCCTGCTTGCTCGCGTCACCCCGCGTTGCCCTCTTTCCCCCGCCTGGAGACCGCCGATGCCGGCCACCGTCCTCACCGCACGCGCCCTCCTGCTCGACATGGACGGCACCCTCGTGAACTCCGACGCCGTGGTGGAGCGCTGCTGGCGGCGTTGGGCGCTGCGGGAGGGCCTGGACCCGGAGGCCGCGCTCAAGGTGGTCCACGGGCGCCAGGGATACGCCACGATGGCGGTACTCCTCCCCCACCGCCCGATGGAGCAGAACTACGCGGACAACCGCGTGATGCTCGCCGAGGAGACCGCCGACACCGACGGAGTGGTCCCGATCGGCGGCGCCCCCGCCTTCATGGACGCGATCGCCGCGCTCCCGCACGCCCTGGTGACCTCGGCGGACGAGGCGCTGGCCCGGGCCCGGATGACGGCAGCCGGACTGCGGATGCCGAGCATCCGCGTCACGGCGGAATGCGTCGGCGCCAGCAAGCCCGACCCCGAGGGCTTCCTCAAGGGAGCGGCCGAACTGGGCTTCGCCCCGGCGGACTGCACCGTCTTCGAGGACTCGGAGGCCGGCATCGCGGCGGGCCGGGCGGCCGGCATGCGCGTCGTGGGCGTCGGCCCGCGCGCCGCGGCGCTGGCGCCGGACGCACACGTCGAGGATCTGACGCAGATCCGCGTGGAGGCGTCGGCCGACGGCTCGATCCACCTGCACATCAGCGCCCCCCAGTAGCGTCCGGCCGATCGGCCGAGGACATCCGGCCCCTGGCCCCTCCCCGGGGGCTCAGTCCCGGTACATCCGTCCGCGCGCCACGAGTTCGAGGACCGTCGCGACGGCCACCGCCTGTACGGCCATCAGCGCGACCAGCACGAACAGCTGCACGGCCCCCGCGTGAACCGGTGAGGCGCCGCCCAGCAGCATGCCCACGAACGCCCCGGGCAGCGTGACGAGCCCCACCGTCCGTGTCTGGTCCAACCCCGGCAGCAGCGCCTCCGACGCCGCGGGCCGGGCGATCTCCATCCGCGCATCACGGTCGAGCAGCCCGAGCGCCATCCCCGCCTCCACCTCCCCGCGCCGCATGGTCAGTTCGTCCAGGGCGCGCCGCCCGCCGAGCACGGTCGCGGTGAGCGCACCTCCGATGAGGATGCCCGTGACCGGGATCAGCGCGAGGCCGCGGACCGGCAGGAGTCCGGTGAGCAGCAGGACGGCAACCACCGGCGCGACCCCCGCGGCGATCGGCAGGGCCGCCCACCACCAGGTGCGGTTCGCGGTGATCCGGCGCCCGGCGGTCCGTACCGCGACCGCGTACATCAGCGCCACGAAGCCGAGCAGTGCCGGCAACGAGCGGACCACCCAGCCGATGAGCACGGAGACGGCGGCGAGTTGGACCGCGGCCCGCAGTCCGGCCAGGACGATCTCGCGCGAGCGGCCGAGCGAGGCCACGGCGGCGGCGACGGCGGCCGCCGCGAGCAGCAGGGCGAGGACGACGCCGAGCGTGATGTTGACCGGAAGCAGCACGCGGCCACCCTAAAGGGCTGCCCCACTCCGGCATCCGGTACGAATCGGCCTTCCGCAGCATCGAACTGTCGGTGCGGCAGCCCTGTCACACCCCTTGATGTGACGTGCACATGTCGCCACTCTGTTACCTGGCGCCCATCCCACAGAAACCTGGCGCCGCCACGATGGCCGGGCCCACAGGTCGCCCGCCCAAGGTCCCCCCACATCAAGGGAGTTCGCATGTCAGGTATCTACGCGCGTCGCATCGGCGTCGTCGTCGCATCCGCCGCACTTGCCGCAACCAGCGGACTGCTCACCGCGCCCACCGCCCAGGCCGCCATGCCCACGCCGGTCGCCGCGTCCACCGCCCGTACCTACCTGAGCCAGCTGACCGTCTCGGCGGAAGGCTCGTCGACCGGCTACAGCCGCGACCTGTTCCCGCACTGGATAACCCAGTCGGGCGCCTGCGACACCCGTGAGGTCGTCCTGAAGCGGGACGGCACGAACGTGACGCAGAACTCCAGCTGCACGGCCGTCAGCGGCAGTTGGTACTCGGAGTACGACGGTGCCAGCTGGACCGCCGCTTCCGATCTGGACATCGACCACATGGTCCCGCTCGCCGAGGCCTGGCGCTCGGGCGCCAGCAGCTGGACCACCGCACAACGCCAGTCCTTCGCCAACGACCTGACGCGCCCGCAGCTCATCGCGGTCACGGACAACGTCAACCAGTCCAAGGGCGACCAGGATCCAGCGGAGTGGCTGCCGTCGCGCACCGCTTACCGCTGCACCTACGCGCGCGCCTGGGTGCACGTGAAGCACTACTACAACCTGACCGTCGACTCGGCGGAGAAGAGCGCGCTCCAGTCCGTTCTCAACGGCTGCTGACCGGAACCGCTCACCCCTCCCCCGCCGTTCCGTACGGTACGGAGCCCACTCGCACGCGACGGGCTTCGTCCGTACGTGCACGGGCCCCGTCCGTACGGAACGACGCGAGGAGGACACCTCATGGCCGGACTGCGCCTGGGACCACTACTGCGGTACGTCGACTGGGAGACGGGTTCCACCGCGACCGTCTGGGTCGAGGCCGACCGGCCGACCACGGCCGAAGTCCGGTGCGCGGACGGCGCGTCGGGCTCCTCCCGGACGTTCGCGATCGCGGGTCACCACTACGCGCTGGTGGTGGTGACGGGCCTGACACCGGGCTCGACCACGGCGTACGAGGTGCTGCTCAGCGGACGTAGGGTCTGGCCGCTCGCGGACTCCGGCTTCCCCGCGAGCACGATCACCACACCCCCGATATCCCCCGCACCCTCCGCGGCGGACGAGAACACGGAGCCGACGCCCGTCCGGATCGCCTTCGGCTCCTGCCGCTGGGCCGCTCCCCCCATCGGCGAGCGGGACGCGGCCGGCCCCGACGCGCTCGACACCCTTGCCGCCCGGCTCGCCGCCGACCCCGGCGCCGCACGCCCTGACGTACTGCTCCTCCTCGGCGACCAGGTGTACGCGGACGAGACGTCGAAGGCGACCCGCAGCCGCCTCGCCGCGCGCCGGGACCTCGCAGAGCCGCCGGGCGCCGAGGTCGCGGACTACGAGGAGTACACCCACCTCTACGACGAGTCCTGGCGCGACCCCGAGGTGCGCTGGCTGCTCTCCACCGTCCCCAGCTGCATGATCTTCGACGACCACGATGTGGTGGACGACTGGAACACCAGCGCCGCGTGGCTCGCCTCCATCCGTTCGACCCCCTGGTGGCACGAGCGGATCGTCAGCGGACTGGCGTCTTACTGGGTCTATCAGCACCTCGGCAACCTCTCCCCCGCCGCCCTGGCCGCCGACCCGGTCTACGCGGCCGTACGCGCCGATCCGGACGGCACCGAGGTGCTGCGCCGTTTCGCCGCCGAGGCGGACGCCGACCCCACGCGCACCCGCTGGAGCTACCGCCGTGTTTTCGGCCGAGTACGGCTGTTGATGGTGGACACCCGAGCGGCCCGCGTACTCGACGAGGGGCGCCGGTCGATGCTCGACGAGAAGGAGGCGAACTGGGTGCGCGAGGAGGCCCTCGCCGACGCCGGTTCGTACGACCATCTCCTCATCGGCACCTCGCTGCCGTGGCTGCTTCCCCCGCTCATCCATGACGCGGAGGAGTGGAACGCCGCACTGTGCCGGGGCGAGCGGGGCGGGCCCGACGGGCGATGGGCCAGGTTCGGCGAGGATCTGCGGCGCCGCTCCGACCTGGAGCATTGGGCGGCTTTCCCCGACTCCTTCCGCGGGCTGACGGAGCTGATCAGGGAGGCGGGAAGCGGTCCGGACGCCCCGGCGACGGTTTGTGTGCTGTCAGGCGATGTGCACCATGCGTACATCGCGGAGCCCACATGGCCGGCCGACGCGCCGGACGCCGACCCCGGGGCGCGCATCCTGCAGCTGACCTGCTCTCCCGTGCACAACTCGGTCCCTGGCCTGCTCAAGGCGGGGTTCCGTTTCGGCTGGAGCCGGGCAGGGCGACGGCTCGGCCGGCTGCTGGCGCGGCACGGCCGGACGGGCCCGGCACCGATCCGGTGGCGGAAGACCGGCGGCCCGTGGTTCGGAAATCAGCTGATGACGCTGACGCTACATGGCCGGAATGCTGCGCTGACATTGGTTCAGGCCAGAGAGAAGGCCACAGGCGCGCAGCTGGAGACGGTGCTGCAGCAGACACTGACCGCCGGCGAATAGGCAACTTTCAGCCAGTCGGCAAAATGTTGAACTTGCAAGCACTAGTGAGGTCACCCTAACCTGAGGCGCTCAATCGGTTCTCGTCCCCCACCGACCGAAGGAGCCCTCCCCCCATGTACACACGCCTGAACCGCGCACAGCCCTACGCTCTCGCCCTGTTCCGGATCGTCGTCGGCCTGCTCTTCGCCTGCCACGGCGCCGCCTCGCTCTTCGGCGTCCTCGGCGGCGCCATGGGCGGCGGCTCCATACCCACCGGCACCTGGCCGGGCTGGTACGCGGCGCTCATCCAGCTCGTCGGCGGCATCCTGATCGTCCTGGGCCTCGGCACCCGTATCGCCGCCTTCGTCGCCTCCGGCTCCATGGCGTACGCGTACTTCAAGGTCCACCAGCCCGAGGCGCTCTTCCCGCTGCAGAACGGCGGCGAGCCGTCCGCGGTCTTCTGCTGGGTGTTCCTGCTCCTGGTCTTCACCGGCCCCGGCTCCCTGGCCCTGGACCGGCTGTTCGCACGGCGGAGTGACGCAGAGCCCAGCGAGGACCGCACCCGCGAGCAGGCGCCGGCGGTCGCGGCCTGAGCCTCAGCGTGACCCGTGTTGCCGCGCCTGCCCCACCGGCCCTCGATGCCTGTGAGGCAGGCGTGTCACATGTGACACGTGAGGTGCACAACATCCCCCGCGCGTGATGATGTACAGGTAAACGGCAGGCGTACGCTGTACAGCTGACCCTGCCGCCCCTGCCGCTCCCCTGCGACGTCGCGGCGTTGGAACGAACGGGGAGTACGCGAAGGTGCTCGAGAGTATGGGTGCGCTGACCGGCAGCCCATGGATCTATGCGGTGGTCGCCCTCTCGGTGCTCCTGGACGTGTTCCTGCCCGTGCTGCCCAGCGGGGTCCTGGTGATCACGGCGGCCACAGCGGCCGCCGCCGGCACGACCTCGGTCGCAGGCGCGGCCGGCTCCGCCGGAGAGGTCCCCCAGGTTCCGTCGCTCCTCGCGCTGATCCTGAGCGCGGCCACCGCCTCGGTGCTCGGCGACCTCGTCGCGTACCGCCTGGCCTGGCGCGGCGGCGACCGGCTGGACCGCGCCATCGCCCGCTCCCGCCGCCTCACCACCGCGCAGGAACGTCTCGGCGCGGCCCTGAGCCGCGGCGGCGGAATCCTCGTCGTCATCGCCCGCTTCGCCCCCGCGGGCCGCTCGGTCGTCTCGCTGGGCGCGGGCGCGGCGCACCGCAAGGTGAAGGAGTTCCTGCCCTGGTCCGCCCTGGCCGGGGTGGCCTGGGCGGGCTACAGCGTGGGCCTCGGCTACTTCGGCGGCCAGTGGCTCGGCACGACATGGCTGGGCACGGCGGTCTCGGTGCTGGCCCTGTTCGTGGCCGGCGCGCTGGCCGCGTACCTGATGCGCCGCCCCGCAGCGGCAGCAGCCACCCCCGCGACGGCTACCGCAGCGGCTTCGGCACCTAAGACGTCCTGACGGGCGCCCCCCGCACCTCAAGACCGTCCAGCAGTCGGGCGGTCGCTTCGGCGATCTCGTCGACGGCCCGGTCGAACACCTCCTGATTGTGCGCGGCCGGAGCGCGGAAGCCGGACACCTTGCGTACGAACTGCAGGGCGGCGGCCCGGATGTCCTCCTCGGTGGCCTCTTCGGGGATGACGGGCGGGCGAAGGGTCTTGATGCTGCGGCACATGCCTCCAGTGTGTACCGACCCACTGACATCGCCCCGGCAAGCGGGCACCCCCGGACCAGCCTCAGCTCCGCTCGACCGCAGGGATCTCGTAAGTGCCGTCGAGCACCGCGCGCCCCGGCGTGCAGAGCCTGAGCACGGGCCGGAAGTCCCCGTCGGGCGCGGGCAGCCAGTTCGCCGCCGCCGCGGGGTCCGCAGGGCGTTCCTTCCCCAGGTGAATGGTCAGCGAGCCGTCGTCCGCACGCACCAGCCCGGGCGTACGGTCACCGATCGCATACCGGCGCGCCGCGTTCTCGACGAGGCGGCCGTCCGGGTCGTCGTACATGGTCACGGACCAGAACGCCCCGACCGGCGGCGGCTGGCCGAAGCGCAGCACGTAGGAGTGGGCACCGTTCAGCCGATGGCCGTCGGCGTCGCGGGAGGTGTGTGCGAACACGGCCTCGTACCCATGGGCCCCCCACGGCGCGATGCGTGCCGCCACCGCCCTGACCAGGTAGGACGCCTCCCGGTCGGCCATCTTCCACTCCGGAGAGTCGATCGTCCCCACCCCGAAACGGTCGAGGTTGTAGTCGAAGAGGTGCGGATCCATCACCCAGCGCCCACCCTCCGCGGCACCCGGCCGCCCGGCCTCCGCCACGCGCGCCCTGCCGCGCTCCATCCCCTCGACGAGTGCGCGTACGAGGGCGGGATCGGCGGAGACGTACGGCGAAGGCCCCTCCTCCAGCAGCCCCAGCGGCTGGAACCGGTCCTGGTACGCACAGTCGGCGGCAGCCGGCGGGAAATCGGCCATCCACACCCTGAGCTGCTCGAAGAAGCGCAGCTGCTCCGGTACGTCGGTGTCGGGCGCGGGCAGACCAGTGCGGTGCGTCCCGGGTTCGAGGTGCGTGAGCGTGAGCTGTTTCTGCAGCGCCCGGACCCGCTCCACGTCGTCGGGGCCGTCACAGGCGATGCGGCCGACGACGGAGACCACGGAGGTCGGCGCGTCGATCACCCCACGCACCCCACCGGGCTCACTGCCTGCCCAGCCCGGCGGCACGACGAGCCAGTCGCCCTCATCCGTACCGGTGGCGCGGCGGCCGACGTACGCGAAGTTGTTGGTCCAGGTGTCCACGAACTGCAGCACGTAGTACGCACCGCCGGTGTCGGGGACATGCAACCGGATCGGCCCGCCGGAAAGGTCGAGCTGGGCGACCGAGCAGAGCATGTCGTCGCCGACGGATGGGCAGTGGGTGCCGGGGTCCGCCGATCGGCCCGAGTGTGCGAAATGATTGAACGGGATGGGCGCCGGCGGACCGACACCCACCTGCATGAAGTCCTCGGCCGTCGAGAGGTCGAAGACCAGCGGACACCCGTAGACATACGCCTCGGCGGCAAGAGCGACGAGCTCTTCCGACGGATCGGATGCAGCAGCCATGAATGCACGTCCTCCGTCACGACCAGCACTCAGACGAGCACCTTGGAACGGTCCGTGCACAGGGCCCAGATGACGAACGTGTCGATGGCGATGGAGATGATCGCCCAGATCGGCACGTACGGCAGCCACATGAAGTTGGCGATCATGTTGAGCGCCGCGATCACGATACCCAGCACCCGGGCCCACCCGGCGCCTTTGAGAATGCCCAGACCGATCACGACAAGAATCACGCCGAGAACGAGGTGGATCCACCCCCAGCCCGTCACGTCGAACTTGAACGTGTAGTTCCTGATGCGTGCGTAGACATCGTCGGACGCGATACCTGCAATGCCCTTGATCACCCCCAGGACGCCGTCCACCATCAGCAGAACACCGGCGAACATGACCCCACCGGCCGCCCAGGGACTGCTGCCGTCCCCCGGACCGGAAGAACGGGCGGACGTGCCGGGCGTGGGTGCTGTCTGTGCCATGGAAACTCCTGAGCCGGAACGGGATGAAGCCGGACAGAACTGACCTTGCGCGGCACGTTCCCGTGCGACCACCTGTACGCATCCATTCGGGTGACGGCATCGCGGCCCCGACTGCCGGCACGGATCCCCCGTACGAGTGGGAAGGGCGGGTCAGCACACCGAACCACCGGCCGCCGTACCACGCTGACCACGAATCGACGCAGGAGGACGCCGTGGTGCACCAGTCACCGAACTGCCCCCACTGCCTGGATCACCGGGCACTCTGGCGCGACACCAGTCGCACGACACCGGCCGCCCCGCACCTGTGGCACTGGTACTGCTGCGGATGCGCTCGGACCTGGGCCCCCAGCCCCGGCGAGAAGGCGAGACACCACCATGGGGCACCAGGAAGATCACGCCATCACGTGTAGCTCCGCCCCCGGCGTCCTGGCACCGAAAGCGTCACGACGCATACGACGGCCACGGAGACCGCATCAGCCGAAGTCGGCGGGCGCACCCTGCGATGCTGACCGCGGCAAGGATGTCGGACCCCTCTGGCATCCTCCTACTCATGCCGCACGACAGCGCCCTCGACCTGGTACAGATAACGGACCCGCGCGATGTCGCCCCTGAACTCCGGCGGGAGTTGATCGACTGCTGGATCACGGTCACCAACACCGGCGGCGCCGCGGGTTTCCCGTTCCCGCCTGTCGGCGAGGACGACGTCACCCCTGCCGCGGACCAGCTCCTCAGCCGTCTCGACCCACACCGGAGCAGACTTCTTGTCGCCCGGGCCGAAGGCCTCCTCGCCGGATGGGTCATCCTCAACCGCGACCCTTACCGGCTCGTCGGACACTGGGGCACGGTCCACCATCTGCAGACCCGCCCCGCCTTCCGCGGACGCGGCATCGGATCCGCCCTCGTCCACGAGCTCCGGAGGATCGCCCGCGATGAGCTGGGCCTCGAGCAGCTGCACCTCGCTGCCCGGGGAGGCGAGGGGCTGGAGGACTTCTACGGACGGCTCGGATGGCGTGAGACCGGTCGCTGGCCCACAGCCCTCCGACTCGCACCCGACGACACCCGTGACGAGGTCCTGATGATCCTTGCTCCGCTCTGACTCTCAGTGACGTCGGGACAGCTGCCATGCCCGACGTCACCATGGACGTCGTCCGGGGCACTCGGCCCGAGGCCGTGAACCACCCGGACCGCATGCTCGGACCCGGCCGTGCATGGCCGCCGCCACTGCTGTCGAAACGGGATGTACGCCGGGATGGAGCAGCCCCCGCCCTGGACCCCCAGCAGGCGGGGGACCCGCCGGGACAAGCACCGCAGAAGGTGAGCGATTGTCGACGGGCCGGCGGCCGCTCATGAGGCTCGCGCCGAGTCGCCCGCAGCCGTGACGGCTTCAGTCGGGTCTTCCGTCAGCTGAAGTGGACGCTGCTGAGGTCGATCGAGACCATGACCTCGTCGAGGACGGGCCGGCCGTCGGTGTCGCGGCGGTAGGCCCGGCGTCTGGTGGGCAGCACGATGCCGTCCGCTTCCACGTTGTCGTACACGTACTGCGCGGCGGCGAACCCACCGGCGACGTCGACGTGGTAGTCGTGCCGGCGCAGGAGGTGGTCGGAGCCGAAGTAGAAGTCCTGATGGGTGCTGTGACTGGCGATCTCGGACGGGAAGGTTGCGCGCAGTCCTCGCCAGGCTTCGCCTTCCTCCCGCCACGCTTCGATCTCGGTGACCGTGAATCCGGGCATGGACAGCAGGAATGGCGTGGTGAGGTAGGTCCACAGTGCATAGCCGTTGAAGTAGGCGCGGTCCAGCGGGTCCCAGGGGGTCTCCAGGACGTGGCCTGTGAAGGACGTCCGCGGGTCCTTCCGTTCGGCCACCACTCGCCCGTCGAGCTTGTCGATGGCCACTCGCCCGGGCGAGAAGTCGGTCTTCTGGTCAGGGGCACCGAAAGGCTTGACCGAGGCGTGCTCCTCGTGGAGTCGGACGGTCATCTCGCGCGGCTCGGGATCCTGCGGCAGGCCCTTGACTTCGAACAGGTGGCCACCGCTGACGATGGCGGCTTGCGCCTGCGTCAGTTCCTGCCAGCGTGTGATCCCACCGTGGGCTTCGATCGCCCGGGTCAGCAGCTCGTTCATGTCAGCCTCCTCCAGTGCATTCTGGTGGGCTGTCCCGAAAGCGTGCCAGTGGATCTCTCGCTGGGCTCAGCGTCGGGCGACGCCTTCGAGCCGGGCGGCGACCTCGGCGACGGCAGAGCCACCCGCGGGCTCAGGGGCGAGGGAAGGAAGGCGACGGCATGCTGCTTCTCGTGTCGCCGTTCATCGGTCAGGCGACCGACCGTTAGGCTCGCGTCGCCACAAAGGTCCCGATCTTCACGGAGGGCAGGACGACGGGGATCAATCGAGAGCGCATCGTCAGAACGCTGACGTTCTGGCTGCGGCCGGCCTTCGCTTTGCGGGTCATCAACCGGTTTCAGAAGATCGTGGGTTTCGACCGCTCGATGGCCCTGGCGTCCAGCGCCCTGACGGCATTGGTCCCGCTCTCCATCCTCCTCGGCGCTGTCTTGGGCAACTTTGTGCACTTCGACGCCGCAGAGCGGATCATCAGGCGTTACAACCTCACCGGATCGGGCGCCACGGCAGTCAGCTCGCTGTTCTCTCCTGCCGAGGCGACCAACGCAAGCGTGGGCATCTTCGGGGTCGTGTTTCTGACGATCTCGGTGCTGAGTTTCGCGCGAGCCGCACAGCGGCTCTTCGAACAGGCATGGGAACTCAAGCCCCTCAGCGTGCGCAACACGCGCAACGGTTTGTGGTGGATCCTCACTCTCGGTGGCTACGTAGTGGTCACCACGTTGCTCTCCACGCTCCGTGACAAGGGCGCACTGGGTCTGGCCGCCTCGGTGTGTGGGGTACTGGTGACCGCTGCATTCCTCGTCTGGACCGGCCGGATCCTGTCGGCGAAGCGGATCAGCTGGCCGGACCTGCTTCCCTTCGGCATCACCGGCGCCGTCCTGACGGCGGCCTATTCAGTGGGCGCAACCATCTACATGCCGCATCTCTTCAACTCCTCCGCAGCACGCTACGGCGTGGTCGGTGCCGTCTTCGCGATGATCTCCGCCCTCTTCGCAGCCATGCTCGTCCTGGTTGCATCGGCGGCACTGGGACGAGAAGTACGGGACGAGCTCAACCGGATCCGTCAGGGCCACCGACCCTCCGACCATGAGGTCCGCCGGCAGTGGGACAGCGTGGTCGAGCAGACTCGGTCACGGTGGCGCACGGCACGGGAACAGGTCTCTCATCATCGGATCAAGGGCTCGAACCATTGATGGGCACGGCCGGCCGTCGCCCGACACTCGAAGGGCCGCTCGCATTCAGTTCCCCGCGATCTGAATGATCGTTTTGCCGCGTGTGCGGCGGCCGCTGCGGGCGAACGCTGCGGGCGCTTCGGACAGTGGCCGCACATCCCCGACGACCAGTTCGAGTCGTCCGTCCCGGACACGCTGGATGAGGTCCGCGAGGCGGCCCCGGTCGGTTTCGACGACGAAGAAGACCGCCCGACCGTTCTCGGGCCGGATTCTGGGCGGCATGGCGATGGTGACGAGGGTGCCCCCGACGCGCACCAGGGCGGTCGAGCGTTCGAGAATGTCGCCGCCGAGCACATCGAATACGAGGTCGACCTCGCCGATGTCTTCGAGCCGGTCGTTCTGCAGGTCCACGAAGGTGTCCGCGCCGAGACCGAGTGCTGTGTCCCTGCCGGCAGCCCGTCCGGTACCGATCACTCGGGCGCCCGCCTCGCGCGCGAGCTGCA
The DNA here is from genome assembly GCF_044453545.1 of Streptomyces sp. NPDC051664. NCBI lineage: Bacteria > Bacillati > Actinomycetota > Actinomycetes > Kitasatosporales > Streptomycetaceae > Streptomyces > Streptomyces sp. NPDC051664. The sequence continues at coordinate 399,374 of NZ_JBITCU010000003.1, read as the reverse complement.
CGGCGATCGACCCGACACCGCCGGCGGCACCGTGGATGAGGACGGTCTGGCCTGTCGTGAGGCGACCGTGGTCGAACAGGCCCTGCCATGCGGTCAGCCCGGAGATCGGCAGGGCGGCGGCCACCGTGTGACCGACGTCCGCCGGTAGCGGAGCGAGATTGCGGGCCTCTACCGCGGCGTACTCGGCCAGTGATCCGTTTCGGGTCCAGTCGGCCAGTCCGAACACCCGTTGGCCGACGGTCAGGCCCGTGGTTCCGTAGCCCAGTTCGGCTACAACGCCGGAGAGTTCGTGCCCCGGCACGCTCGGCGTCCGGTCGCGGCCGGCGCGGTCGGACCAGGTTCCCGGCCAGTCGAGCTCCCCAGGGGTGAACCCCGCGGCATGCACCCGCACGATGACATCGTTCTCAGCGGCGTGGGGGTAGGGCATGTCCGTGAGGGAGAGCCCACCGACACCCGCGTCACGGTCTCGAACGGTGATGGCTTGCATGATGGGTCCTTTCCGGAAGAAATTACGTTGGCGGAGACGAGCACGGTGAAGGCGACGCCTCGTCCGGGACGACGGCCGGGGCGCGTACGACTTGCATGTTTCATCACGTTGTCCTTCATGGCCCTCTGATCAGCTCGGCCAGGGCGCGCCGACGATGCGCTCGACCGTGGTTGTGCGACGGAACCCGGGAACAAAGTGCTCCAGCACGTCCGCATTCACGGTTCCGTTCGTGGTCTCCGGGCGGTGCTTGAGTCCGTCGACGAAGGCCTGCAGGAACTCGTTCTTGAAGTCGCCCCGCGGATGGACGGCGGTGATCTCTTCCACCTGGTCGCGATCCAGCTCGTCCAGACCCAAGCCGAGCACGTCGGTCAGAACGCCGAAATTCGTGATGGCGATCTCCGGGCCCATCCGGCCGGGAATTCCCGGCGTCGTATGCAGCGAGATAGCCGTCCAGACCACGTCGGCGGCGGCGGCCGGGAAACCTCGGTCGAGCATGAACTTGCGTGCATGGTCAGCACCATCGACCTCGAAGCGCTGCTCCACATCGGAAAAGGGCGTCAAGAGGCCGGTGTCGTGGAACATGGCGGACAGGTAGAGCAGCTCCGGATCGGGCTGCAGGCCGAGCCTGCGAGCATGAATGACGCCGAAGACGAAAACGCGCCGGGAGTGATGGTAGATGAGGGGTCTGGTCATCTTCTGAATGAGACGGGTGGCTTCGGCGACCGCCTCTGTTTCAGGAATCTCTACCCCTGCGATGATCTCAGTCATGACCTCTGCGCTTCCCGGTATCAATGTGTTAGGAATGAACGGTGCGTCCGTCTTCCACACTGCCGACCACCGGGCCCTCGGCGCCACCTCGGTCCCGCCATGAGTCACCCGAATCCGGACAGGCGGGGAACGGGGGTGTGGGCTCTGGCATGCATCGGGTCGTGATCCTCGTCTATGACGGGGTCACACTGCTGGACGTCGCCGGCCCCGCGGAGGTCTTCGCGGAAGCGAACCGGTTCGGTGCCGACTACCAGATCGTGCTGGCGTCACCGACCGGCACCGACGTCACCTCGTCCATCGGGATCCGGATCGCGGTCGACGCCGCCGCCTCGCAGTCTGTGCCCGACACCTTCCTGGTGGCCGGCGCAGCCCTCTACCCGCGCAGTCCTGTCGCCCGTGACCTGGTCGAGGCCACGCGGACCCTGGCGCTCCGAGCCGGCCGGGTCGCGTCCATCTGCACCGGAGCATTCGTCCTCGGCGCCGCCGGTCTCCTGGACGGCAAGCGTGCGACCACGCACTGGAAGGTCACACAAGAACTCGCTGCCCGGTGCCGGACCAGCCGCGTCGAACCTGATGCGATATACGTTCGTGACGGCACCACGTACACCTCGGCGGGCGTGACCGCCGGCATCGACCTGGCGCTGGCACTCGTCGAGGAGGATCACGGCCCTGATCTGACCCGCGATGTCGCCCGCGCCCTGGTGGTCTATTTGCAGCGTTCAGGCGGCCAGTCACAATTCTCCGCCCCACTGCAAGGACCGCCACCCCGATCTCCGGTCATCCGTAGGATCACCGACTTGGTGACGGCTGATCCCGCGGGAAATCACTCACTCGGCGAGCTCGCCAAGCACGTAAATGTGAGCTCTCGGCATCTCACGCGGCTCTTTCACGACGAACTGTCCACCACGCCGGCCCGGTACGTGGAGATGATCCGGTTCGACATGGCAAAAGCTCTGCTCGACCAAGGGCACACCGCAACGCAGGCGGCGTCCCTTGTCGGATTCCCGAGTTACGAGAGCATGCGGAGAGTTTTCGTGAGGAAAATGTCGATCAGCCCCGCCGCCTATCAGCGCCGCTTCAGCACAGCGCACCGCGCCAACACGGGGTCGCAGTAAGGCGAAGTCATCGCTCCACGGACACCGAGGCGTCAGGGCCCTGCCTCGTGGCCTGCCATCAGGTCCCGGCCACACCATGCCTCGACACACCGTCAGACGTCCACCCAACCGACAACGTGACAACGCCCTCCGAGGCGATACTCACCCTTGCCGGAGGAGCTCGTGCGCCATCGCGATCATGGCACGTGCCCCAGCACCGGGCGTGCGCTCGGACGGAGCGGCCAGGGAAAACTGCCATTCCAGGTCGGCGCCGTCGACGGTCAGCGTGGCGACGTCCTGTCCCTTGCCGAGGGCGACCCGTGGCAGCAGCGCCACGCCCAGGCCGTTTCGGACGTAGGCCACGCCGGTGGTGAGGTCGGTGATCTCGATGGCGACGCGATGGGGGACGGAGGCAGCTGCGAAGGCCCGGTCGGCAACGGTCCGGTTGCTGTAGCCCGCGGGGAAGTCGACGAAGTCCAGGCCGGCCAGTTCGGTGATCGACACGGTGCGGCGTTTCGCGAGCGGATGGGCGGCCGGCACGACGAGGTCGAGCACCGAGGAAGCGAGGGCGGTCAGCGTGATGCCTGTCGGGCCCGGTCCGGGCCCCGAAACGAAGGCGAGGTCGAGCCGCCGTTCGAGGAGGGCTTCGACCAGGCCCTGGGAGCCGGAGGGGGCGGCGCTGGTCTGCAGGAACACGCCGGGATGACGCCGGTGGAATTCACCGAGGAACACGGGAAGGTCGATGACCCCAACCGTGGCTATCGCGCCCAGCCGCAGTGTGCCGCGCAGTCCGCCGCGGACCTCGCCCACCGCGTCTGCGGCCTCCCGGGCGGCGTCGAGAGCAGCATGGGCGCGCGGTAGCAGGGCAGCACCGGCATCGGTGAGCAGCACACCTTTGGGGGTGCGTTCCAGCAGCGGAGTGCGGAGTTCTCGCTCGAGGTTCTTGATCGTGGTGGAGACCGCGGACTGGACGACGTGCAGCCGTGCAGCGGCACGGGTGAAGTTCGCTTCCTCGGCGACGGCGACGAAATACTCGAGCTGGCGCAGTTCCACCCTCCGAGTATCCCTCAGCGAGCCCCCGAGGTATCTCTCGGAGAGATGGCGGCAGTCTCCGACTTTCGTTGGACAGCGCCTGTTGCGTCCAGCGATTCTGTTGGAAGTTCAACCGGCACAGGAGGCTGCAAGATGACCTACAAGACGCCACCGACATATCTGGGCAGCGGCGACCCCGCGCGGCAGCGAAATGACTACTCCCCCCCTTGGCTGGACAATCTGGCCGACGACGTGACGCTGGAGGCCGGGGTCTTCAACGGGACCATCCACGGAGCCAAGGACGTTTTCGCGATTCTGTCCTACGCACGCACTCTGTACGAATTCCAGGACTTCATCTACATCGGTGAGTACGGAGAGAACGGCTTCGTCGAGGACTACGCAGCGACGGTGGACGGTAGGCCGATCGCCAACATCGCTGTCGTCTACAAGAACGAAGAGGGGAAGACGCAACATCTTGTGATGAACCACCGTCCGCTGCCGATGCTCCAGTACTTCTCCCGGAAGCTGGGCGAGCACTTCGCCGGGACAGAGTACGCGAAGTACTGTGCCGACCCGTCGGCGGGTACCGACCCGTCGGATGCCGACCGCGGCTGAACGCCTCCAACTCATTTCTGCTGCGATCCGGAGGAAACGTGTCGCACAATCAGGAAATCGTGGACGCTTGCTGGCGCGCATATTCCGGATTCGAGGAGAATGATTCCTCGGACCTGGTGGCCCTGATGTCGCCCGAGGTGATTTTCGACTTCCCCACCTCCCTGCCATACGGCGGGACATTCCATGGGCCTGAAGGCTTTCTCGCCTTCTACCGGGATATCTACGATCACTACGACGAGACCTTCAACTACGACGCACACACAGTGCTCGATGCCGGGTCGCACGTGGTCGTTCCCGTCAGGGCCAGGGCGAAGGCGAAGACCGGCCGCACCATGGAGAACGAACACTGTCTGCTGTTCACCGTGAACGACGGGCTGATCGTCGAGGCCCGACTGTACGCGGACACAGCCAAGGGGCATGACTCGATCGACGACCTCCAGGTGTCCCCGGCGGCCTCCTGAGCCCAGAACCGGCGCAGCGGGAAATTCGCACCATGCGGGCATTGTCCGCCGCCGAGAATCTTTCCGGGGCCGGGCGTAGCGTGAAATGGCGGATTCAAAATCTGAACCAGAGTGGTGCGCTGCGGTGACCTGTCCTGATCACGGACCTCAGCAGGCCGCGCGAACCCAGCACGCTTACCTGATCATACTGAGCGAGTCGGCAAAGGCCCGGAGGGGGCCCGACGCCGACGACACTCTGCGCACGGGCCGGTTCCATCGAGAAGGAAGGGTCCGGAGCCTGGGCGCCGACGAGGATGCCGGCACCAGCATCGTTTTTGTCCAGAACGCCCGCCGAGTTCGTCGGGCGCTGAGAGGCGAAAGGTCACTCATGCCTCAATCAATGCGCGCGCTCGTAGCCGGAAAGGTCGGCGAGCCTACCGATATCCTGCGGCTGGAATCCTGTCCTGTTCCCACGCCAGAAGCCGGTCAGGCGTTGATCCGCGTGAAGGCTACTCCGGTTCACGCCAGCGATCTGCACGTACTGCGTGGCCGCTACGGTTTCTCCCCCGAGTTTCCCACCGTCGGTGGTCACATGGAATGCGTGGGCCGTATTGAGGACCTGGGCCCGGATACCGAGGGGCTAAAAATCGGCGAGCGTGTGGTGGTCGCTGTCGTACCGGCGGTCCCCGGGCCCCATGTGGCCGGCACTTGGCAGGAATACCTTGTCGCCGATACACGAAGGCTCCTGCCGGTTCCCGACCATCTGAGCGACTCCGACGCCTGTCAACTCGCCGTCAACCCGTTGACCGCGCTCCTTCTCGTGACTCGCGAACTCGACGTACAGCCGGGTGAATGGTTGTTGCAGACGGCCGCGGGCTCCACCGTCGGCCGGCTCGTCATTCAGCTGGCCAGGCATCTGGGTATTCGCACGATCAATGTCGTGCGGCGGCGCGACGCCGTTGAGGAGATCAAAGCGCTTGGTGGTGACGAGGTCATTTGCACTGAGGACGAGGACCTGTTGCAGCGTGTGGCTGAGATCGCAGGACCGACCGGCGTGCACAAGGCCATCGACTGTGTCGCCGGCCACGTGGGTGCCCAGGTATCCCAGGCATTGGCTCCGGGAGGAGAGCTCGTGGTCTACGGCGCGCTCTCCACCCATCGGCAGACTGACCCGGCAGCGCTGACGATCCCGCTGCAGGCACGCTCGGTCATCTACGAGACCAAAGCAGTCCGTGGCTTCTGGCTGAACCGCTGGTTCGGCACTGCCTCACCTGAGGACGCCTTGCGCGCGCTGTCCGAGGTTCGCGGTCTCGTCGCCGATGGAGTGCTGAGCATCCCCCAGGGCCGGCCGTTCCCACTCGAACGCTTCACTGAAGCCATCGCGCTCGCCGAAACACCCGCACGTGGCGCCAAGCCATTCTTCGTCTTCGAAGACGGCCGGGACAACGACGACAGGTAGGACGCGGCCCTGCCGGTGCTGGCGGCGGTGCGGCTGCGGCGGGGCAAGGTCGACAACGCCCGCGGCGCCGCCCAGCTCGGGCAGACCGCACCGCTCGGTCAGCCGGACAGGGGCACCAGGCCGGCGTCCGCGATCAGGTTCGGCTCGCCGAACGCGTTATTTCGTTTGACTCGTCAGGGCCGCTCCCAGCAGGAGCCGGCCCCTTGCCAAGGGCTGTCCCGTAATCCCTGGTGGATCAGCGCGCGGCGTCAGATGCGGTGCATCGCAAGGCGGAGGAGCGTCCTCCTACTGGGCGTATTCGGGCGTTCCGACAACGCAGCGAGGTGCCGTAGCTGTCGTCGCGCGCCCGCCAGGGATTACGGGACAGCCCTTAGGAACGCTGGAAGATGACTGACAAGACGAAACCGATGTTTCTGGGCAGCGGCGACCCGGCGCGGCAGCGCACGGACTATTACCCCCCTTGGCCGGACGACCTTGCCGACGATGTGAAGCCAGACCAAAGGTCAGGAATCGTCCAAGATCTGCTTGATCGCCGCCTCTCGCGATCGCGGCAAACTGTGCGGAAGTCGACTTAGCCTGCCGACCACCGTGGAAACCCATTGCGGGTCGCCGAGACGTGACACCTCCCCGCGCTCAGTCAGCTGACCAAGGAATCCAGTCAGGATCCTGATCTCCCGCGGGGGATACCAACGCCCATGGTGCGTGAACTCCGCCTCCCCATACCCACGTGGATCGCGTAGGTGTGCCATCAAACGAGCGGGTCCACCACCGGAGGCGTTTGCCCCCTGCAGATTCATCACGATCCGCGTGACCCTGGCCAATCCCTTGGAATTCCCGAGCCGTGTGGCGACGGCATAGAGACCTAGATCCATGAACAGAGACCAGGGGACCAGTGGCGCCGCCACGCCTTCAACCCAATGCGAGATTCCGTCCCGTTCGAAGCGCAAATGATCTCCGTTTGGATCGCCGACGACCCATGAGTCGTTCGCGCGCTCCAAAGGCCCGAGTCGATCAGCCATCTGTTGATCCCCTGCAAACTGCCACACGCACGCTGCGGAGCATCAGTCCGGAAGGTTGCTTCACAGCTCCCTCATTGGCCACGAGTAGCCGCGTCTTCTGGCTCGTCTGTTGCACGCTCGGCGGTCACGAAGTAGCCCGCGAAACTGACGTCTGGGCGAGCCTCTGCCCACCCGTCCGCTTCCCTGACCGGAACAAACACGGTTGTGCCCGTAACCGGGTGTTGCACGTTGCCGGTGCCGCCTGGGGGGACCTCGTACCGGCAGTGCACCTCCGCGATTGTCAGCACCTGCAACCGAGTCGGCGCATGCTCCTCCTGGCCGTGATGTTCCTCGCGGAAGTCGATCTCAGCCGCACGTTCGCCACCCACGACATCGGCGTAATCCTCCGGATCGACATCCAGCAGCTTCCACGAGACGACATCCCCCGGCGTGAAGCTCTCCCCGCAGCACTGGATCTGCCAGTCATCGACCCAAATCGTCAACGTCATGTTGCCATTGTCCGTCGAGCGATCACCGCTCACCAGTGCGTTTGTTCAGCCCCGCACAGACCTCAACCCACCACTCTCCCCAGCTCCCATCCCGTCCGCCTTCGACCCACACGTCTGTACCGCCGCCTTGATGAGGCTCCTTGAATCTCCCTGCTCGGGGTACTCCGCAGAGTTGCTCACTTTGGTTCCCCACCCGCAGGCGACCGCGGCCGGATGCCACTCGGGAGGGACGCCTGATCGCCGGCCGCAGGGCCTGCGTCCGTTCCGGGACCCGGACGCCGTCGAGGACGACTGAGCGTCGGCCAGCGACTGCCTCTGAACTGAAACGGCGTTCGGGCACCGTCTATGGGCGCCGAGGCCATCATGGGCGAGTCGCCTGCTTTCCCGTATCGGTGCTGGAGCTGCCGCCGTGAATCGGAGCAAGCCGGACCACCGCCCGTCAACGCGACGAGATTCCGCCGCGACCAAGGCACGCCTTCTGGACGCCGCCTCCGCCGAGTTCGCCGCGTACGGCCTGGCCGGCGCCCGGGTGGACCGCATCGCCGAGGCGGCCAACGCGAACAAGCAAAGGATCTATGCCTACTTCGGCAACAAGGAGCAACTGTTCGACGCCGTGATCGACCGGGTGCTCGCCGTGGGCGCGGAGACAGTGCCCTTCGACGCCGAGGACCTCCCCGGAGTCGCGGGACAGATCTTCGACAACCTGGTCGCCCACCCCGACCTGATGCGACTGCTCTCCTGGAAGCTGCTGGAGCGCCCCGGCGCCACCGACCAGGAGGCCGCCACCTACACCGCCAAGACCACAGCCGTGGCGGCGGCCCAGGAGCAGGGCCGAGTCGAGCCGGAGCTCGGCCCGGAGGACCTGGTGGCTTTCGTGCTGGCGCTGACCCAAGCCTGGTTCAGCCTCACAGGCGGCATGAGCCCAACCAGCGGAAGCGACCCATGGTCAACGCGACGATTGGCCCGGCACCGCGACGCCGTCGTCGACGCGGTACGGCGGATCACCACACCGCACAGATAGAACAAGTGGCGGATCACTCACACTGGCTGCCCAAGCTCGTCTCGGTTGATGTTTTGACGTTGTGGCTTCACCTGATGCTTGACACCGCTTGCCTCGGCTTGGCTGCGTGCGTCTGACAGGCGTGTACAGGGAGGGCCGGGGTCGTGCTGGTGGAGTTGAGCGTGGTCGAGCAGCATTATCACGCGGTCATGGAGGTCGCCGCGGGGGTTCCGGTCACTCAAGTCGGGCCCCGGGATTCGTACTTGCGCACCCAGGAGTGCACCGACTGCCTCGACACCCCAAACCGCCGCCCACCGCCTCGTGGTCGACCGGGACGCCGGTCGATGCCCATCGGTCGGCGGCGGGCGCCGATCGCGTGCGGCGTCGCTACATCTCCCGCAACAATCTCCACCACCGCCATCCCAGGCTCCGACACGAGCACAGCATTGATGTCTTCCATGCCGTACGAGACGGGCCTCGCCAGGCTGGAGTTACGCCACAGGCCACAGTTCACCCAGCCGTGTCGCTGGGTCCGTGCAGGCCAGCTGCATCAAGGTAGTGGGACGCATACGCAGCAACCCGGCGGTCAACGGTTTTCGGACGTCAGCCCGACTACTGCCAACGACCGGGCACGCACCTCGTTTGCGTGGCTGACGACAGCCCGGCCCGCATGGTCCCGAAGCCACTGGGTGCGGCGGACACGCTGCTGGAGGCGGGCGAGGAACCGACCGACCTCTCCCCCAGGCCGCTCGCCGGGCTGCGCGGCGGGCCCGGCTTCCATCCTGATCAGGACTGAGCGGCGGCGGCTCGGCGGTGAGGGATGCCCCCCAGCGCCGAGGGTGACTCCCTGGGGGCGACTCGGGGCCGGTGGAGCGCGAAAGAAGCGGAAGCCCATATTTTATGACGTCGGTCACAGCGCTCCGCCAACCAACCGGCGTACTTAGTAGACGCGGCGTGGTCGATATTTAAGGTTTTGTCCGTTTTGACCTGGATGCGGATCCCACCACGCGTCCCGGAATTCCGCCCGGCCGGCCCGCACGCCCGCTGCCCCGTGGTGCAAGGCTTCTGACGTCGCGACAGCTTTCCCTCCCGCCGCCAAGTGCGGACTGGAGACCCGCGCACTGCCCTGGCGAGGTCCTGGGACCTACGAGGCGACGTAGTGACGGGACCCTTTGCGCTCCCTGTCGAGCCGTTCTAAGAATGGCGACCCACAGGACGTCGCTGCAGTTCGGAACCGGTGTTCACGCAGATTCGACCGCGCACCGGGCGCTCGGCGTCACCGAGTGAGTAGGAGCCCCCACATGAAGTCGTCCCGAACGTCCGCGAGACTCCTCGCCCTCACTCTCGGCCTGGGTCTGGCCTCCAGCGCGCTGGGCGCGGCGGTGCCGGCGAGCGCCGAGACGGCCGCCACCCCGTCCGCTCCCGCCGGTACCTCCGTGGCGCGGTACGACGGGTCGGTCAAGGAGACCGCGAACAACAAGGCGTTCTTCGAGGCTGTGCTCAAGTCCGTCGCCGAGAAGCGCGCCGCCCAGCCCAACGCGCAGGCGGTGACCGTCTACTACAACGCCTCCCAGGCACCGAGCTTCCGTTCGCAGATATCGAGCGCGGCCTCGATCTGGAACAGCTCCGAGTCCAACGTCAAGCTCCAGGAGGCTTCGAGCGGTGCCGACTTCTCCTACCGCGAGGGCAACGACCGGCGCGGGTCCTACGCCTCCACCAACGGCCACGGAAGCGGCTACATCTTCCTTGACTACGCCCAGAACCGGCAGAACGACTCGGTCCGCGTCGTCACCCACGAGACCGGGCACGTGCTGGGCCTGCCGGACGACTACAGCGGGCCGTGCAGTGAGCTGATGTCGGGCGGCGGCCCCGGCCCGTCCTGCACCAACCGCTACCCGAACGCCACCGAGCGCTCGCGTGTCGACCAGCACTGGGCCACCGGACTCGCGCAGGCCCCGAGCACGGTGAACCAGCCCGCTGACCACCCGAGCGCTGCACCGCCGGTACGGACCGTGGCGCCGGGCCACGGTCCGGGGCCTCGGCTCCACAGCACGTCCTGGAGTTGATTGCGTTCCCAAGTGGGAAGCGGCTCGCTGTCGAGGATGGCTTCGGCCACATGCTCAAGACGGTCGTCTGAGCACTCTTGCAGGCTGGCCGACAGACGCTGGTGCTTTGTATGGCTGTCCTGGGAGGGCGGAGCCGGGAGGCGAGGCCAACCGCCCACGGGTTGGTGACCTTGAACGTGGTCAACAGAGCCGGGTTGGTCGCCGACACTGCCGGCCCGGCCACGATCAGCAGTAGTCGGCTCTCCGGTCCAACCAGAACATGTCGCGACGCATGTACCAGACCTCGGGTCTCTTCGAGATCAAGGTCGAGAACAACGGCAAGGTGTCATACGAAGCCGCCTATGCCACCGCCTCTGGCGCGGACTTCATCATCGACGAATGGGCGAAGCGCACCGCTGCATGACCTGAAACACGACGCCGTCCCCTGTTCCGGATACCGCCGGGCAGGGGTCGGTTTCGTGTGTCCGAGGTCGATCGGTGCAATGAGGCAGATGGACGAGCGGCTGGGACAACAGATGTCCTCCCCCAGCACAGCCATCAATTCGACAACCTCCCGACCCTGCCGTCGCTACGCTGCGGGCATGGACCTCCTCATATCGCTGCTGGTCCTCCCGCCCCTCATCGCTCTTGGCGTGGCGCTGGTGAAGGATTACAAGGGCGTCAGGACGTTCTTCGCCACACGTTTCCAGTCCCTCTGGGGCTCTCGCCTTCTGGCGATGTGGCCTCTATGTGGCCTCGATCATGGAAAAGGCCCCCCGGTCCGTGTGGACCGGAGGGCCTATTCAGGCTCTCACCTGCGGTTTCCTACTGTGGGCGCGGACGGTTTCGAACCGCCGACATCTGCTTTGTAAGTTCGACTGGTTGGCCTGAGCATCTGCACGACCATCCCTCGCCACGGCACGACTTGCTCGCGCGAGCCTGCGCTTGACTGCTCTTATGCGCCTACGTTGCCGTCAGCTAGTGCCGTCACCTGCGGACCGCGTCACACGAGAGGCTGCGGAGCGACCGGGAGCTGTTCGCTGTAGAGCCATGTAAAGGTGCGGTCCGGTTCGAGGTGGGCGTCCCCCCAGTGGATGGCATGGATTCCATTCTCCGGATCCGCAGTGAAAAACACACAGACAAGCTTCGTGGAGGCGCCCAGTGCCTCGAACGTCGCGTGCAGCTCCTCGTACTCCTCTGTCGTCAGGTCATCGTCAAGGGGGAACAGTCCCTCTTGCGGTTGTGGCCCGTGCCCCAAGAGCATCCGGCGGCGTGTAGGGGATGCATTTGAGGCTAACCGCGCACGTTCAAGCGGCCTCGGGCGGTCGGCGTACTTGAAGGGGAATAGTGCATGGTCGTTGATGACGGCGTACTCGTAGCCGCGCAGGTCCCGCACCGCTTCATTCAGCCTCCGCGCCGCATCGGCCAGATTCTCGCGCACCGCCTCCGCGAGGGTGGCTCCGTAAGGACTCCTCTTCTTCAAGCGCGCCGTTAGGTGCACAGCGTGAGCCCGTGCATGAGCCCGGGCCAGCTGCGCCGGAACCGCTGCACCAAGCTGGCCGGCGTGTTGCCCGAACCGTTCGATAGCCCAAGCTGAGGGCGCAAACTGATCAGCATCTACCGCGGACACTGTCCCCCTCCCCTAACCACCCACCTCCCACATGTGTGACACGCACAGAAACCGCGTGCAAGAGAGCCGATCCGGCCACACGGGCAGAAGGTGGTTGCTGACCGAGCAAGCGGGAGACGCCCAGAACGGGTGCAGGGTGCTTCAGGCTTCCCCTTCCATCAGCACTAACCGCAGCGCAGTGCCTGCGACTTGGCACTTTTCCTCTATCTTTGGGCGATGCAAATGTCCAAGTCAGCAATCCAGAAGCTGGGGAAACGTCTCGAAGTGCCAGGCAGTACGTCGGAAGACGACCTCACGCTCCTAGAAGACCTGCTCTTGGAGTACGACGGCCTACTGTCTGCCGCTCGCGGGGAGGTGGATGAGCTCTGCGACGTCCTCGAGTGGCCCCTGGGCGTAACACATCGCCTCAAGACAACGGACACGTTGGTCCAGAAACTCCAGCGCGCGAAGGAGGGCGGGTCGAGCACCAATCTGGCCCGCATCCAAGACATCGCTGGCATCCGAGTCTCGGGCAACATAACTCTAGTGGAGCAAGATCAACTCCGAGACTTGATCATGACCCGCTTCGAAGCTCAGGGGCACAGATGCTCCGTGAAGGACCGCCGCGTAGAGCCAGTCGTGGGGTACCGAGCCGTCCACGTGATCGTCACGATCGACGGTCGATGCGTTGAAGTGCAGGTGCGCACGAGTGCCCAGGACCTGTGGGCCAACGTCTTCGAACGCATCGCAGACATCTTCGGACGCGGCATCCGATACGGCGAGCCGCCGGAGTACGGGGGGCAGGCGGTGCTCGACATCACCCGGAGCATGGAAAGCTTCTCGGCTAAGCTGTATGAAACTGAGCTGCATGCGTACGCAGAAGGGGCCCGCAACGGCGACCGAGAGGCTATCCTGAGCCTCCAGAGCCCCCACCTGGCTAAGCTGCACGAGATCCTGGGGTACGTGGAAGACATCAAGGGAAGGCTGTCAACATGAAGGCACTCAAGCACTTCCTTCTTGTCTACAACCGTCGCACGGGAGAGACCGTCGTCAGGCGAGAGTTCGCATCGTCTGAAGGACGGGACGCCCTTCGCGCTCGCTTCCAGCTTGAGCGCGAACTCCGAGGGCAAGAGGACATCGAGATCGTGGTTCTCACGGGTGCATCCCTCGCTGGCCTCGCGAAGACTCACTCTAGGTACTTCGGCAGCACTCCAGAGCGCGTACTCTCAGCCGCCTGACCTGCACAGAAGCGGTCGAAGCATCAGCAAATAACGGAGCGTAGCGGATATTGATTGCCGTCCTGGCGATCCCCGCTACGCTCCGTCGCTATGCTGACCTTCGGTCACGGAGCGTAGCGGGGATCGCCAGGACGGCAGCGCAACTTTACCCAACCTTTGCATTGCTGTGACGTATCTAACTTCCAGGATGCAGGTCCCTCGGGTCCTAGCCTCGGGTCGGCGCAGCGGGTTTGGCCGGGGTCCTGCCCGGTTTGGGGTTGAGCATGATCAGCACCGTTACACGTTGCTGAGGCGCCCTTGGCCGCAGGATGGGCACGTCGCTTGATCAAATCAGGACCCGGCGTCATTCCGTCAGGAGCTCGTTCACGTAGCGTCGCCGTGTGCTGGCACTCTTCGACCTCGACAACACCCTGATCGATCGACACGGTGGGCTGGAACTGTGGGCCCGTAATTTCGTGCGCTCGCGGCACCTGCCGCGCGAGGCTGCGTCCGTCGTTTGTGATCAGCTCTGGGAGCGCGCTTACCCGACGGACTTCGTGAGCCTGAAGGCGGCCCTCGGACTCCACGAGTCGCCTGATGACCTGTGGCACGAATACGTCACTGGGGTGGCCCGGTCCGTTCGCTGCTTCCCCGGTGTCCTGGAAGGGCTCGAAGCGCTGCGGCATGCGGGGTGGGCCCTGGGAGTGGCGACGAACGGCGCGGGTGACATCCAGCGCGCCAAGCTCGCAGCAACTGGGTTGGCGTCGCTCTTCGACGGGGTGTGCGTCTCGGGCGACGTCGGGGTCCGGAAACCGGGCCGCGGTCACTTCGAAGCTGCCATCGCACTATGCGGCGGCGATCTGCGGCATCGCACCGGCCACTGGATGGTGGGCGACAATCCCGAAACCGATATCGCAGGGGCAAGTACAGCCGGGCTGCGCACGATGTGGGTATCCAACGGCCGTAGATGGACGTATGGCCCCCGGGAGCCCCACACCGTGGTGAGGGACGCGACGGAGGCCATCGATGTCTTGCAGGGGCTCACTCGGTAGTGGAACTGCGGTCCGGACGCAGGTGGAGGGCATCGAGCGCCCGGGAGACATCCACGGTCGTGTCCTTGAGGCTCTCCCACCGACTCATCGTTGCTGCCGCTGCGACAGCCAGGTCAGGAGGTAGGTCTACCTCTGCAAGAGCCTGCGCGACTTCCTCCATTTCAGGCGCCCATCGCCACGACCGTGCGGCCACCTTCGGGAAGTACGCGGATTCAGCAAGGTAGCTAGTCGTACGACCCTGCGCGACCTCGAGAAGCTCCTCTTCTACTCCATAGTCACTGGCGAGTGCGTACGCGACGGCGGCGAGGACGCGACTCGCCTTCTGGTAACTGCTGTACGACAACTTGAGCGCCGAGGCCCGACCGATACCGCCCGGCAAGAGGTGGACCTGAACGGCTGAGCCCGTGAACAGCGAGGCGACGGGCGTCAGCGCCTCCGCCGGGCCAGACAGGTAAAGGCGAGTGGTCTTGGACTCAGACGGAGGCGAACCAATGACCGAGCCGTCTACAACGGTCGCCCCGGTCCGCAGCATGGTCGCACTGATACTCGCCATGCTGGCGGGAGAGATTGCGTTCCCGTCGACGTACACCCCAGAGAAGGGGTGAGTCGCGACCGCCGCCGCGACTTCCTCGGCATGAGCCGGAGGGCAGATGCCGAGGATCACGTCGGCCCGCTCGGTCATCTCCCCGAGGTCGCTCACAGCAGCGAACCCGTATCGGAGCGCACGTTCCCTGCTCGTGGAGCTTCGCCCTTCCGGGCACCACAGAACTTCAGCGCCTTGGAGTCTGGCCTGAGCCGCGACGGCAGCGCCCATGCTGCCCGGATGCAGGATGCCGAGCGTGGTCACCCGACCAACTCCCTGATATCGCGAACCGCGCCCGGTGCGCCGGCCGACAGAGTTTCGTCAATGGCCCGCGCGGCTTGTGCCGCACTGACCTGGTCAGTGCGGACCACGAGCGACCACGGTTCGACTGCATGGTCCAAGAGATCCTGTCGAGTGTCGTGCCATGCCTTGAGGCGGGCATCGACGTCCTTGTCGCCGCGCGCCTCGCAGCGTTCCCGCGTCACGTTCTCGGGGCACCACAGAAGAACTTTCACCCAGTGGATAGGGAACGCTTCGACCGCGCTCGCCCCTGCGACCTGCCCCATGTGCAGTACAGGGATGTGGCCAGACTCGACCAGGGCGGAGACTTCGCCTCGATCGATGGCGTACTCGGCTTCGTACCGAGCGTTCCGATACAGAAGCTCTCCGGCCTGCGCCAGTTCCTCGATGCGGTGGGCGGTCGTGAGCCGATAGCCAGCGGTGCGGCCGGGGCCGGCCTTCAGGCGCTGAAAGAGTGCGAACTCGGGTCGCAGGCATGCAAGTTCAGCGGTCACCGTGTCCTTGCCCGAGCCTGGGGGGCCGTACAGGATGACGCCGCCGGACGGGCTCACAACCCACCCCCGCTCAGTACGTCCCGGGCCTCATCGACCAAGGCCACGGCAGCCCCGAGTCGGTTATCCACCACGAAGTGCGGTCCCTGGGGACGCATCTTGAGGTCAAGTCCCGCGATGTATTCCTCCCACGACTCCATCTTCCATGCGTCGCGGGCCGCTCCTCGGAATTCGATGTACTCGCGCATGGACTCTGGGTCGCACTCGACCCATATCGTCGCTACTGAAACCCGCTTGGATCGGCAACGATTCTGGAAGCGCTGCATCCATTCCGTCTGGGAGAACTCGGAAATGAACGGGGCGTCGAGGATTGTGGAGATGCCGCAATCGACATTGTCCCATGCGGCTTCCATGAGGCAGCGGTATTCGAGTGGGCGGACCTTGTCTCGGTAGAGCGCGGAGCTGCGGTCGTGCGCTTTCCCGCCCAGTGCCACCAAGAGTTGGTCCACCAGCGGCCGTGTCAACGAGTCCTTGTCCAGGATGGGCCAGCCTGTGAGTCCACCGAGGAACTTGGCGAACTCCGACTTGCCCGACCCCGCGTACCCTCCCACAAGCACCACCGACGGGCCGTCAAGGCTTCCTCCCGTGGTACGCCGACTCCAGGCGTCGACCACCCGGTTGCGCAACGCCTCGCTGTCCACATCGTCCGTACCTTCGCGGATACTGCTCAGCGCCTGCCGTACTGCTTGCGGTTGATCGGGGAGCTTTCGCTCGATGAGAGCGGGCACCGGGACGGATTCCACAGGGACATCCTCTCCGGGCAGGGCTCGACGGAAGCCAAGTTGGGCTTCGTTGCGACGATAGAGACGGCAGTACGCCCGGCGGTAATGAGGCCCGGGGTATACCGATCCTTTCTCGTGGCCCCAAATCGTCTGGAAGTTCGCGGCAATGTTGAAGCCGTGACGCTCCGCGATTTCGCGGAGCTTTTCCCCCGTGTCTTCCAACGTCAGCCCTATTTCCTCCCGATGCAAGCGCAGGAGATCAGGCTTCCAATCTGGGTGCTTCCGAGCCATCTGCCCCTCCTAGATAGCTAGTCGGAGCCGCGAGTGTAGCGGTCCGAGTAGTCCTATGGAAAACAGTGATAGAGCATGTGTAAGCGGATGTATAAAACTTCTGAGATCTACTCAGATAGTGGAACGTGATACCGAAACTTGGGCCACCGCAGTGAAATAGAGCACACCCCAAGGAGGTGCTCATGACTCACCGTGCAGCCACGATGGTCCCGACCATGCTCAACGCAGGGTCAGTTGGCTTCGAGTGCGGCCATACGTTCCCGCAGCTCGCCAACCTCGGACCGGAGCTGTTCAACTTCGTGACGCAGTTCGGCGACTTCCCCGCTCGGGTCCGCCGACTTCGCGGCAGTCACGGCGTCGGCCGTGAGGAACGCGCCCTTGCCCTGGTGACTCACGGCGAGGCCATCACTCTTGAGCTGCCCGATCGCCGCCCGCACCACGGTGACAGTGGCGCCGTACGTTGCCTGCATCTCCGCGAGCGACGGGAGCTTGCCGCCATCTGCGGTGAACTCGCCGGCCGCGATCCTCCGCCGGAGATCATCCGCCACCTGCTGGTAGGCGGGCTTGCCGGTCCACTCGACCATCTGCACCCCAAGTCTCTTACTGGCCTCTGCCTCATAGTGCCCAAGCGGCAGAGGTAGAACCAGTGTCCCTCGCCGCTTGTTCCACAGGGACTTGCACAACTCTGCCTCACAGTGCACTCTGAGGCAGAGCAGCAACCCGCACCGGCCCGGTGCGGGACTGCACAACAACTGCACAGCGTGATCCACCGCAGTACGACGGCCGTGACCGTTCCGGCCGAGGCAGTGGAGACCAGCCGATCGAGACCGGGCCCGGTGTCACAACCGGGCCCCACCCCTCCGTGTGGGGGACACGCCATCGGCTCTAAAGAACCGCACGGCACACCTGCTGCGACGACTTCCGGGACTTTCGGATCTCCCCGGGACGAACAGCGCCGTGCGAATCGGAGAACCGAACCTCTGCCCGCTTCCTCGCGAAGCGGCCGGTTGCCTCCTCCGTCCGTCTCGTACGGGCGGGGTCGAGGGGAGCCGGAGATCGCCTTCCGCTTCATCTCATCTGAACGGCGCGCGGCCCCGGTGGTTGGACACCGGGGCCGCTGATCTGGGCCGTTCCACCGCGTAGGGAGAACCACGACCCATGAAGAACATTGTGGCCGGACACGTTGCGGCCAACACCACCGAGTTCATCGAACTGGCCTTGGGGACCCCGGTTGAGCTGTGGCTCGGGGTGGAGGGCGAGAGCGAGTTGGAGCGTGCGGCCCGTCTGGATGCGGCCCGCGACATCCTCGCGGACAACCCCGACTTCCCCGACCGCGTGAGCCAGATCGCCGCCGAGGCGATCGAGACGTTCGCGCCGGAACTGTTCAACGTCATCCCGCTCCCGCGGCCGTTCGGTCGCCGTCGGCCGTCCCGGAAGGCGGCAGCAGCATGACGACCACTGCGCAGACGCCGGATCGGCCGGCCGTTCCGCCCTTGACCCACCCGGAAATGGGCCTGGCCGGGTTCGGGGCGCTCGCCGCGGCCGGGGTCGGCGCCCTCGGCCTGATCTCCTCGTTCGACGCCGTGTCCGCCGCCGCGCTGCGGTGGGGGTTCAGTGCACCGTGGATGCTGCCGGTCGGTATCGATCTGGCGATTCCGGTGTTCACCGTGGCGAACCTGATGCTGATCCGGATGGACATGGCGCTTGCCTGGGTCCGGTTCGTTCCCTGGGTTCTCACCCTGGTGACCTGCGGTCTGAACGTCTCTGCGGGCCACGGAACGTGGGCGAAGGTCGCCCACGGCACGATGCCGCTGCTGTGGGTCGTGTTCTCCGAGATCGCTGCCCACGTCTACGCGGTACGGATCGGTGCTGTGACCGGGCGCCGCATGGACAAGATCCGTGCCTCACGTTGGCTGCTCGCCCCGCTGTCGACGTTCGCCCTGTGGCGCCGCATGACGCTGTGGGAGGTCACCTCCTACGGTGACGCGCTGGCCCGCGAGCGGGAACGCCTGCTGGCACGCGCGGCACTGCGCGAGCGGCACGGCCGCCTGTGGCGGTCGAAGACTCCCCGCCCGGAACGCGTGCTGCTCAAGCTCGGGGAGCTCAACCCCGCGAGCGAGGCAGTACCGCCCGCCCCGGACCCGAAGCCCGAGAGCAAGCCCCCCGTTGAGCCGAAGCCGTCTGCGAAGCGCCCGACTCGCCGCACGGCGGGCAAGGCGAACACCAAGCGGACCTTGGACGAGATCCAGGCCGAGGCCCGGGCGACCACGGCCGGGTGGAAGGACTCGGAGCTGACCGCGGACCGGATCCGCGCCGCGGTGCACGTCTCCCAGGCCACCGCCCGCATCCTGCGCGACACGCTCAAGAGCGAGCGCGCTGGTCAGCCGCTGCACGCCGTCGACACCGAGCAGGACAACGACGGTGACGCCCCCGGGGCGGTGGCAGCATGAGCAGCCTCTTAACCGCCCTGGCCACGGCCGGACCGCTCGCGGCCGGGTGGTCCATCCATTCGGCATGGATGCGCCGACGGTTACAGACCGCCCGCCGCGACCCGCTCACCGGGCTCCGTACCCGCGACGGCTTCACCCGCCGGGCCACAGTCCTGTTGAAGGACCCCCGGGCGGTGGTGGTCCTCGCCGACGTCGACCACTTCAAGCAGATCAACGACACCCACGGCCACGCCGCAGGCGATGCGCTGCTGAAAGCGACCGCGGACCGGCTGGCCCACTACGTCGGTCGACACGGGGTCGCCGGACGGCTCGGGGGCGATGAGTTCGCCGCTGTCGTCATCGACAACCACGGCACCGCCGCCGACCTCCTCGCCGTCCTGCACGGCGTCCTCGCCCGCCCCGCGGACGGTCTCGATCCTTCGGTGCACACCACGGTGTCGCTCGGCTGGGTCCGTGCCACCGACCACCCCGCCGACGACCTGTCCGGGCTGCTGCGGCGAGCGGATGAGGCGATGTACGCCGCCAAGCAGGGCCGGGCCGGTATCCGGCGGGCCGGACTCGGCAGGCTCTTCGCCACCTGGTCCGGACGCCGTGCCGGCCGCCGCGGCTCCGGCGCTGATTCGGTCCCGGGGGTGGCGGCCTGATGTCCCCGACGTTCGGCAAGTGCTACGACCCGACCGGCGCGGTGCACGGGATACCAATTGGAGTTCACGCGGGTTCCGTGAGGGCGTCGGTGCGGGAAATAGTGCAAGTGAGCAGGTGAGGGCCTACGTGCTGCTTGTCACTCGTGCGTGTCAACTTCTCCGAGTTACTGGCAGATTCTGCGAGTTCGGCCAGCAACTTGCGAGGCTATGTGGGATTCAGGAAGTCGCCGCCGTTGGTGGCGGACTGCCCAAGACTGTCAAGGCCTGAGCTTGTTCAGCTGAGGATCGAAGCAGACCAGCCCCATGGACCGCGCGAGGTCAACCGCGAAGGCGGAGGCCTCCTCAGCCATGCTCCATCGCATCGGGAAGTAGATCAGTGAGCCGCGGGCCTCGCCGATCAACGGACCGGTTGACCACGGCGAGGTGTCGTCGGCGTCTTCGGTGAGGTCGCACCAGCGCTCAAGGAGTCCGGCGACATAGGCCGTGATGCGTTCGGTCGGAGGCTCGTCAGTCTCCGTCTCGATGAGGCGGTCGTAAAGGTCGTTAAAGACCCGACCGGCGGTCTTGTCGTCCGCTGGTCTTTCGCCTTCCCATACAGCCAAGTCGTAACTCATGCCCGCGAGGTTTTCACAGCACACTGACAACCAGCCGAGGCCAGCCGAAGACCTCATCCCGGGCGAACCCGCTTGCCTCCCGGGTGATAACCCATCCTTTGCCAGCCCGTTCCCGACCCGGTGGCCTTCGGATCCCGTGAACCCGCTGGTTTCGACGTTCCCGTGGAAGTTGGCGCCGGACGGCTATGCCACCCGCCGCCAGCTCCGTGACCGCGGACTGCGCCCCGGTGGGCAGGCAGTCTCCGCGCAGATCATGCGCCGCTCACGTCGCCGTAAGGCAGGTGTGGCGGTCGCGTTCCTGTACCGCATCGAGCTGGCCAAGCCGGTCCGCCCGATGACCGCGGCCAAGCGGGCCGCGCTCGCCAAGGCCATGACCGCACGGCGCACCTGCCCCGCCTGCCGGGTGGATGTCGGGTACTGCATCCCGACGTCTCTCGGCATGTGTCCGGCCTGCGCCTACCCCGAAGAACAGCGCGCCGCTTGAACTGCACAGCAACCGCTAAGCGGGGTCCGGACGGTAGGCCGTCCAAAGCGCCGTCCGGACCCCTTCCAACCCCAGAAGTCCGGGAAGGACTGTCAGTGAATCACGACGACGAAAACGAACTCTTCAACCGACTCGAAGCCGACATGGCCACCCCGTCCGCACCCGACTCGGGCGGGGACGTGGTCGACCTCGACAAGGCACGGTCGACCCGTTCCGAGTCGGCCGACCACACCGCCGACCGGTCGGCCGACCCGCACACCGCACGGTCGGGCAGCGGGTCGGATGCTGGGTCGGGCGACCCGACCGAGCCCGTGTTGGTGGATGGTCCGGCGGAAGTCGGGCCCGGGTTCATGGGCCGCATCATGGGCGCGAAGCGTCGGGCGATCGTCCCGGCGTGGCTGCGGTCGGCCGCCGAGTTCAAGACCGCCACCCGGTGGGCCGCAGGCCACTACGGGCACCTGGCCGGGTACCACGCCGTGCGCTCCCCGTACTACGCAGCACGGCTCGCGTTCCAGTCGCCGCGGGGGGCTGCGAAGTTCGTGGGCGGGACGATGCGGTGGGTAGCCGACCGCGAGGGCGAGCCGGTCCGACTCGCCTCGGTCCGCCGCGA
Source organism: Streptomyces sp. NPDC051664 (assembly GCF_044453545.1). NCBI lineage: Bacteria > Bacillati > Actinomycetota > Actinomycetes > Kitasatosporales > Streptomycetaceae > Streptomyces > Streptomyces sp. NPDC051664. The sequence goes on along the minus strand of NZ_JBITCU010000003.1, from coordinate 377,800 downwards.
GGACGCGGCCGAGTACCTCAAGCTCTCTCGCCAGCGGGACGGCCGGGTGAGGCTGCGGACCCTGATCACGGTGCTGGCCATGTTCGTCGGGCTCGGTGCCGCGCTCGCCATCTACGTCCTCGCCCCCGGCTGGCTCCAAGCCCTCTCGGTCGGGGCGGTACTGATGGCGCTCGGGTCGGCCGGCACGCAGGCCGACGCACCGGTCATCACCCGGGCCGTGGAGATGACCAAGGCACCCAAGGTCACCAGTGACATTGTGCTGCGGGCGCTCGGTGCGCTGGGCATCACGGCGATCAACCAGGTGCAGAGCAAGGGGCGGGACGGGTTCACGTTCACCGCCCCGATCACCCGCGACGGCCCCGGATGGCGTGCGGAAGGAGACCTCCCGTACGGCGTGACCGTCACCGACGTGATCGAGCGCCGCGACAAGCTCGCCTCCGGTCTACGCCGCCCGCTCGGCTGCGTGTGGCCCGAGGCCGTGCCGGACGAGCACACCGGGCGGCTGGTCCTGTGGGTCGGTGATCAGGACATGTCGACCGCCGCCAAGCCCGCATGGCCCCTGATCAAGGGTGGCTCTGTGGACCTGTTCAAGCCGGTCTCGTTCGGCACTGACCAGCGCGGACGCTGGGTCGACATCACCCTGATGTACATCGCAGGCGTCATCGGAGCCATCCCCCGCATGGGCAAGACATTCCTCCTGCGCCTGCTCCTGCTCATCGCGGCCCTCGATTCCCGGGCCGAGGTCCACACCTACGACCTGAAGGGCACCGGCGACCTTGACCCCGTGGGCGAGCGGGTCTCGCACCGCCACCGGGCCGGTGACGACGACGAGGACATCGAGTACGCCCTCGCTGACCTGCGGGAACTGCGCACCGAGCTCCGCAGGCGGGCGAAGATGATCCGGTCCCTGCCGCGGGACATCTGCCCGGAGTCGAAGGTGACGTCCGAGCTGGCGAACAAGCCCAAGCTCGGGCTGCACCCGATCGTGATCGGGGTGGATGAGTGCCAGGTGTGGTTCGAGCACCCCAAGCACGGCGGGGAGTTCGAGGAAATCTGCACCGACCTGGTCAAGCGCGGCCCCGCCACCGGCATCGTGCTCCTGCTGGCTACGCAGCGCCCGGACGCGAAGGCCCTGCCGACCGGGATCAGCGCGAACGCGTCGGCCCGGTGGTGCCTGAAGGTGATGGGGCAGCTGGAGAACGACATGGTGCTCGGAACGTCCAGCTACAAGCGGGGGATCCGGGCCACGATGTTCTCGTGGAAGGACAAGGGCATCCACTACTTCGTCGGTGAAGGCGCCGACGCGAGGATCGTCTCGTCCGTCTACGTTGACGCCCCTACTGCCGAGGTGATCGGGCTGCGGGCCCGCCGCCTGCGCGAAGCCGCCGGAACCCTGTCCGGGCATGCGCTCGGGGAGACGTTCGAGGCCAGTCAGGGCGCCGCGGACTCGCTGCTGCCGGACATCCTCGCGGTCATCCCCGCGGACGAGTCAAAGGTGTGGAACGAGACCGTGGTCGAACGCCTCGCAGACCTGCGGCCGGAGCGCTACGGCGACTGGGTCCGCATGTCAGGTGAGGAGCAGACCGCGCACCTGACCGCAGCACTCAAGCCGTACGGCATCGCGGCCGGACAGGTGGGCCGTCGCATCGACGGCAAGTTCGTCAACAAGCGCGGCATCAAGCGCGACGACATCGCCACCACGGTTGCGGAGCGTAACGGAAATCGGGACGCGAGCTGACCCGCTGGGGCTGCTATCGATAGCGCCACACCCTGCTATCGATAGCAGCCCCGATAGCGGCCCATCTGGCACCTGATCAGGCCGCTAGCGCATAGCGGCCCACCTGCAAGAACCCCTGAAACAGGCCCGGAGGCCCCGCCATGACCCCTGCCCTGCTCGCTAGCACACTCCTCCTCTTCGTCACCCTCAGTTATGCATCCCTGTGTGCGGCCTCGCCGTTCGGCAACTGCCGCAAGTGCCGCGGCTTCGGCCACGCCACCAAGACCGACCGCAAGGGCCGCATGAAGCGCGGCAAGGACTGCCGTCGCTGCAAGGCCACCGGCAAGCGGATACGCGTCGGCCGCCACCTCTACAACGTCGCCGCCCGCCTCCACCGCGACGGCACCCGCTAACCCGCAGTTCCGTCCCGCACCACCACACCGGAAAGGGGCCCGTCGTGGCCGTCACCGTCTCACTGGTCCTGCTGTTCGGACTGGTCCTGTTCTTCCTGCTCCGCTCCAACACCCTCGGCTACGGCTCCGCGTTCATCGCCGTCATGTTCGGGTTCTTCCTCGCCTCCACCGGCGCCTCCGGACCCATCAACGAACTCACCACCGCCGTCATCAAAGCCATCCCGAACCTGTAGGAGACCCCGCCATGAACGAACCACTCGTTCAACACCACTGGGTCGCCCTCGCGGCCCCGAAAGTCGCCCCGGCCGTCGCCACCTCCACCGTGCTCATCCTCGGACGGATCTGGAACGCCAACGGCGCCGAACACAGCACCGGCAACGCCGCGTTGATGGTCGTCCTCGCGGCCGGCGCCGCGACGGCCGGCGCATTCGCCGCCGCAGGGCGCGGGGGCGGTGACGGCGTCCTCGCGGCAACCGCGTTCGCCACCTCCGGCGGGCTCGCCCTGGCCGGGGTCGCCGGATACGCCGACGGCCTCTCCCTGCCGCTCCTGCTGTGGGTCCTGGCCACCGCCGTCGCGTACGGGATCGCCGCCCGCTACTGGCGCACCGACCGCCGCGACACCGTGGCCTACGACCGGCAGACCACGGTGCGCCGAGAAGATCACGCCCACACAGAGCGCGTCGAAGCACTGCGCGCCGGAGCACAGATCGAGGTCGCCCGCGAAGGCGCCGCATACGCCACCGCGCTGGCCCAAGCTCTCATCCACCGCGAGGCCCTGCCCGGCTTCGACCCCGTCGCGCTCACCCGCGCCGGGCTTCCCGAACTCCCCGCCATCAGCGTCACCAAGGAGCACTGAGATGGAACAGCTGCACCTGAGCGCCACGCACCGCCCGGAACCGGGCGACTGGCCGACGCCAGAGGCCGCCTACGCGCTCGCCCCGAGCGTCATCCGAGAGATCGGATGGACCGCGCACACCGCGGCCGACAAGCCGTTCGGCACGACGCTGGGCCGCGAATTCTGGCTCCGCAAGGCAGCCGTCCTCGACCGCATCGCCCTCGCCGACGAGCGCGCCGGCGTCCCGGGCGGCGCGAGCGAGGTGGCCACCGAAGCAGCCCGGCGCCTGATGGAGCTGGACGACACCCCAGTCATCTGCGACCCGCGCCACTACGTCCGGCAGCAGTACGCCCGCTGGACGCGCCACCGATAGCTGCGCCGAGGGCGGCCCCCGTCTCGCCAAAGTCACGGGCCGCCCTCGTCCAGCACCTCACACAAGAGAACTGGAGACACTCAGCATGACTCAACCTGAACCGATCCGGCGAGAGCGCACCTTACGGCCCTACCTACCGATCGCACTGGAGCTGGCGACGGCAGGTGTCCCGGTATTGCCCCTGCGCGAAGGGAAGGTGCCGTTCGGGAACTGCCGTGCGTGCGGCAACAACGCCTGCGGTGGGCGGCCCCACATGAAACGCGCGGGAGAGTGCCGCTGCCCCGGCGTCTGCCACGGCTGGGCCGCCGCCACCACCAACACCGACGTACTCGCATCCCCTTCGTGGGCCGCGGCGTGGCGCGACGCCCAAGCCGTCGCCTACCACCCCGGAGGGGCCGGGCTGACCGTCGTGGACCTGGACGACGCGCAAGCCGTCTCCTGGGCGCGAAACACCCTGCCCGCCACCCGAACCGTGCCCACCACTCGTGGGGAGCACTGGATCTACCTGGGTGCGATGCGGTCGGCAAACTCTGTCCGGCCCGGCGTGGACATCAAGTCGCTGATGGCCTACGCCCGTTGGCTCGGCCCCGGTACCGGCACCATGACGCACCTGCCGTCTGCCGTCCGCGCCCTGGTCGAGAGGGAAGAGACCACCCCCGCCCGCGGGGAGGTGGTCTCTTCCACCCCAGGGCGCGCCGTGTGGGATGCGACCACGGCCACCGGCTGCCGGCACACCGAGCGGTACATCCGCACCGGCCTGGAGCGAGGTCTGGCCCTGGTGCGTACCCGCACCGAATCGGGCGCCGGATCCCAGGCATTTGGCGTCGCGCAGTTCCTGGCGAAGCAGCACGCGCAGTGCCCCGGACCATGCGGCCTAGACGACTTGGGGCGGCAGATCGTCGCCGCAGCCGTCTCTGTCGGCGTACCCGAGGCGTACGCGGAACGCGCCGTTGCCAACGGCCTCAACACGAGCACAGGGAGGGCCGCATGAGCGGCCGAACCGTTGCCCTCCCGATGGGCGAGCAGCTCGGGTTGACGGACCTGCCGAACGCCCCCGAACAGCAGCCCCGTACCGGGCGTGCGGCTGTTGCCCGGAAGTCGTCGGCCGAAGGCCGTCCGCTTCGTCTTGTCCGCCCTGACCAGCAGCCGCCCACGGGCACCGACCAGCCCCGTCGTGCGGTCCGGTGGCTGCACATCGTCGCCCCGCCGTCCTACTCCGCGACCCCGTCCGCCCGCTCCTGGTGCGAGTGCGGATACGAGCGCAGCGCCAGAGGCCGGACCGGTGTCCTCGCCTTGGTCGAAGCCCACACCAGCCATCCCGAACACTGCCCGCTGCTCGGCAACACGGAAGGGAGCAAGGCCGCATGACCGCCGATCTGTGGGAGGGCTTCGACGCCCTCGACCCCGAGTCCATCACCGGCCCCATGTGGGACCAACCGGTCCCCCTCAACCACCGCCGCGCCCTGCCCGCCTTCCCCGTGCACACGCTGCCGTCCTGGCTGGGGGACATGGTCGCGGCGGTGGCCGAGGAGACGCAGACACCGGCCGATCTGGCCGGGTGCCTGGCCCTGGGCGTCATCGCGACGGCGGCCGGTGGCCGGGCCACCGTGTGCGTGCGGGGGCACTGGCGTGAGCCGGTGAATCTCTACACGGCCGTCGCCCTGCCGCCCGGCAACCGCAAGTCCGCCGTGTTCGCCCTGATGACCGGCCCGCTGCTCGCGGTCGAGAAGACGCTCGTGGAACTGTCCGGGCCGCTGCGGGCCGAGGCGGAGACCACCGCCCGTCTCGCCAAGGCAGCCGCGGACAAGGCCGCTCAGAAAGCTGCAGCGGCCGAACCTGGACTGCGGGACCAACTCACCGCCGAAGCCGTACACCTGGCCCAACAGGCCGAAGAACTGACCGTGCCGTGCAAGCCTCAACTGGTCGCGGACGACGTCACCCCGGAAAGCCTCGCCACGCTGCTGGCAGAGCAGGGCGGACGGATCAGCGTCATGTCCGCCGAAGGCGAGATCTTCGACATCATCGCCGGCCGCTACTCCGGCGCCCCGAACATGGGCGTCTTCCTCAAGGGCCACGCCGGGGACATGACCCGCGTCAACCGACAGGGCCGCGACGCCCAGCACATCGAGAACCCCGCCGTCACCATGGCCCTGGCCATTCAACCCGAGGTCCTGGACTCGATCGGCCGGGTCAAGGGGGCCGACGGGAGAGGCCTGCTCGCACGGTTCCTCTACGCCAAGCCCGTCTCTCTCGTCGGGTCCCGCAACCTCACCCCGGACCTCATCACCGAAGAGACCACTGCCACCTACGCCCAGCGCCTCGGTGGCCTGACGATGGCCCTCGCGGACTGGACCGACCCCGCCCTGCTCACCCTCACCCCCGAGGCCGACGCGGTCATGCTGGCCTACCAGAAGGTCACCGAATCCCGTATCGGCAAGGGCGGCTCACTCGCCCCGATCGTGAAGTGGGCCAGCAAAAGGGACGGGGCCGTGGCCCGCGTCGCAGCCCTGCTCCACCTGGCCACCCGCCCCGAGGGCGGATGGGCGCTCCCGATCGAGGCGGCCACCATGGCCGCCGCCACCGAGCTGGGCGACTACTTCACCGCCCACGCCCTTGAAGTCTTCGACGACATGGGTGCCGACCCCGCGCAGGAAGCAGCCCACCAGCTCCTGACCCACCTCAAGGAACAGCGCCTGTCCGGCTTTACGAAGCGGGACCTGTTCCGGGGCCTGGCGCGCGGGGACTTCCCCGTCATGACCGATCTGGACCCCGCCCTGGCCCTGCTCGAAGAACACGGATGGGTCCGCCAACAGCCTCTGCCCCCGCGCACCGGGCGCGGCGGCCGGCCACCGTCTCCCCGCTACGACACCCACCCCAGCATCACCCCGCCGCTCGCCGGCGCGTGACAGAACCCCCAACCCGCTGACAGAACTGACACAACCCCCGCGATGGCCCGCTGACCTGCACAAACACCCGTGATCACCGCTGTGACAAAACCTCCGAAAACTCTGACAGAACCTCCCCGCCCCAAACCGGGCGCTCTGACAGAACCCCCCTCCCGGAGGTTCTGTCAGAGTTTTTCGAGGTTTTGTCAGAGCGCCCAAAACCGGAGAAACAGCAGGTCAGCAGGTTATCGGCGAGGTTCTGTCAGTTCTGTCACGGAATCCCGGCCCACCGCCCTGCCCGGACGATCCGAGGAGCCCCGGTGACCACCCCTCTGCCCACCACCCACCGAGCACTCACCATTCCTGAGGTCATGGAGGCCCTAAGCCTCAGCCGCTTCAAGGTCTACGACCTCATCCGTTCCCGCGAACTGAAGAGCATCAAGATCGGCCGCTGCCGCAGGGTGCCCGCCGATGCTCTCCGCACCTTTATCGACCACCAGTTGGAAGAGGCTGCCTGATGGCACGCAAGAGGAACCCCAACGGCGCCGGCAGCATCTGGCGCCGCAAGGACGGCCGCTACGAGGCCCGCGTCTACGTCCCTCAGCCTGACGGGACCCGTAAAAGGAAGACGGTCTACGGAGCCACGTGGGAGGAGTGCGACGCCAAGCGGCAGGAACTCGTCCTGCGCGACCGGCTAGGCGTACCCACCCCTACCCGCTCCGCCAAGCTCTCCGAGTGGCTTCCCTACTGGCTGGAAGAGTTCGTCCAGCACGACCGAAAGAAGACGACGTACGCAAAGTACGAGACGCACGTCCGCCGGTACTTGATTCCACACATCGGCTCCAAGCGCCTGGAGACCTTGGGTGCGGCAGACGTACGCCGATTGCTCACGGCTGTCACGGCTCAGGCGTCTCCCGCCACGGCCAAGGAGTCGCACCGTGTTCTGCGCAGCGCACTGACGGCCGCCTGCCGAGAGGAACTAATCAGCAGGAACGTGGTCATGCTTGTTCCGGCCCCCCGAGTGCAGCCGCGGGAGCTGAAGCCGTGGGACCTGACGCAGACATCGACCTTCCTGGAGGCCGCAAGGAAGGATCCGCTGTACGCAGCATTCGTCCTGGCTGTGGCTCTCGGGCTGCGCCGAGGAGAGGTCCTAGGGCTGCGCTGGTCGGACATTGACCTGGACCGTCGCACGCTCACCGTGCGGAACCAGATTCAGCGGGTGCAGAACGAGCTCTACGCCGACTCTACGAAGAACCGTCGCATTCGCGTCATCCCCCTTCCACTCATGTGCGTGCCACCACTGCGATGGCAGCGTCTGCGGCAAGCAGCACAGCGCAGCAGGGCAGGGCAGGCCTGGCACGACACCGACTACGTGTTCACGACGCGCACCGGGCGAACAGTCGAGCCGATGAACCTCAGCCGCTCGTTCCAGCGCATCACGGAGGCTGCAGGACTCCCCCGCATCCGTTTGCACGACGCCCGGCACGGATGTGCCACGCTCCTGTTCGCAGCGGGTGTGCCACCGCGCGTCGTGATGGAGATCCTGGGGCACTCGCAGATCGCTGTCACCATGAACATCTACACCCACGTCTCCGACGATCGCCGGAGGGAGGCCATGACCCACATGGACCGACTGCTGCAACGTCGACGCCGTTAGAGAAATATCTGCGACGCCCCAAACGGCACGATCCTCGGGGCGTCGCGGCCGGTCACACGCCAGCCCTCCAAATGCAGCTACCGTGGTCGGTCAGCCGACCTCAGAAGTTGCTCAACTGACGTGTGGTGCCCGCTGTAGGCCCGCATCATCTCGCCATGAGCCTTGTCCTATACGTATCCGCTCTCGCCGCTACCTGCTCCGCGGTCGCGGCCGTCACATCAATGGTCGTTGCCCGTAAGGCTGCTCGCTTCGGCGCCGAAGCACAAAGGCAACAGAGGCAACACACACGCTTCGAGATCGCTAAGAGCATCCATCAAGATCTAACGGCTTCCGATCTAACGGAGGCACGCAACCTCTTGGGAAGTGTCCACTACGGCGGAAATCTCAAGGCCCGGGATTTGAACTCATACCGGATCTCCTACTTCACAATGCTTTGGAGATTCGAACGAGTGGAAGCGGGACGACAGATGCTCGCCGAAACGGCATTTGACGGCGAGGGCGACCCGGCGATGGAGTATCTCGACAACCTCATACAATGGCATGTCAAAGAATATTCATGTAGCTTCCACAAAGCCCAGAAGATCCTACGACTTCGAATTGATAAACTTTCGGACTCGGAATCTTGGGAGGCCTTCGAGAGGCTCAGTGCATGCTTTCGCGTTTCCGGCCACTCTGCGTGCACCTGCAACTGTGGCCACACATAGCCCCCTCCGCAGCGCTCAACCCACTCCACACCCGCCGCGCTTCATCTATGCAGCGTCCATCCACTCAACAATCCAGCACGGCGTTTCACGCCACGCAGATCTTCACGCTGCGATTGCCGTGTCATCTCCCAAGAAAGCAGAGCCTCTTGCGAGCCATATGCCCTTCTGGATAGTTGATCAACGCGTTCCTCTATGAACCGCAAGTGCCGACCCACCCTCTGCACGGCCCGATTGTTGTGGCGCATCCAGAAACTTGCAAGGGAGGTAAGCATAACCGCCATATAGGGTGAGGCCGACGTGAGTGACACGGCTCCCGAAACTGAGAGAACCGCTGCTATAACGCCTAGAAATCCAACCATTTGCATTCGATTGGCAATCCGTTGAACTGACTCTGCGCGCAGAGCTCTGTACTCTTCAAGTAAGAGTGCTATGGCCTCGGGCTCTTTTCCGCTCGCGCACAGCCTCGGCGTCGCTTCCGGCGTTGACGGCATGCGCCCTCCCGCTTCGTTGGCGTCTCGGCGGCGATGTCTCTTGCACCGTACCCATCGCGGGGTCGCGCAACGCTGCGGTCGGCGTAGCGGCTTTGGGCTGGAACTGACATAGGGCGAGAGATCGGGGGCCCGCAAAGCTCGCTGCGACTCGGGCAGTTCCTGGCCTGCCCGCAATAGCCCGAAGTGGGCCCCCGATCTTGGAGACTCGCCCCATGGTGGCTGCGTAAAGCCGTGGGGCCGACAGCCCCAGCCGCCCGCCGGCCTCTTCTCCCCAGCACACCGGATCGCTCATGCCCGTACGACCGGCGGGGCCGGGAGCGGAGCGGGGCGAAGACATGAGCGGGCCCCCGGCGGCGAGCCGGGGAGCCCGCAGCAAGCGAAGCGAGCCGTCTTGAACCCGTAGAGAAAGTCTCTACTCGCGCAGCCCACCGCTACGCGATGCGCCTGAGGAACTGCCGTCACTTACTACCGTCAACGCCCCCGCAGCGGGTCGCTGCGGGGGCGTTCTGGCTGGTGGGCGCGGACGGTTTCGAACCGCCGACATCTGCTTTGTAAGAGCAGCGCTCTACCCCTGAGCTACGCACCCGTGGATGAAGGAACAGCCTACATGGCGCATGGCCCATGCTCACAAACGGTTGCCCAGGCCTGCGAAGAGCGGGGGATTCGGGGGATATCCCCACCCCGCATACGGTAGCCGTCCGGATTCACCCCGGGCTGCCGCGCTCCCTACGGTGGTCCCACACCGGTGGGAGAGGCCCCCCGGACCCGGACGGGGGATCGATCACCGTGGCACTCCATACCCGCACTCGCACACTCCTCGCGTCCGTCGGAGCCGTAGTCGTCGCCCTGGGTCTGTCCGGTTGCGGAAGTGCGGATGTGGATGACGCACCGGTCGAGCACAAGTCGTTCGCGTTCGGGGGGAAGTCCCTGACGATCGACTCCGGCAATACGGCCGTGGAGCTCGTACCGGCCGATGTGGACAAGGTCGAGGTGACGCGTCGTGTCGACGGGTGGGTGGTTCTCGGGAACGGGCCCGACGCGCGTTGGACGATGCGGGACGGCAAGCTCACGCTGCGGGTGAAGTGCACGGCGGTCGTCAGCAACTGCGAGGCCCTGCATCAGGTGAAGGTGCCGCGTGGGGTCGCGGTGACGGTGGACGGTGACAACGGCAGGGTCGTCGCTTCCGGGTTCGACACTCCTCTCACGCTCCGCTCCGACAACGGGAAGGTGACCGTCCGTGACTCCAGTGCGCCACTGAAGCTGGAGAGCGACAACGGGGGCGTCGTCACGGAGCGGATCTCCAGCGCGTCCGTCTCCGCGCAGTCGGACAACGGGGAGATCCGGCTCGGGTTCACGGCCGTGCCGGATCGGGTGGACACCGTCAGTGACAACGGTCGGGTGACCATCGAGCTGCCGAAGGGGTCGCAGGCGTACGCGGTGACCGCCGTCGCCGGGAACGGGGACATCTCGGTGCGGGTGCCGCGCAGCGACAGCAGTCCGCACGTGGTGAAGGCACGCAGCGACAACGGGGAAATCACGGTTCGAAGCGCGAACTAACGGGCCCGTGTGTTCGTCCTTACCTGGTGGGAGAATGAACCGGGCAAGGCGATACGGCACGGGAGAGGGATGTGACGGCGACACACGCGCGGCCGCAGGCAAGAGCGGGTGGCAGAACCGCCGTCAGGGACGTCCTCGGATTGATGCTGCTGCCGGTGCCGCTGATCGCCGCGGCATTGCCGGCCTCCTTCGCCGGTGGTGGTACGCGGCGCTGGTTCGGCGGTCGCGGGGAGAGCCAGCGCGCCGACGCGCAGGCGGCGAAGGACGCGGCCGCGGAGGCCTTCTACGAGCTGGACACGGCTCAGCGCGATCTGCAGATCTCGATCGAGACGATCACCGCGGTGGACAGCTCACCCGCCGCGCGGAAGGTCGTGGACGATTTCGCCGCGCTCGGGCGGCGGATCGACGAAGCCAGCCATGCGTACATCACGGCGGTCGACGCCCACGACCTCGATCGCGACGATCTTGAGCCGGCGGTCGCGGCGCGCGCCCGGACGGAGCTGGCCGCCGCCAAGGACGAGCTGGTGCGGGTCAAGGGCGAGCTGGAACGGTTCGCGCAGGGACTCGGCCCGCTCCTGGGGAACGCCGAGACGGAGCTCGCCCGGCTCGCGCCCGCCGTCGAACGGGCGCGACAGGCGCTCCTCGGCGCGAGCAATGCTCTCGACGCGGCGCGCGCGTCCGGACTGCGGGCGGACGATCTCGCCGCCCGCCTGGCGGCCCTCGCCCCCGAACTGACCAAGCTCAACCAGGGCGCCGGCCGGCACGGCGTACCGGAGACGCTGCAGCGCGCCGATCACGTGCTGCGCGGCGCCGAGGCCGTGCGGGCCGAGGCGGCGCAGCTTCCCGAGCGCGCCGCGGAGATCGACCACCGACTGGTGTCGCTGCGCACGCGAGCCCAGGCGCTGACGACGCGTGCTGGCTCGGTGGAGCCGGTGCTGAGCGAGCTGCGGCGGCGGTTCACCGCCGCCTGCTGGCAGGACCTCCAGCCCGTGCCCGAGCAGGCCGCGGTCAATGTGCGGCAGGCCGAGGAGAAGCTCAAGGAGGCCACCAAGGCGCGGGACGAGCAGCGCTGGGCCGATGCGACCTCGCGGCTGTCCACCGTACGGGCCCTGCTGAACGCGACGGACGAGGCCGTGTCCGCGGCCGGTGACCGGCTGCGCCGCCTCGACGACGTGGCCAAGGACCCCCAGCAGGAGATCCAGCGGACCAGGTTCGCCATCCGCGACGCCCAGCGTCTGGCCATGGCGGGGCGCAACACACCCGAGCCGCGCCATGCCCGGCCGCTGGACGATGCCGTGGCCCGGCTGGACCACGCGATCGCCGGGCTGGAGGGTCGCCACCCCGACTACTGGCACTTCCTGACCGAGACCGAAGCCGTGCGGCAGACGGCGGCGCGGGTGGTCTCGGAGATCCGTGAGGAGCGGGGCGCCGGCGGCTGAGCCGAGTTGTCGCGGCCGTGCGCGGGGCGGATCCTGGTGGTATCGCGAAGGAGGGCGCCATGGCCACCCACGCAGTGCATCCCCAGCGGCGACGCGCACAGAGGCCCGCTCGGCGCAGCAGAGCCGCTCGGTTCGACGACCATCTCCCGGTCGATCACCGGCTCAACAGCGTCTACCGCATAGGGGCGGGGTTGATGGGGCTGGTGCTGCTCGCCTTCGGCATCCTGGGACTGATCGACGAGATCGGCTTCTTCAACACGGGCGACGCGACTGTCGCGGGCCTGAACACCAACGGGACGCTCAGCGTCCTCTCCATCTGCGTCGGCCTGCTCCTGTTCGTCGGGATGGTGATCGGCGGCAACTTCGCCTCGACGGTCAACACGGTCCTGGGCGTCGCGTTCATCCTGAGTGGCTTCATCAATCTGGCACTGCTCGAAACCGACTTCAATTTCCTCGCCTTCCGCATGCAGAACGTCCTGTTCAGCTTTGTCGTCGGGCTGATGCTGATGATGTTCGGGATGTACGGAAGGGTCAGCGGCGGGCTCCCGCACGACAACCCGTACTGGCGCGCCCGCCATCCCGACGAGGCCGTCGTGGAACAGCGCCGCGACCGGAGTTCGTCGATGCCGGTTGCCGGCCGGAGCCGTATTACGGGGTAGCCGTGGTGCCCGCCGGTTAGCCTGGTGCCATGCCTCGTTACGAATACCGCTGCCGCTCCTGCGGAGACACGTTCGAACTCAGCCGTCCGATGGCCGAGTCGTCTGCTCCTGCCTCCTGCCCCGCCGGGCACGAGGACACTGTGAAGCTCCTCTCCACGGTGGCCGTGGGCGGGGCGTCGGCCAAGTCCGCGCCCGCCGCGCCGTCGGGCGGCGGCGGCTGCTGCGGTGGAGGCTGCTGCGGCTGACCCGGCCGGGCGGGCGGTCGCTACCGCTTACGGGAGAGGGTCAGTCCGTCCGCCACGGTGAGCATCACGCTGTCCATCCGCGGATCGGCGGCCACATGCTCGTTGAACTCCTTGATGGCCGCTGCTCCGCCGGTCGCCCGTGGGTCGGTCACACCGCCGTGGAACAGCACATTGTCGGTGACGATCAGGCCGCCCCGGCGCATCCGGGGTACCAGCTCTTCCCAGTACGGAATGTAGTTGCCCTTGTCCGCGTCCAGATAGGCCAGATCGATGTGCGGCTCGGAGGGCATCGCTCCCAGGGTGTCGAGAGCGGGGGCGATGCGCAGGTCGATCCGGTCGGCGACGCCTGCCTTCTCCCACGCCTCGCGGCCGTAGGCGGTCCACTCCTCCGAGATGTCGCAGGCGATCAGCCGCCCGTCGGCGGGCAGTGCCTGCGCCATCGCCAGGGCCGAGAACCCGGTGAACGTCCCGACCTCGACGATGTGCCGGGCACCCGTCAGCCGTACGAGGAAGGCGAGCAGTGGGCCCTGCTCCTCGGCGGACTGCATCCCCGCCTGTTCGGGAAGGTGCGCGTACGTGGTCGCGACGAGTTCGCGCTGTACCGCGTCGAGCGCCGGGTTGTGCGCCAGCATGTACGCGTACAGCTCGTCCGTGATCTTGGTTTCGTTTCCCTTGCTCATCGCGCACTCCCTCTGTGCCTGCCGGGCAGACCGGTCACCTGCCCGGCACGCTGGTCACCTGCCGGGCAGACCGGTCACGGCCTCGGGTACCACTGTTCCCTGCCGGAGACGCTGCTGCGGGACGGCAGCCCGAAGGAAACGCCGGAGGATCTCCTCACCCGCCGCCACACCGTTCTCCGTCAGTACGTCGATGTGCGGGGCGCTCCAGCCGGTGTCGGCGAGTTCGCCGTGGCCGGGGCGCCAGGCGTGGTCCGCGGCGAGCAGCAGATCGGCGTCGAGGAGCGAGTCACCGGCCGCGAGGGTGAGCGTGGCACCGGCGCGGCGGGCGGCTTCGTTCATCGCGGCGCTCTTGGTGAGCGGCTTGGGCACGGCGTAGATCTTGCGGCCCTGGAGGGACACGGTCCAGCCACGGGGTTCCGCCCACTCGGCCAGCTCCCTCACCCAGCCCGCGGGCAGCAGCGAGCGTTCGACGACGAGATAGGCGAAGAGGTCCTCGGCGACCCGTTCCTTGAGGAGCCAGGCAGGGTCCGCAGCGGCGGCGAGGTGGGCGCGGACTTCGGCGAGCGAGGCGCACTCGTCGGCGAGCCGGCGGGCCACCTGTGTCTGCCAGCCGGGGTCGGACACCCCGTCGACCAGGAGGTGTCCACCGTTGGCGCAGATGGCGAACTTCGGTGCGGGGCCGGGGAGCCTGATGCGGTGGTACTGCTCACGGGTGCGGGTGGTCGTGGGCACGAAGACCGTGGTGCGGGCCAGCTCGTCGAGGAGTGCGGCGGCCGTCTCCGTGACATAGGAGAGCGGCTTGTGGCCGTACACCTCGACGCAGAGCAGCCGGGGGGCTTCGGCGTCCGCCATGGAGAGCTGGAGCGCCGCCGCCGAGTAGATGAGGGTGCGGTCGAGGTCGCTGGCGACCAGCGTCACGGGGCCGGCCGGAGCGGTCGGGGCGGCCATGGGGGCCGGGGCGGCCGCGGGCGTCGGGATGGTCACGGAGCCCGGGGCGGTCAGGGAGTTCGGGGTGGTCACTGCGACGCCACCGCCTTGCCGTCCGCTCCCGTCGCTCCCCGGGTGTACTTCGGGTGGATCAGTCCGACGCAGGTGTACGGGAGTTCGTCGACCTCTTCGACCGGCACTCCGCGCTGTTCGGCCAGCAGTCTGATGTGCTCGAGGTCGGCGCCGGCGCCGCGCTTGGCGAGGATCTTCCACGGGACGCGTCGCAGCAGTACACGTGTGGTCTCGCCGACGCCCGGCTTGACCAGGTTCACATCGTGGATGCCGTACTCCTCGCTGATGCGCTCGACGGCCGCCCAGCCGTCCCAGGTCGGGGCGCGGTCCGCGGCGAGCAGCTCCTTGACCTCGGCGTCCACTGCGTCGACGACCTCGTCGAAGTACTCGGCGACGGTGTCGAGGAAGTGGCCGGACACATCGGCGTCCGCCAGCTCCCGGTAGAACTTCGCGCCGTGGAAGTCATGCGGGCCGACCAGGTCGGAACGGAGCACCGTGCGCGAAATCAGTCCGGAGACGGTGGAGTTGAGGCAGGCGGACGGGATGAGGAAGTCCTCGCGGGTGCCGTAGGTGCGGACGCAGCCGCCCGGGTCGGCCAGGACCGCGATCCCGGGATCGAAGCCCTCGAACTCGGCGAGCGCCGCCGACAGTTCACGGGTGATCGCCCCCTTGCCGGTCCAGCCGTCGACGAAGACGACGTCCGCCGGGTTGTGGTGGGCGGCCAGCCAGCGCAGGGCGTTGGCGTCGATGCCCCGTCCGCGCACGATGGAGACGGCGTAGTGCGGCAGATCGAGTCCGTGCCGGTGCTGCGCCCAGCGGCGCATCAGCACACCGACCGGGGTTCCGGCCCGGGCGAGGGAGACGAGAACGGGACGGGGGCTGCGCTCGGCGAGAACCGTCTCGGTGACGGTGCCGACGGCCCGTGCGATGCGGGCGGCCGACAGGTCCAGGGCCGCCTTGAACAGGTCCTGATACTCGGCGGACGGCTGGTATTCGACGGGCAGCGACTCGGCGTAGTGCGCGCCACCGCTCTGTATCGCTTCCTCGCGCTCCTCGGTGGGCGCCTCCAGCTCGGTGTCCGAGAGGTCCTGGAGCAGCCAGCCGACGTCGTCCGGCTCGTAGGAGGAGAAGACGGGGCCGCGAAGGGGCTCGGACAGCATGGGGTGTTCCTGCCGTTCGGGGGCGGGTGAGGGGGCGTACGGGACGTACGAGGGGACGACGGCCAGCAGGACATGGGCGGTGTGCGTGGCGAGCTCTGCCAGCAGGCCGCCGGGGGCGTGCAGCTCCGGGGTGTCGGCAGTGGAGTCGACGACCACCACCACCGCGTCGAAGCCGGCGCCCGCGACGTTGTAGGCGAAGCGCTCGCCAGGGCCGTCGGCCGGGTTGTCGTGGGCCGGGAAGACCAGACGGCTGCGTATCGCGTAGCCGGGGTCGTCGACGGCGAGAACGGGGGAACGCGTGGTGGTCGAGTACCGCACCTCGGCGTCGGTGTGGTCCTCCAGGGCCGTGCCGAGCCGGAGCGGTGCGTACATCAGCTCCTCGAAGCCGAGGACCAGTACGCGGCGGGCGTCGCCGTCCAGGGCGTCGGCGATGCGGGCGGCCATGGCCGGAAGGGCCGATTCCAGGGTCGCGCGATGTGCGGGGGTGAAGCCGTGCCGGCCGCCGTCGGGCACCCCGGCCGGCCACTCCAGCTCGACTCGGGTGCAGAAGGTGCCGGCCTCTCGCCCCGGTACCGACGATCCGGCCCCGGCAGCTGCGCCGCCGCCGCTTGCCTCGGCGGCCCGCTCATGGGCGGCGACCAGCGCCTGCCCCTTCTCCAGGACGCCGTCCGGGAGGCGGACCGTGCCCGTTCCCCTCGCCACCAGGTCGACACGTGCGCCGATCTCCGCGGCGAACTCGGTCAGGCGTCCGCGGTCGGCCGGCGACCGCATGTCCACCAGGGCCACGATCACGTACCGGTCGCGCGGGTACAGCTCGTGCAGCGCGCGGATCGTGTTGAGCACGGTGTTGCCCGTGGAGAACTCGTCGTCCACCAGCACGAGCGGCTCAACCGCCCGCCCGCTCCCACCGCCGGTCCCGAGCAGCGTCGGGTCCTCCGGCAGCAGCAGATGCGAGGTCGCGTGCGAGTGCGACTCCTCGAAGCCGCCCGCCCGGACGACGCCCTCGACCGGGCGGCGCGTCGAGTGGAGGTACGGCGCCACTCCCAGCCCGTCGGCGACCGCGTGGCCGAGACCGGTGGCAGTCTCCGCGTACCCGAGGACGACCGACCGGCGCGCCAGCGCCTCCCCGAGGAGCTCGCGCACCCGCAGGCCGAGTTCGAAGCCGGCCCCGTAGACCACGGACGGCCTCTGCGGCACATGCTTGCCCAGCACATTGGAGACGAGCAGATGGGCCCGCTTGGGGTTGCGGCGCAGAGCGAGGCCCAGCAGCTCCCGGAGCTCCCCGTCGCCTCCGGGCGCCCCGTTGCCGACGAGCTCGACGCCCAGTCGCTCCGCCACCCAGCTACCCGACCACACCACGTTCGCCGTCTCTTTCCTTGCTGCGCGCTCGCTCATCGAGACGCGCTCATTCCGCGAGACCCGCGGCCAGCAGATCCACGAACCCGACGTCTTCCTTCGCCACGCCGAAGACCTCGGCCCGCAGCAGCGTGCGCTCGGCCCAGGCCCGGTGGGGCTTCACTTCGTTCATCTTGTTCGTATACGCGGAGCGCATCACTCCACCGCCTCCCCGCTCCGGCCGCAGGATGTCCTGTGCATCGCTGAACTCCTCATGGCTGACCACGGACAGTGCGTGGACGGGCGCGACGTGTGACGGGTGGATGCAGGTCTTGCCGAGCAGCCCGTTGGCCCGGTCGAGCTCGATCTCCCGCAGCAGCCCGTCCAGGTCATGCTCGATCAGCTCCGTGCGCAGCTCCTCGGCCCGGCCCTCCAGGAAGGGGCTGCGACGCAGCTGCGGCTTGAACATGCGCTCCTGAAGTCGGAAGTACTCCCACACCGGGCCGGTGATGGTGAAGCCGGTGCCGTCCGCCCGGCCCAGCACATTGACCACGTCGGCGATGACCGCGGCGACGAGCTGCACGTCGTACGCCGTCATGTCCGGCGCCCTGCGCAGTCCGTACGCCGAGCAGAAGTCGGTGACCCCGAGCCGCAGCGCGAGCACCCGGTCCCGGTACCTGTCCACGGTACGGGCGATTCCCTGCAGCGTCTCGCCGCGGGACTCCAGATGCAGCAGTTCCGGGGATTCGAGGACGGGCATCGCGAAGAGCCGCCGGCTCGTAGCCGTCTCGGCCTTGGTGAGTGCCTCCATGAACGGCACACCACGCTCTTCCGTGAACTTCGGAAGTACAAAACCGGACAACAATCGGGCGGAGCTGCCGAGCCGGTTCACCAGGTCCGTTATCTGCTCCGGCTCGCGGACCCGGATGAAGAGCAGCGGCACCTCGGTGCCGCGCGCCGCGAGGGCGGTGAACTGCCTGACCAGGTTCTCCTCGGCCTCCGCCACCTCGGAGTCGTCGATCGAGTCCTCCAGGCACAGCACCATCGAGACGACACCGCGCCCGGCCTGTTTGATGATGTCGTCCGCGAGCCGCGGCCGGGTGGCCGGGGAGTAGAGGGTGGCGCCCAGGGCGGCCGAAAGCATGCGGGCGGGTGAGCCCGCACCGAATTCGCCCGGCTCCCGATGGAACAGGCCCTTCCGCGCAGCGGGCGAGATGTGCCCGAAATGCCGCATATATTTCCCCCGTACTGCCTGGCCGGCCGGACAACGCATGGCCGGTAATAGTACGTAAAGACTGGTGTCGACAGTTCCCTGCGTGCATGAATTTCGGGTAACTCGTCCATTTCCCGACGGTTCCGCAAGGCGCGGGGGGCGTGGTTCCGACGCGATGCCGAGACATGGGTTGCGACCCCCGCGTTGTCTGCGCGGGCAGGCAGCAGGCAGGATGACCGCCATGACGCACGCGATGCTGAAGGGCTCGAACGTCCCCCTCGATGCCACGGCCGTACGGGCCGTGCTGCGCTGGACCCCGGGCGCCGGGGTCCCCGACGTGGACGCTTCGGCCCTGCTTCTCGGCACCGGTGGCCATGTGCGCTCAGACGAGGACTTCGTCTTCTACAACCAGCCCAGGCACCCTTCCGGCCTGGTACGACGGCTGCCGAAACGCAGTGTCGCCGAGGGGCTGACCGACACCATCGAGGCCGACCTGGGCGCACTCGACCCCTCGGTCGAGCAGGTGGTCATCGCCGCGTCCTCGGACGGCGCCGCCTTCCAGCAGGTCCGCGATCTGCGCATCCTGCTGTACGACGCGGGCTCGGCGGGCGGGGATCCGCTCGCCGTGTTCGATGTGCGGCCGGAGACCGGCGAGGAGACCGCGATCATCTGCGGTGAGCTCTACCGGCGCGGCGATGGCTGGAAATTCAGGGCGGTCGGCCAGGGCTACCCGACGGGTCTGGTGGGCCTCGCGACCGCGTTCGGCATCTCGGTCGACGAGGCGGAGGCCGCGGCCGAGCCCGATGCGGTCGGTTCGCCCAGCCCTTCGCCAGCCTCGGCTGCCGCACCGCCCGCCCCCGCGTTTCCCCCCGCGCCCGGCCCCGACCCGCAGGCCACGGTCCAGCACCAGCAGCCCGCGTACGGCTACCCGCAGCGGACAGCGGTTCCAGCGCCCGCCCCGGCTCCCCAGCCGGCCTATGGCTACCCGCAGCCGGCCGCCGCACAGCCCGCGTACGGGTATCCACAGCCCGCGGCGGCTGCGCAGCCCGCCCCGGACCCGAATTTCGTCCTGCCGCCGCAGGGCCCGCAGTTCGTCCGGGCCTGACCGGCCCGGCGCCGAGGCCGGATCCCCGTCCGAGGACCGGCAATCGGTCTCGGCCGGGACCCAGGACCGGCACTCAGGTCTCAGACCCGGCTGTCAAGGACAGGCGGCCTCAGGCGCGTGACTTGTAGCCTCGGCCCCACTGCATCCCCCAGCCGTACAGCCGGTCCAGCTCCGACTGGAAGCCGTAGACGAATTTCACCTCGCGCCGCACGATCAGCTCGTCCTTGACGTTCTCGACGGTGAACACGGCGCACGAGCGGGCCTGCGGGGCTCTCTCGTCGAGCTCGATCTCGATCCTCGGCCCGTTGCCCGGGTAGAGCGTCACCTTGGCGTGCGTACGGTCGAAGGCCGGCGTCTGGTCGTAGATGTAGACGAAGAACAGCAGCCGCTTGATCTGGTCCCGCTGGTCGAGGTTGACGTACACGGTCTCCCCCGACGGCGCCCCGAAGCGGTCGTCCCCGCTGAGCCTGATGTACGGCGGCCCGTTCAGGTCGCCGATCAGGTTGCCCAGCGGCTGCACGACGCCCTTCGTGCCGTCCTTCAGCTCGTACATGCAGCCCAGGTCCAGGTCGACGTTGACCACGCCCTGGGTGTGGGCCTGGACCACATCGGGCTGGAAGAGCTTGAACGGCCGCAGCAGCCGGCCGCTCTGCCGCGATCGGCCCTCGATGTCGGACGTACGCATCCGCCAGGAGAGATTGACCCGGAGGTTGCCGGTCAGCGCGCCCTGCTTGGTCAGCGAGACCGTGGCGTGCCGCTTGGAGAGCACGATGGAGTTGGTCGCCGCGTTGCCCGACTCGAACTGCGCTTCGCGCCTCGGCCACAGGCCGTCCCAGAACGCCATCCCCAACCCCCACACGTCTCGGTACTGCCCGGCCCCGCGCGCATCACTGCGGGGCGGCCCCCGGGCCGGCTCCGGGTGTCCCCGGAGAACCGTCGCCGTACGGACCGCCCCGCTGAGAGCGTTCCTCAATCCCTACCGGGTCACACCCCTGACGGGACTTCCGCCTTGGAGCCCGAGTTGTCGTCGCCGCCTCCGGCCTCCAGCGCCTTGTTGCGCCGGACCGAGGACCAGAAGGACCAGGCGATCAGCACGACGCCGACGAGGCCGGTGATGATCTCGTTGATCTGGTACTGGATGGTGACGAGCAGGATGACGGACAGCGCGCCGATCGCGTAGTGCGCGCCGTGCTCCAGGTAGACGTAGTCGTCGAGGGTGCCCTGACGGACCAGGTAGACCGTGAGCGACCGGACGTACATGGCGCCGATACCGAGGCCGAGGGCCATCAGCACGATGTTGTTGGTGATGGCGAAAGCGCCGATGACGCCGTCGAACGAGAAGGACGCGTCGAGCACCTCGAGGTAGAGGAACATGAAGAACGCGGCCTTGCCGGAGAGGACGACCGCGGAGAGCTTCTTGCCGCTCTTCCTGGCCTCTTCCTCGGCCTCGTGCTCGCGCTCCTCCTCTTCCTCGAGCTTGTTCTCGAAGTAGCTGGAGAGACCGCCGACGATGAGGTACGTGATCAGACCCGCGACACCCGCGAGCAGAACGGTCTCCGCCTTGTCCGCATGACCGCCGCCGTGCTGGTGCGCCTGGGTCGCGAAGGTCATGGCCGAGATCAGCAGCACGATGAGCGCGATGCAGACCGACAGCATGTCGACCTTGCCGAGCTTGGCGAGCGGACGCTCGATCCAGCGCAGCCACTGGATGTCACGCTCCTCGAAGATGAAGTCGAGGAAGATCATCAGCAGGAACATGCCACCGAAGGAGGCAATCGCCGGGTGGGCGTCCGTGACCAGTTCCTGATAGCGGTCGGGCTGGTTGAACGAGAGATCGACCGCCTCGATGGGACCCAACTTGGCGGTGATGGCCACGATCACGACGGGGAAGACCAGCCGCATACCGAAGACCGCGATGAGGACACCGATCGTGAGGAAGATCTTCTGCCAGAAGGCATTCATCTTCTTCAGGATTCCGGCGTTGACCACCGCGTTGTCGAAGGACAGCGAAATCTCGAGGACGGAGAGGATCGCGACCACCCCGAGGGCCTCCCACCCCCCGTAGAACACCGCTGCGACCAGGCCGAGCGCGGTAATCGCGAACGACCAGCCGAAGGTTTTCAGAAGCACTGGCTACCCCATCGTGTAAGTACGGGTCTCCCCCGGGTGTGTGCGGGGCTCCCCCGCGCCGTGCGCGGCTTTACGAAACGTTGACCCCGAAGTCTAGAGCGATGCCGCGCAGCCCCGACGCGTACCCCTGTCCCACCGCACGGAACTTCCATTCGCCGCTGTACCGGTAAAGCTCACCGAAGATCATCGCGGTCTCTGTCGAGGCGTCCTCGCTGAGGTCGTAGCGCGCGAGTTCCTGGCCGTCCGCCTGGTTCACCACACGGATGAACGCATTGCTGACCTGGCCGAACGTCTGCCCGCGGTTGTCGGCCTCATGGATCGAGACCGGAAAAACGATCTTGTCGCAGTGGGCGGGCACCTGCGTGAGGTTCACGATGACCGACTCGTCGTCGCCCTCGCCCTCACCGGTGAGGTTGTCGCCAGTGTGCTCCACGGAGCCGTCGGGGCTCGTGAGGTTGTTGTAGAAGACGAACCACTCGTCGCCCAGCACCCGGCCCGACTGGCACAGCAGCGCGCTGGCGTCGAGGTCGAAGTCGGCTCCGGTGGTGGATCGCGCGTCCCAGCCGAGGCCGACGAGCACCTGGGTGAGGTTGGGTGCGGCCTTGGAGAGGGAGACATTGCCTCCCTTGGCGAGCGTGACGCCCATGGTGTGTGTCCTCCCCGAGTCGATGAACCGTCTGTCAGTGACCGTCTATCGATGAACCGTCCGTCGACGGACCGTCTGTTGTGCGCGTCCGGCGCCGCACTGGGTGCGGCGCCGGACGGGGACGTGCCGGGCGTGGCCCGGCAGTGCCTTCGCAGGCGCCGCCCGGTCACGCCTTCTGGGCCGTGCTCAGACGTTGACGCCGAAGTCCTGCGCGATGCCGCGCAGGCCCGATGCGTAACCCTGACCGATGGCACGGAACTTCCACTCCGCACCGTTGCGGTACAGCTCGCCGAAGACCATGGCGGTCTCCGTCGACGCGTCCTCGCTCAGGTCGTACCGCGCGAGCTCGCTGTTGTCGGCCTGGTTGACCACGCGGATGTACGCGTTGCGCACCTGGCCGAAGCTCTGCTGGCGGGACTCGGCCTCATAGATCGAGACCGGGAAGACGATCTTGTCGACATCGGCCGGAACGCCGGCCAGGTTCACCTTGATGACCTCGTCGTCGCCCTCGCCCTCACCGGTGAGGTTGTCACCGGTGTGCTCGACGGAGCCGTCGGGGCTCTTGAGGTTGTTGAAGAAGACGAAATTCCCGTCGTTGCCGACCTTGCCCGCCGCGTTCGTCAGCAGGGCGCTGGCGTCGAGGTCGAAGTCTCCGCCGGTGGTGGTACGGGCATCCCAGCCGAGACCGACGATGACCGCGGTCAGGTTGGGCGCGGCCTTGGTCAGCGAGACGTTGCCGCCTTTGCTGAGGCTGACTCCCACGAGTCCTCCCATTGGTTTCATTAGAGGCCGACAGGCGCCGGCGCCTCCATCGTGCGTTGGCATCGGATCAACGAGTGGATCCTAGTGACCGGTTCCCGGCCAAAACAGGCTTTTGGCCGGGAGGCCGGGAGATCGCCCGGATCGTCGACGGAAGATCCGCCGAACCCGGCTCAGATCGCGTCGAGGGCCTTGATGTAGTCGTTGAGGTCGCGCGCGTCGGGCAGGCCGTTGACGACGGTCCAGCGCACCACGCCCTCCTTGTCGATGATGAAGGTGCCGCGCACCGCACAGCCCTTCTCCTCGTCGAAGACGCCGTAGGCCCGCGAGGTCTCGCCGTGCGGCCAGAAGTCCGAGACCAGCGGGTACTCGAGGCCCTCCTGCTCGGCGAAGACACGAAGGGTGTGGATGGAGTCGTTGGAGACGGCGAGGAGCTGTGTGTCGTCGTTCTCGAACTTCGGCAGTTCGTCGCGGAGGGCGCAGAGCTCACCCGTGCACACGCCGGTGAAGGCGAACGGGTAGAACAGCAGGACCACGTTCTTCTCGCCGCGGAAGTCGGAGAGCTTCACGGTCCGGCCGTGGTTGTCCTTGAGCTCGAAATCCGGGGCCTTGGTGCCGACCTCGATCGCCATGGATACGCGTCCCTTCACTGCTTCACCGGGCTGGGCTGTCCGGGTGGACTCCCACCCTACGCAGAGCCCTCCCGCAGGGCCCTCGGCGGGCCACGCGCCGCCCGCGTACCGACGCCGGCGGGCCTGCTCCCGGGCATACGAAGACCCCCGCCGGTGCACGACCGGCGGGGGCCTCGTGGTGAGTGCGGTTCAGCGCTTGGCTTTGGCCGACTTCGGGGTGACAAGACGGCTGCCCGTCCAGTCCTTGCCCGCATTGATGCTCTTGGTCTGGGAAAGACCGGCTGTCTGTGCAGCCTCGTTGATGTCGCTCGGTTCGACGTATCCCTCGCGGCCGGTCTTCGGCGTCATCAGCCAGACCGCACCGCCGTCCTCGATCAGACCAATGGCATCCACCAGCGCGTCCGTAAGGTCGCCGTCCTCGTCGCGGAACCAGAGCAGAACGACGTCAGCGACGTCGTCGTAGTCCTCATCGACGAGTTCCTGGCCGGTAGTGGCCTCAATGCCCTCACGGAGCTCCTGCTCGACGTCGTCGTCGTAGCCGATCTCCTGGACCACCTGTCCGGGCTCGAACCCCAGCCGTGCAGCCGAGTTGGTCCGTTCCTCCGCGTGGTCCGCGGTCGCGCTCACGGGTTGCCTCCTGATCATGTTTCGGAAAATGCTTCAGCCACGCGCGTGCGCGGGGCGTTGGCCGTAGTCCACACGGGCGCGGCGGATCGCGCAAGTACCCAGCGTGCGAGACCGCCTAAACGGTGACGTTCCCTGCCACGTCGCCGCACGATCGGCATGTCCCTTGCGGGGCCCGACGCTGCCGTCCACACCCTTTACGTGCTTGAACAGCATTACGTCCTTGAACAGCTTATGCCGTTTCGGTCCGCCAATCGGAGCTGAACAGCGTTTGGGAACGCTTGGACGGGTTGGGCGTATGGTTGCGGTTTGGTCCCACCCGTCCGCCGGACCGTCCTCGCGCACCGGACGTGATGTCCCACAACCTGACGGTTACCCCTGGGTAGAGATGACGTTTGCGTCCTCGCGGTACACGATGGTGATGACGTACATGCATACATCCCGGGGGGCATGCCCCCGTTGTCAGGCCCCGTAGAGCACCACCGAACAGCGAAGGAACAGCGTGGCTTCCGGATCCGATCGCAACCCGATCATCATTGGCGGCCTTCCGAGCCAGGTCCCGGATTTCGATCCCGAAGAAACCCAGGAATGGCTCGACTCCCTCGACGCCGCCGTCGACGAGCGCGGGCGCGAGCGGGCCCGCTACCTGATGCTCCGGCTCATCGAGCGCGCGCGCGAGAAGCGTGTCGCCGTGCCGGAGATGCGCAGCACGGACTACGTGAACACGATCGCCACGAAGGACGAGCCGTTCTTCCCCGGCGACGAGGAGATCGAGCGCAAGGTCCTCAACGCGACGCGCTGGAACGCGGCCGTGATGGTGTCGCGCGCCCAGCGTCCGGGGATCGGCGTCGGCGGCCACATCGCCACGTTCGCCTCCTCCGCCTCGCTGTACGACGTGGGCTTCAACCACTTCTTCCGGGGCAAGGACGACGGCCTCGGCGGCGACCAGATCTTCTTCCAGGGGCATGCCTCCCCCGGTATCTACGCCCGCGCGTTCCTCCTCGACCGGCTGAGCGAGGCGCAGCTCGACGCCTTCCGCCAAGAGAAGTCGAAGGCGCCGAACGGCCTGTCCAGCTACCCGCACCCGCGGCTGATGCCGGACTTCTGGGAGTTCCCGACCGTCTCGATGGGCCTCGGTCCGCTGGGCGCGATCTACCAGGCCCGGATGAACCGGTACATGGAGGCGCGCGGCATCGCCGACACCTCCCAGTCGCACGTCTGGGCGTACCTCGGTGACGGCGAGATGGACGAGCCCGAGTCACTCGGCCAGCTCTCCATCGCCGCCCGTGAGGGCCTGGACAACCTGACCTTCGTGGTCAACTGCAACCTGCAGCGCCTCGACGGCCCGGTGCGCGGCAACGGCAAGATCATCCAGGAGCTGGAGTCGCAGTTCCGCGGTGCCGGCTGGAATGTCATCAAGCTGGTCTGGGACCGGTCCTGGGACCCGCTGCTGGCGCAGGACCGCACGGGCATCCTGGTCAACAAGCTGAACACCACGCCGGACGGCCAGTTCCAGACGTACGCCACCGAGTCCGGCGCGTACATCCGTGAGCACTTCTTCGGGGACGACCCGCGGCTGCGCGACATGGTCAAGGACATGACCGACGACCAGGTCCTGCACCTGGGCCGCGGCGGTCACGACCACAAGAAGGTCTACGCGGCGTACGCGGCTGCCAAGGCCCACAAGGGCCAGCCGACGGTGATCCTCGCGCAGACGGTCAAGGGCTGGACGCTCGGACCGAACTTCGAGGGCCGCAACGCGACCCACCAGATGAAGAAGCTCACGGTCGAGGACCTCAAGCGGTTCCGCGACCGGCTGCACATCCCGATCACGGACAAGCAGCTGGACGAGGGCTACCCGCCGTACTACCACCCGGGTCGCGACTCGGAAGAGATCCAGTACATGCACGACCGCCGCAAGGGTCTGGGCGGCTACGTCCCGACCCGCGTGGTGCGCGCGAAGCCACTGGTCCTCCCCGAGGACAAGACGTACGCGACCGCGAAGAAGGGTTCGGGCCAGCAGTCGATCGCCACGACCATGGCGTTCGTCCGCATCCTGAAGGACCTCATGCGGGACAAGGAGATCGGCAAGCGTTTCGTGCTGATCGCGCCCGACGAGTACCGCACCTTCGGAATGGACGCGTTCTTCCCGAGCGCGAAGATCTACAACCCGCTGGGCCAGCAGTACGAGGCGGTGGACCGTGATCTGCTGCTCGCCTACAAGGAGTCGCCGACCGGTCAGATGCTGCACGACGGCATCTCCGAGGCCGGCTGCACGGCGTCGCTGATCGCCGCGGGTTCGGCGTACGCCACGCACGGCGAGCCGCTGATCCCGGTGTACGTCTTCTACTCGATGTTCGGTTTCCAGCGCACCGGTGACCAGTTCTGGCAGATGGCCGACCAGCTCGCACGCGGCTTCGTACTGGGTGCGACCGCCGGCCGCACGACGCTGACCGGTGAGGGACTGCAGCACGCGGACGGCCACTCGCAGCTGCTCGCCTCGACGAACCCGGGCTGTGTCGCCTACGACCCGGCCTTCGGGTACGAGATCGCGCACATCGTCAAGGACGGTCTGCGCCGGATGTACGGCGAGAACAGCGAGGACGTCTTCTACTACCTCACCGTCTACAACGAGCCGATCCAGCACCCGGCCGAGCCGGAGAACGTGGACGTCGAGGGCATCCTCAAGGGTGTGTACCGCTTCAAGAGCGGCGAGCGGGGCATGATCCCGGCCCAGATCATGGCGTCCGGTGTGGCGGTCCCGTGGGCGGTCGAGGCGCAGCAGATCCTCGCCGACGAGTGGAACGTCAAGGCGGACGTCTGGTCGGCGACCTCCTGGAACGAGCTGCGCCGCGAGGCCGTGGAGGTGGAGCAGTACAACCTGCTGCACCCGGAGGAGGAGCTGCGCGTCCCGTACGTCACGCAGAAGCTCTCCGGCTCCGAGGGCCCGTTCGTGGCGGTCTCGGACTGGATGCGTTCCGTGCCGGACCAGATCGCACGCTGGGTCCCCGGCGCGTACCAGTCGCTGGGTGCGGACGGCTTCGGCTTCGCCGACACACGTGGCGCGGCCCGCCGGTTCTTCCACATCGACGCGCAGTCGATCGTCCTCGCGGTGCTCACCGAGCTCGCGAAGGAGGGCCGGATCGACCGTTCGGTGCTGAAGACGGCGATCGACCGGTACGAGCTCCTGGATGTGGCAGCGGCCGAACCCGGCGCGGCCGGCGGCGACGCGTAGGCACGACCGGCGGACAAGCCAGTCGAAGGGCGGCGGACCTCCTGGTCCGCCGCCCTTCGGCGTTCCCCGTTCGGCCCTGCGGTCAGTTCTCCCAGATCTTGAATGCCCTGACCTGGTACGGGGACTGCGGCACCCAGGTCCCGCAGCCCGGATACGTCTCGAACTCGCCGGTCTCGGCGCACTCCGCGGACTGATAGGTGGTGACGGGACGGCCGGTGCGGTTGGCGAGTGCCTGGACCTTGCTGCCCGTCGGCAGCGGGACACAGCTCTCGATGGCAGTGCCGGACAGTTCATGGATCTGCCGGGCGCCGGTGAAGTCCGGCTTCGCCCAGAAGCAGAGCTGACCGCTCCCGCATGCCCCGAGGCGGAGCGGTGTCGCGTGCGCGGCCGGAGCTGGCTGTGGCGTCGAAGCGGCCCGTGCGGTCTGCGACGCCGAAGCGGCCGCCGGGATCAGTGCGCTGGCGGCCAGTACGGCGGCAAGGACGGTCGTACGCATATCAATCAACCCCCGTGGTGGTGTGGATCAGTTGCACGCACCCTGACCTGCGGGACAGCGCCACCGGAAGGGGCTCCGGGCCACACCACCCGGATAGGCGACAGCCCCGCCGGAGAGGTCCGGCGGGGCTGTCGTATGCGCTGTGTTGACGCACGGGCGTCATCGGCGCGAGAGGCCGGCGAGGACCGGCGTCGGGGTCAGATGTGGCCTGCGCCCGCGCCTGCCTCGGCGTTCTCACCGCGCTTGGTGAGCGTGGCGACCAGCGCCGCGACCACTGCGACGATGCCGGCGACCATGAACGCGGTGCTCATGCCGGACACGAACGTGTCATGCGCGACGCTCGTGATCTTCTCCACGACCGGCGCGGGCAGGTCGGATCCCACCGGCGGAATGCCGACCTCGACGGCCGAGGACGCCTGGTCCAGCTGCTGGGGCGAGAGCGGCGGAAGCTTCGCGTCCGCCCAGTTGCCGGCCAGGTGGGAGTCGACCTGGGAGGCCATGACCGCGCCCAGCACCGCCGTACCGAGGCTGCCGCCGACCTGCATGGAGGCCTGCTGCAGACCGCCCGCGACACCGGAGAGCTCCATCGGGGCGTTGCCCACGATGACCTCGGTGGCGCCGACCATCACCGGGGCCAGGCCGAGCCCGAGCAGACCGAACCAGACGGACATCGTCGCCGTGCCGGTGCCGGTGTCCAGCTGCGACATCCCGAACATGGCGACCGCGGTGCACACCATGCCGCCGACGAGCGGGACGCGCGGCCCGAGCTTGGTGATCAGCACGCCCGCGAGCGGGGAACCGACGATCATCATGCCGGTCAGCGGCAGCAGGTGCAGACCCGCGTCGACGGCCTTCATGCCGTGCACGTTCTGCAGGTAGAAGGTGACGAAGAACAGTCCGCCCATGAAGGCGAATGCCATCAGCACCATCAGGACCACGCCCGCGGACAGCGGCACCGAGCGGAACATCGCCAGCGGGATCAGCGGTTCCCTGACGTTCTTCTGCGAGAAGGCGAACACCGCGAACAGGCCCACGGCGGCCACCAGGAAGGCGACCGTCTTGAAGTCGCCCCAGCCCCACTCGGCACCCTTGATGAGCGCCCAGATCAGGCAGAACATCGCCTGCGACAGCAGCACGATGCCGCCGATGTCGAAGGAGCGCGGGGCGTTCTGGGCCCGGTGGTCCTTGAGGATCACCACGCCGAGCAGGAGTGCGATCACACCGACCGGCACGTTGACGAAGAAGACGGACTGCCAGCTGACGTGCTCGACGAGCACACCGCCGAGGATCGGGCCGCCCGCGGTCGAGGCGCCGATGACCATGCCCCAGATACCGATCGCCATGTTCAGCTTCTCGGCCGGGAAGGTGGCGCGCAGCAGGCCGAGCGCGGCCGGCATCAGCAAGGCGCCGAAGAGACCCTGCAGTACCCGGAACGTGATCACCAGGGCCACGCTGCTGGAGAGGCCGATGGCTCCGGAGGCCGCGGCGAAGCCCACGACCCCGATCAGGAAGGTCTGGCGGTGGCCGAACCGGTCACCGAGCTTGCCCGCGGTGATCAGGGAGACCGCGAGTGCGAGCATGTAGCCATTGGTGATCCACTGGACCTGGGCGAGCGAGGCGCCCAGGTCCTGCTGGATGGCGGGGTTGGCGATCGCGACGATCGTGCCGTCGAGCGCGACCATCATCACGCCGATGGCCACGGAGAAGAGCGTCAGCCAGGGGTGGCCGCGCAACCCCTTGGCCGGGGCGGGAGCGAGGGTGTCCTGCGGCTCCCGCGACGCCTTTTCTACGGTGGTCTGACTAGTCATGCCCGGGAGATTAGTGTCAGTGACTGACAGTTGACAAACCATTTCACAAGCCGGTAACTGTCTCGTAGCTCACAGGTTCGCCAAGTCGGACAAAATATCAGAAAGAGGGCCAGTTCTAGTGACCGACGGGCAGCGAGCCGTGGAGCACCTGACCGGGCTGCGCGAGCGCAAGAAGCGACGCACCCGGGACGCCTTGCTGCACGCCGCTCTCGAGCTCTTCACCACCCAGGGGTACGAGGAGACCACCGTCGACGAGATCGTCGACGCCGTCGACGTCTCCCAGCGCACCTTCTTCCGCCACTTCGCCAGCAAGGAGGAGACCACCTTCGCCATCCAGGAGATGGTGGAGTCGCGCTTCCTCTCGGAGCTGCGCCAACGACCCGCCGCGGAAAGCCCGTTCGAAGCCATGCGCAGCGCGGTGCTGTGCGCCTGGAACAGCATCGGCGAAGCGATCGAGGAACTCGTCACGGTCGAACTCCACATGCGTACATACCGGATGATCGAGTCGACCCCCTCCCTGCTCGCGGCCCATCTGCGGCGCAGCATCGATCTGGAGAACCAGATCGCCGAGGTGATCGCCGCGCGCGAGGGTCTCGACATCGAGACCGACCCGCGGCCGCGGGTCGCCGTCGCCGCATTCTCCGGGGTGATGCGGGTCACCGGGCAGCTGTGGGGGCAGGGGCGGGACACCAGCGTCGACTCGCTGCGGACGCTGACCGAGATCTACCTGGACCACCTCGGAGCCGCGCTCGTGGGGAACTGGCACACACCGGTCGAACGGACTGCCGAGACACCCCGCACCTCCGCCGGGTAGATCCGCACCTCGATGTGCCGAACACCTCAAAGAGGAACATGACGGACTTCACAACAGCCGTGCCACGACCGCCACATGCGGCGTCCGCGAGGCATGGGAGTTCGCCGGAGCGTGCGCGGTGCGCGCACGCAGCGTAAGGAAGCACCCCTTCAATTCCCCATGGGCAGGTGATGTGTGTCACCCGCTTCACAGCTGCCGTCGCGCGTCTCCTAATGTGGGCGGCAGTGACTTCCTTCGACTCCTCCCCCACGCTGACCGCATGGCGCGCACTTCTCGCCGTCGCGGTCGTGTTCGTGATGCTGGCGACCACAGGCTGGACCGCCGTACGTCACCAACGCTCCGACGAGCCACGCGACATCGCACTCAGCTCCTGGGCGCGGGGCCGGATAGCGGGTCACCCCCTGCCGGACGCCGATGCATCCCCGTACCGGCTGGCCCAGTTCTTCGCCTCGCTCACCGCCGCGCAGCGCACCGCTCTCGCCGACAAGTACCCCTTGGTCGTCGGCAATCTGAACGGCGCCCCGGTCACCCTGCGCTACCACGCCAACCGGCGGGCCCTGGTGCAGGCGCGGGCGGTCGAGCAGCAGCGGATGCACGACGTCCGGCTCTCCCCCGACGGCCGCAGCGATGCGCTCCGCCGGATGGATCGCTTCCGGTCGATGCTCGCCCACGGCCGGCACTTCCTGGCCTTCGACCCGTCCGGGAAGGGCCACGCCGCCGAGGTGTTCGGCGATCTCGACAAGGCCGAGCGGGTCTCGCTGGTCGTGCCCGGTGTCGACACCAGCCTGCTGACGCTGGAGCGGACCGGGCTCAAGGTCAACGCCGCGCCCGTCGGCATGGCGAAGTCGCTGTACGCGGCGGAGCGCGCCGCGAGCCCCGGC
The DNA here is from genome assembly GCF_044453545.1 of Streptomyces sp. NPDC051664. Lineage (NCBI taxonomy): Bacteria > Bacillati > Actinomycetota > Actinomycetes > Kitasatosporales > Streptomycetaceae > Streptomyces > Streptomyces sp. NPDC051664. The sequence goes on along the minus strand of NZ_JBITCU010000003.1, from coordinate 346,308 downwards.
ACCCGGACCGCGGTCATCGCCTGGGCCGACTACACCGCGCCCGTCGGCATCGGGATGGACGCGGCCCTGGGGAACCTCGCCGAGCGCGGGGCCGTCCGGCTCACCGCGCTGGTCGACGCCCTGCCCGGCACGTCGAAGATCTCGCTGTTCTGCCACAGCTACGGCTCCGTGCTGTGCGGTGTCGCCGCGAACGAACTGCCGTCCAGGGTCGCCGACATCGCGGTCGCGGGCAGCCCCGGCATGCGGGTGAAGAACGCCGCGCAGCTGCACACCACGGCCGATGTCTGGGCGATGCGGGACCGCGACGACTGGATCCAGGACGTACCGAACATGGAGGTCGGCGGGCTCGGCCACGGCGCCGATCCGGTGGACCGCGGCTTCGGTGCGCGCATCGTCTCGGCGGGCGACGCGATCGGGCACAGCGGCTATTTCGAGCCGGGCACCGAGAGTCTCAGCAACTTCGCCGCCATCGGCGTCGGTGCCTACGATTCGGTGACCTGTGCGAGCGCCGACAGCGTCTGCCGCGACGGAATTTCCGGTGCCGAGGTCGTCCGACGCGCGTAGATCACCGCAACCGTCGGTGAATTGCGGTCCGCTCGGAGGGGGGACGTGCGGACGAGTGCCGCATACGATGAGGCACATGGGTGATGTGCTGGCCGGAATTCATGCCACCTGGGAGTTCGACACCGACTCCGTGCTCATCCGCTTCGAACGGGGAATCCGCACGCCGAAGCTCTTCCAGAGCCTGCGTGAACGCCGCATTCCGCACGCGGCGTTGTCGTCGGTGACACTGACCCCGGGCAAGCGAGGCACGGTGGTTCTGCATGCGGTGCCGAGACCCGGTGCCGATCCACTTCTGGAAGCCGCGGCCGGGCAGCTGAAGGACGGCAGCGATCCTTACCGACTCGTGCTGCCCGCGGAACGCGAGACGCTCGCCGAGTACTACGCGGACGAGCTGCGCGCGCTGCTCGGCCCGGACGCGGCGGAGCCCGCCGAAAGATTCCTGGTCGCGGCCCCCGAGGCGCCGATGCACTTCAAGGCGTACGACGGCAGGGCCAGCTTCGACGGGGACCGGATCTCCTTCCGGTGGTTCTGGACGGGTGCCTCCACGGCGAAGTGGAAGGCAGGCGACCAGACGTTCCCGGTCAGCGAGCTGAGCGGGGTCGAGTGGCGCTCGCCGGAGGCCTTCGACGGCTATCTGCGACTGGTTCCACGCGGCGCTCGGAGCACGGACGCCGGGGCGGGCACGGGCACGCCTCCCGTGACGGGCAAGGGTGCGGCGGCGCTCCGTACGGACACCGCGCCGCCCGGTCCGCATGCGCCGGCTCCACGGCCCACCCAGGCCGATCAGGACCCGGCCGCGGTGATCTTCGGGCTCGGCTACGGCCCGGTGCACGAGTCGCTGCCGTTCGCCGCCGCCGTGCTGGAGTGCGTGCGCAGGAGACAGTCCACGCCCGTCGCCGTGCCGGCGAGTGCTGTGCGGCGCGATCCGGCGGACATCGCCGAGCGGATCCGGCACCTCGGGGAGCTGCACCAGGCGGGACTGGTGACGGACGACGAGTTCAGCGCCAAGAAGGCCCAGCTGCTCGCGGAGCTGTAGCCGGCCGGACGGGAGAGAACCAGCCCGTCCGGCCCTTGCGGAGAGCACGGGTCCGGGGCGCCCCGGAACTCCGGAAACGGCTACTCGCGCGCCGCCGACGTCGAGCTCATGTCCGGGTAGCGGTCGCCCGCCACCTGGCCGGCGATCGGCTCCAGCACGGCCAGCTCCTCCGGCGTGAGGGTGAGCCGGGTCGCCCCGACGTTCTCCACCAGCCGGCTGCGCTTGCGGGTGCCGGGGATCGGGACCACGGTCAGACCGTGCACCTCGGCACGCTGCTGCACCCAGGCGAGCGCCACTTGCGCGGCCGTCGCCCCGTGCGCCGCCGCGATCTTGTGGACGGGTTCCAGAAGGGCGGCGTTCGTCTTCGCGTTGTCGCCGGTGAAGCGGGGCTGGTACTGGCGGAAGTCGGTCTTGGACAGGTCCTTGGCGGCGTCGGCGAACGCCCCGGTCAGGAAGCCGCGGCCGAGCGGCGAGTAGGGCACGACGGTCACCCCGAGTTCGACCGCCGCAGGCACGGCGCTGCGCTCGACGTCCCGGCTGAAGAGCGACCACTCCGACTGCAGGGCGGCGATCGGGTGCACGGCGTACGCCTCGCGCAGCTCCGCACCGGTCACCTCGCTCAGCCCGAGCTGCTTGACCTTGCCCTGCTGCACGAGCTCGGCCATTGCGCCGACGGACTCGGCCAGCGGCACGGAGGGGTCGCGGCGGTGCATGTAGTACAGGTCGATGACGTCGGTGTTCAGTCGGCGCAGGCTGTCCTCGACGGCCTGGCGGATGTACGCCGGTTCGTTGCGCACCGCCCGGTATTGCGGGTCGTCGTCCTTGCGCTCGATGGCGAACTTCGTGGCGAGCGTGATCTCGTCCCGGTGCGCCCCGACGAACGGGGCGAGGAACGTCTCGTTGGCACCGCTGCCGTAGATGTCCGCGGTGTCGAAGAGTGTGACGCCCGCCTCCAGTGCGGCCTCCAGGGTGTCCCGGGCAGCGGCTTCGTCGGTGTCCCCGTAGAACTCGCTCATGCCCATGCAGCCGAGCCCCTGCACGCCCACCTGCGGGCCGCCGTTGCCGAGCTCCACAGTTGCGATCTTGTTGTCGGTCATCAGAATCAAGGCCTTTCCGACGCCCGCCGGGCGCCCGCATAAAAGTCGATCTTGTAATCGAGGACGGCGAGGGTGTCCTGGAGCTCCGCGATCCGCGTCCTCACATCGCGGCGGGTCGCCTCCAGCAGCTCCTGCCGCTCCTCGAAGGTGTGCTCGCCCTCGCGCAGCAGCTCCGCGTACCTGACCATGTGGGCGACCGGCATCCCGGTCAGCCGCAGCTTGCCCACGAAGGCCAGCCAGTCCAGGTCGCGATTGGTGAACCGGCGCTGGCCGGTGTGCGACCGGTCGACGTGCGGCATCAGGCCGATCCGCTCGTACCAGCGCAGGGTGTGCGCGGTGAGCCCGGTGAAGGCTGCGACCTCGCTGATGGTGTAGCGGTCCTGGCCCTCGGGGCGTGGATGCGCCCGTGGAGCCGATGCACAGGCGTCGGTCGTCGCGGTAGTGCTCTCCATCACCGTCATGACCTCCACGCTAGAACCTTGGAGTGCACTCGAAGCAAGCGCCATCGGCGACAGGTTTTCCGGCCACCGGCCGGATGACGAGCGTTCGGCGGCAGGTCTTAGTCTCGTAGTCATGCAGAGCCTGGCGATGATCGAGAACTGGCCCGTCCCCACCGCGGCGGCCGCCGTCGTACGAGCGGACGGCACTGTCGTCGGCAGTCACGGGCCGACCGCACACCGATTCCCGCTGGCCTCCGTCACCAAGCCGATCGCCGCCTATGCCGCGCTCGTGGCGTTCGAGGAAGGCGCGGTGGAGCTCGACGAACCGGCCGGACCCGAGGGTTCCACCGTCCGGCATCTGCTCGCGCACACCAGCGGGCTCGCCTTCGACGAACACCGGGTGACGGCCGCTCCCGGCACCCGGCGGCTCTACTCCAACGCGGGCTTCGAAGTACTCGGCGACCACATCGCCAAGGCCACCGACATCCCGTTCCCCGAGTATGTGCGCCAGGCGGTCCTCGAGCCGCTGGGCATGGCATCGACGACGATGGACGGCTCGCCCGCCCGGGACGGCGTCTCGACCGTCGACGACCTGGTGCGGTTCGCGGCGGAGGTGCAGGCCCCACGGCTGCTCGATCCGCGTACGGTGCTGGCCGCGCAGACCGTCGTACACCCCGGCCTGAAGGGCGTCCTGCCGGGTTACGGCCGCCAGAACCCCAACGACTGGGGGCTCGGCTTCGAGATCCGGGACCACAAGTCGCCGCACTGGACGGGCAGTTCCTCGTCACCCGCGACCTTCGGGCACTTCGGGCAGTCGGGAACGTTCCTGTGGATCGACCCGGCCGCGGGTGCGGCGTGCATCGCCCTGACCGACCGGGCCTTCGGCCCGTGGACGGCCGACGTCTGGCCGCCGTTCACGGACGCGGTGCTGGCGGAGCTCGTGCGTTCAGCGGGGTAGTGCTCTCAGCCGGCTCCGGCCGAGGCAGGCCTCGCTCAGGCCGACAGCTCCCACACCAGTACCTGCGCCGGCACCTCGGCCACCAGCTCCAGCCCCTCCGCCCCGCTGATCCGCGCCGCGTCCCCCGGACCGAGCGTCTCGCCGTCGAGCCGCACCTCGCCGTCGATCACGTGCACATACGCCCGCGCCGCGTCCGGCACCGCCGTGCGCTCCCCGGCGGCCAGCCTGCGCACATGCAGCATCGCTCCGGCTTCCGGGAGGGCGTACGGGGTGGAGTCGGCGATGCCGGGGACGGTCGTGTACGAGGGTTCGCCGCCCGGTTCGAGCGGCGCCAGCCACATCTGAAGGAACGTCAGCGGTAGGTGCCCGTCGTTGCGCTCGACGTGGCGTACCCCGGCCGCCGAGCTGAGGTGCTGGACGTCCCCGGCCCGTACGACCGTGGCGTGACCGGCCGAGTCGCGGTGGGTGAGCTCGCCCTCGACGACCCAGGTGACGATCTCCGTGTGGCTGTGCGGGTGTTCGTCGAAGCCCGCACCGGGCGCCAGCCGTTCCTCGTTGCAGGCCAGGATCGCGCCGAAGCGCAGGTTGTCCGGGTCGTAGAAGGAGCCGAAGGAGAAGGCATGCCGGGACAGGATGCCCGCGGTCTCGTCGCCGCCCGTATACCGGTCGTCCGCGCGCTGTACGGAAATCACGGGTCCACGGTAGCCCGGCCGGGCGTCCCTGTGTCCCGGTCCGGGACGGCCGGATCCTGGTCGGGGACCAGCCGTGTCCCGGTCGGAAACCGGCCACCCACTACTCGACAGTACGACCCGCGGCCGCCCCGGCCCTCCGCGCCCGTGGTCCGATAAGGCAGTCTTGTGTCCGTGCCCCGATCCGATCCTGAGCAGCCCGCTGCGAATGACGCCCACCTGCATGCCGCGACCCTGAAGCGACTGGAGCAGTCCTCCGGCCGGCTGGCCGCGAATGCGATCGCCCGCATGGACGAGTCGCTGCCGTGGTACCGGGCGATGCCACCGGAGAACCGGTCCTGGATCGGCCTGGTGGCCCAGGCCGGAATCGCCGCCTTCACCGAGTGGTTCCGCCACCCGGAGACCCCGCAGGCCATCTCCACCGATGTGTTCGGTACGGCCCCGCGCGAGCTGACCCGGGCGATCACGCTGCGCCAGACCGTCGAGATGGTGCGGACGACGATCGAGGTGATGGAGGCCGCCATCGAGGAGGTCGCCGCGCCCGGCGACGAGTCGGTGCTGCGCGAGGCGCTGCTCGTCTACGCGCGGGAGATCGCCTTCGCGACCGCGCAGGTGTACGCGCAGGCCGCCGAGGCGCGCGGCGCCTGGGATGCCCGGCTCGAATCACTCGTGGTGAACGCGGTGCTGTCCGGCGAGGCCGACGAGGGCGCCGTGTCCCGCGCCGCCGCACTCGGCTGGAACTCCCCCGAACATGTCTGCGTGGTCCTCGGTACGGCCCCCGACGGCGACAGCGAACTGACCGTCGAGGCGATCCGGCGGGCCGCCCGGCACGCCAAGCTCCAGGTGCTGACCGGGGTGCTCGGCAACCGGCTGGTCGTGATCGCGGGTGGCAGCGACAACCCGCTGCATGTCGCGAAGGCCCTGATCGGCCCGTACGCGGCCGGTCCCGTCGTGGCCGGACCGGTGGTGTCGGACCTGCTGGCGGCCACCCGGTCCGCGCAGGCCGCCGCCGCCGGGCTCAAGGCGTGCAGCGCCTGGCAGGACGCCCCGCGGCCGGTCCTGGCCGACGATCTGCTGCCGGAGCGCGCCATGGCGGGCGACCCTGCCGCGCGTGACCAACTGGTGGAGGAGATCTACAGACCGCTCGAAGAGGCGGGCTCCGCGCTGTTGGAAACGCTGAGCGTGTATCTGGAACAGGCGAGCAGCCTGGAGGGCGCCGCCCGGATGTTGTTCGTCCACCCCAACACCGTGCGCTACCGGCTCCGACGTGTGACGGACGTCACCGGATGGTCGCCTTCTGATGTCCGCTCCGCGTTCACTCTGCGCATCGCCCTGATTCTGGGGCGTCTGGCCGACAGAGATCCCCAGTCCTAGACTTTTGTCGGACATCAACAATTCCCCCTACGGTTCTTCGTCCCTGTCCCCACGGGTGTTCCGGACCGTTCACAAGAGAGAGTGTGAGGGTGCTCGTACTCGTCGCTCCCGGCCAAGGCGCTCAGACGCCCGGCTTCCTGACTCCCTGGCTCGACCTCCCCGGTGCCTCCGACCGCATCGCGGCCTGGTCCGACGCCATCGGGCTCGACCTTGCCCACTACGGCACGAAGGCCGATGCGGACGAGATCCGCGACACCGCGGTGGCGCAGCCGCTGCTGGTCGCCGCGGGTCTGCTGTCCGCCTCCGCACTGGCCGTTTCGCCTGCTGTCGTCGCAGGTCACAGCGTCGGTGAGATCACCGCAGCAGCTCTCGCGGGCGTTCTCGACGACGAGGCCGCGCTCCGTCTCGTACGCACCCGTGGGCTCGCCATGGCCGACGCCGCAGCGGTCACCGAGACCGGTATGGCGGCGCTGCTCGGCGGCGACCCCGACGTGACGGTCCCGCACCTGGAGATGCTCGGGCTGACCCCGGCGAACGTCAACGGGGGCGGCCAGATCGTCGCCGCCGGCACCGCCGCGCAGATTGCCGCGCTGACCAAGGACATGCCCGAGGGCGTGCGCCGCGTGGTGCCCCTCAAGGTCGCCGGTGCCTTCCACACGCACCACATGGCCCCCGCGGTCGACCGGCTCCGCGAGGCCGCCGCGTCACTGACGGTCGCCGATCCGACCGTGACATATGTCTCGAACGCCGATGGAAAGACGGTCGCCACGGGCGACGAGGTCATCTCGCGGCTGGTAGGCCAGGTCGCCAACCCGGTCCGCTGGGACCTGTGCATGGAGACCTTCAAGGCGCTGGGCGTCACCGCGCTCATCGAGGCCTGCCCGGGCGGGACCCTCACCGGTCTCGCCAAGCGCGCACTGCCCGGGGTACAGACCCTCGCGCTGAAGACCCCCGACGACCTCGACGCGGCCCGCGCGCTCATTTCCGAGCACGCAGACGCCTAAGGAGCCCGAGAGCATGTCGAAGATCAAGCCCAGCCAGGGCGCCGCGTACGCACGGATCATGGGTGTCGGCGGCTACCGCCCGACCCGTGTCGTGCCCAACGAGGTGATTCTCGAGAAGATCGACTCGTCCGACGAGTGGATCCGCTCCCGGTCCGGCATCGCCACCCGCCACTGGGCCTCCGAGGAGGAGACCGTGGCCGCGATGTCCGTCGAGGCGGCCGGGAAGGCGATCGCCGACGCCGGGATCACGCCCGAGCAGATCGGCGCGGTCGTCGTCTCCACCGTCTCGCACTTCAAGCAGACCCCGGCCGTCGCGACCGAGATCGCCCACAAGGTCGGCGCGGGCAGGCCCGCCGCCTTCGACATCTCCGCCGGCTGCGCGGGCTTCGGCTACGGCCTGACCCTCGCCAAGGGCATGATCGTCGAGGGCTCGGCCGAGTACGTGCTGGTCATCGGCGTGGAGCGGCTCAGCGACCTGACCGACCTGGAGGACCGGGCAACGGCCTTCCTGTTCGGCGACGGCGCAGGCGCGGTCATCGTCGGCCCCTCCAATGTGCCCGCCATAGGCCCGACGGTCTGGGGCTCCGAGGGCGACAAGTCCGAGACGATCAAGCAGACCGTGGCGTGGGACGAGTTCCACGCCGAGCGTCCCGAGAAGTTCCCGGCCATCACGCAGGAGGGTCAGGCGGTCTTCCGCTGGGCCGTCTTCGAGATGGCGAAGGTCGCCCAGCAGGCGCTGGACGCGGCCGGGATCGCCCCGGAAGACCTGGACGTCTTCATCCCGCACCAGGCCAACATGCGGATCATCGATTCGATGGTGAAGACCCTGAAGCTGCCGGAACACGTCACGGTCGCCCGCGACGTGGAGACCACCGGCAACACCTCCGCCGCCTCGATTCCGCTCGCTATGGAGCGGCTTCTGGCGACCGGTCAGGCGAAGAGCGGCGACACCGCGCTCGTCATCGGCTTCGGGGCGGGTCTCGTCTACGCCGCGACGGTCGTTACTCTCCCCTAGGCACACCGGACCTTCCGGTCCGGACGTCCGAACCCTGCTGAAATACATCGAAGGAGCGCCAACATGGCCGCCACCCAGGAAGAGATCGTCAACGGTCTCGCCGAGATCGTCAACGAGATCGCCGGTATCCCGGTCGAGGACGTCCAGCTGGACAAGTCCTTCACCGACGACCTGGACGTCGACTCGCTGTCCATGGTCGAGGTCGTCGTCGCCGCCGAAGAGCGCTTCGACGTGAAGATCCCCGACGAGGACGTCAAGAACCTCAAGACGGTCGGCGACGCTGCCGACTACATCCTGAAGCACCAGGCCTGATCCAGCCGGCTCGTGTGTCGCCACCCGGCGGTGGCGCCGCTGATTCACGACCCTCTACACGTGGAGAAGATTTTCCAGTGAACTCGACCAATCGCACCGTGGTCGTCACCGGTATCGGCGCAACCACTCCGCTGGGTGGCGACTCCGCGTCGACCTGGGAAGGTCTGATGGCCGGTCGTTCCGGCGTCAAACCTCTCGAGGGCGAACGTTTCGCCGAACTGCCCGTCCGGATCGCTGCCCTCGCGGCCGTCGACCCGGGCGACGTACTGCCCCGCCCGCTCGCCCGCAAGCTGGACCGGTCGGCGCAGTTCGCGCTGATCGCGGCCCGCGAGGCATGGGCGGACGCCGGCTTCACCGGCAAGGCCGGTGAGGACGACGCGATCCAGCCCGAGCGGCTCGGCTCTGTCATCGCCTCCGGCATCGGTGGCGTGATCACCCTGCTCGACCAGTACGACGTGCTGAAGGAGAAGGGCGTACGCCGCGTCTCCCCGCACACCGTGCCCATGCTCATGCCCAACGGCCCGGCCGCCAACGTCGGCCTGGAGGTCAACGCGCAGGCCGGTGTCCACACCCCGGTCTCCGCCTGTGCGTCGGGTGCCGAGGCCATCGGGTACGCCGTCGAGATGATCCGCACCGGCCGTGCCGATGTGGTCCTCGCCGGTGGCACCGAGGCGGCCATCCACCCGCTGCCGATCGCGGCGTTCGCCAACATGATGGCGATGTCCAAGAACAACGACGAGCCCCAGAAGGCGTCGCGTCCGTACGACACGGGCCGTGACGGCTTCGTGCTCGGCGAGGGTGCCGGTGTCGTCGTCCTGGAGTCCGCGGAGCACGCGGCCGCGCGTGGCGCCAAGGTCTACTGCGAGGTGCTGGGCCAGGGCCTGTCCGCGGACGCCCACCACATCGCCCAGCCCGAGCCGACCGGTCGCGGGATCGCAGCCGCCATGCAGAATCTGCTGGACCAGACAGATCTCAAGCCGTCGGAGGTCGTGCACCTCAACGCGCACGCCACGTCGACGCCGCAGGGCGATGTCGCGGAGCTGAAGGCTCTGCGCAAGGTTCTGGGCGACGACCTCGACCATGTCGCGATCTCCGCGACGAAGTCGATGACCGGTCACCTGCTCGGTGGCGCGGGCGGCATCGAGACCGTCGCGACGGTTCTGGCGCTGCACCACCGGATGGCTCCGCCGACGATCAACGTGGAGAACCTCGACGAGGCGGTGGAGGCGGACATCGTGCGCGATGAGCCGCGACCGCTGCCGGAGGGGTCGATCGCCGCGATCAACAACTCGTTCGGGTTCGGGGGACACAACGTGGTGCTGGCGTTCCGCAGCGTCTGATCCCCACCACCCAAGCTGTACGACGAAGCCCGCCTCCCCGTTCGACCGGGGAGGCGAGCTTCGTCCGCTCGGTTCTCGGCCTCGCCGGCGTTCGCGGCGCGGGGTCCCGGTCCGGGAAGGGGCGGCCGGGGGAACAGGCCCGCCGCAGGCGCCCCCTCACACCACCTGGTGGAGCCAGCGGACCGGGGCGCCCTCTCCTGCGTGGCGGAAGGACTCCAACTCGTCGTCCCACGGCTTGCCGAGGAGTTTGGCGATCTCCGCCTCCAGATCCGTCTCCCCGCGCACCGACCGCGCCAGCGCAGCCCGCAGCCGGTCCTCCGGCACCAGGATGTCGCCGTGCATGCCGGTGACCGCGTGGAAGATGCCCAATTCGGGCGTGGAGCTGTAGCGCTCGCCCTCTGCCGTGGCGCACGGCTCCGCCGTCACTTCGAAGCGCAGCAGATCCCAGCCGCGCAGCGCGGAGGCAAGCTTCGACGCGGTTCCCGCGGCGCCCTTCCAGGAGAACTCGGACCGCCAGGTGCCGGGCGCGGCCGGCTGTCTGATCCAGTCGAGCTGGACCCGCGCACCGAGGACACCCGCCACCGCCCATTCGACATGTGGGCAGAGCGCGCGCGGTGCGGAGTGAACGTACAGAACTCCACGTGTCGTCACCGGGACCTCCAGTGTGGGACGAGGTTCGCCTTCCCCAGCGGCCTCGCGCCCGTACCGCCTCTTCCTGGCCGGCTCCCGAGGTTGTCATCAGTAAACAGCATCGGGAGTGAATCTCCTGAAAAGGGACAGTATGTGACGTGATGTGATTTTCCGATACCACCCAATCGGAGCCGGGTGGCGGAACGTGGCACTGGTTCGACGGGGAAAAGCTACCGTGCGGCGGCGCCCGAGGTATGACGTACCGTCGGTCCTGGGCCCATGATTCGCTCAGCATTCACCCGGCAGGGCGCCCGGGCCTGCTGCCTGGGGCTATAAGGGGTTGCCGGGGGCATAAACGGGAGGGCACGAGGGATGCAGAATCGTTTCGCAAGTCACCGCTCGCGCACCGCTGCCACCGTGCTGACGGTGCTTCCGGTCATCGCCGCGGCCGCGCTGACCGGCTGTGACGCCGGGCAGGACGCGACGACGAAGGGGGCGGCCGCCGCGAAGCACCGCCCCTCCGCTGCGCATGCCCCCGTCTGGGACCGCAGTCCCGAGTCGGTCGCCGCCGTCGGGGACTCCATCACACGGGGGTTCGACGCCTGTTCGGTGCTGACCGACTGCCCGGAGGTGTCCTGGGCGACCGGCACGGACAGTGGGGTCCGGAGCCTCGCGGTGCGGCTGCTCGGCACATCGCGCGCGGCCGCGCACAGCTGGAACCACGCCGAGACAGGCGCCCGGATCGCCCAGCTGCCGGAGCAGATGGCCCTCGCTGCGGAGCAGAAGCCGGATCTGGTGACGGTGATGATCGGCGCCAATGACGCCTGCCGGGACTCGGCGGAGATGATGACGCCGGTGGCGGACTTCCTGGCGTCGTTCAAGGCGTCGATGCGTCAGCTGCGCAGCAGGGCGCCGAAGACGCAGGTCTACGTGTCGAGCGTGCCGGATCTCAAGCGCCTCTGGTCGACGGGGCGCGGCAACGCACTGGGCAAGCAGATCTGGAAGCTGGGGATCTGCAGGTCGATGCTGGGCGAGGCGGACGACATGAGTGCCGCGGCCGTGGCACGCCGCGCCTCGGTGCAGAAGCGGGTCGTGGCCTACAACAAGGTGCTGCAGGACGTGTGCGCAAGGGATCTGCGCTGCCGGTACGACGGCGGTGCGGTCTTCGGATACCGGTTCACCGGCAAGCAGCTCAGCCAGTGGGACTGGTTCCATCCGGGGCGCAACGGACAGGCCCGGCTGGCGGAGATCGCGTACCGCAATGTCACGGCGCGGAAGCCCCCGGCGTAGCACAGCCACGTGGTCTAAGGTCCGTGATCATGGACACGGGTTTGAGCACGGCGATACGCACGGAAGTCTTCGGCACCCTCGCGGACGGTACCGCCGTCCACCGCTGGACGCTGGAACGGGCCGGCACGCGCGTACGCGTCCTGACGTACGGCGGCGTCGTGCAGTCGGTCGAGGTGCCCGGGCGGGACGGCGTACGGTCCCCGGTGGCGCTCGGGCTGCCGGATCTCGCGGCGTACGAGAGGCCCTCCGGTCCGTATTTCGGGGCGCTGGTCGGGCGGTACGCGAACCGGATCGCGCGCGGCTCCTTCGTACTCGACGGGCAGACCCACCGGGTGACCCGGAACGAGGGTCGCAACCATGTGCACGGCGGGGCCCGTGGCTTCGACAGGCGTGTGTGGGAGGCGCGGGAGCTCACCGACGGTGTGGAGCTCTCCCTGGTCGCGGAGGACGGCGAGGAGGGCTTCCCGGGACGGCTGGCGGTCTCGGCCGCGTACACCCTGGACGAGGACGGGGCACTGCGCATCGCGTACCGGGCGACGACGGACGCGCCGACCGTGCTGAACCTGACCAATCACACGTACTGGAACCTGGCCGGCGCCGACAGCGGCAGCGCGGTCGGCCACACGCTGCGGATCGCGGCAGGGCGGATCACGCCGACGGACGCCGAGTCGCTGCCGACGGGTGAGTTCCTGCCGGTGGACGGGACCCGGTTCGACTTCCGGGAGACGAAGACCGTCGGTGGCGGGTACGACCACAACTTCGTTCTGGACGCCGCCGCCGACGGTCCGGTGGCCGAGCTGTGCGACCCCGTGTCGGGGCGTGTCCTGACCGTCACGACGACCGAGCCGGGGCTGCAGCTGTACACCGCCGACCACTTCGACGGGCAGCCGTACGGGCCCTGTCACGGGATCGCACTGGAGACGCAGCACTTCCCGGACTCGCCGAACCGGCCGGAGTTCCCGAGCACGGTGCTGCGACCGGGCGAGGAGTACGTGTCGACGACGGTGTACGGGTTCTCGGTGCGCTGACGCGGCGGACGACGGGCAGGGGAAGAGCCCCGGAGCGGGGTCGGGTACCGCTCCGGGGCTCTTGGACTTTCTGCGACTGTTGCGGCCGGAGCCCTCGGACGCCGCGGACGGACCCGACGTGCACAGCGGCTGACCGGTGTGCGGAGGGCGTCGCTCAGCGGGCGAGGCCCAGCGTGACGCCCAGCCCGATGAGCACCGAACCGATGCCGCGGTTGAGGACCTTCTGCCACCGCAGCATCGCGGTGCGCAGCTGCTCGTGCGAGAAGAACAGCGCGACCAGTGCGAACCAGCCGAGGTGGGCGGCGGACATGAAGAGCCCGTAGCCGGCCTGCTGCCACAGGCCGGTGTCCTCTCCGACGACCTGAGTGAAGGTCGACACGACGAAGAGTGTGGTCTTGGGGTTCAGCGCGTTGGTCAGGAAGCCGGTGCGCAGAGCCCCGAGCCGGGTCAGGGCCGGCTTCGACTCCAGGTCGACGACGAGATCGTTGCGGGCGAAGAACGTCCGTACGCCGATGTAGACGAGATACGCCGCGCCGGCCAGCTTGATCGCGGTGAACAGGGCGGTCGAGGACGCGATCAGCAGCCCGACGCCGAGCATCGTGTACGTGACATGGACGAGGACGCCCGCGGCGACCCCGGTGGCCGCGAGGAGTCCGGTCGTACGGCCGTAGAGGTAGCTGTTGCGCACGACCATCGCGAAGTCGGCGCCCGGGCTGATGACGGCGAGGACGGTGATGACGGCGACGGCGACGATCTCGGTCATGGCTCGGGGTCTCCTCGGTCCTCAGCCCTTGTTGAGGGTGTACGGGGAAGGGGCCACGTCCTCGCCGTCGGCGGGCGGCGCCGTCAGGTCCCGCGCGAGCAGGGTGGCTCCGGCGACGGCGCCCGGCATCAGGAACACCGCGACGAACGGGACCAGGAAAGCGAGTCCCAGCGGTACTCCGAAGCCGAGGGTCAGCATGCGGCGGCCGCGGAGCAGGACGAGCCGGTCCGCCAGGACCAGGCCGCGGCGCTGGAGCGCGACCGCGGTGAGCTCCTCGGCGAGGAAGTAGCCGGTGACGCAGAAACCGATCGCCGGGACCACGGTCTGGCCGACGACCGGGACGAACCCGAGGGCGAAGAGCAGTACGGCGTACAGCGAGACGCGCAGGAGAATGCGGAGGCTGTCACGGGCGGAGATCCACAGTTCGCGCCAGAGCGGCAGGCCTGACTCGGGGACGTCGCCGCCCTCCGACCGGTCCACCTGCTCGGAGAGCGACTCGTAGAACGGCTGGCCGACCAGCAGCGTCACGGCGGTGAACGTGATCACGGCGAGGAACAGTCCGAGGGCGAAGACCAGCGCGGTGAGCGTGACCCGGAGCAGGCCGAGCCAGGGCGAGGACCAGCCGTCGGCGAACGGGGTCGCCCAGGCCACGAAGTCGTCGGCGCCGTAGCCGAGGCCGACGAGCGCTGCCGCGTAGACGACGAGCGTGATGAGGCCGGGGATCAGGCCGAAGCCGAACCAGCGTCCGTGCCGGCCGACCCAGCGTTGCCCCTTGATCAAATAGCTGAAACCCACCCCGAGATCGCGCATGGCGTCAGCGTAACGGGGGTGGCAGGGGTCGTGTCGGCCGGGGAGTTGGGGGCGGGCCGGACTTCCCGGGATGTTCCGTTCTCGATCTCCGGGCGGTCGGATCCGTCCGCGGTCAGGTCAGGTCAGGTCAGGTCAGGTCAGGTCAGGTCAGGTCAGGTCAGGTCAGGTCAGGCGGATCATGTTCCAGGACATGGGTTCCAGTGTCGCCCTCAGCACCGCACCATCGAGCGTCGTGTCCTGCGCCGGATGCGGGGTGACGCGGTCCGGATCGGTGAGGGTGTTGCGGGCGTCCGGGTCGCTGTCCGCGAGAACCTGGTGTTCGGCGATCTTCGCCAGGTCGAAGCCGTGCAGGGCGACTTCGAGCGGAAGCTCCTCGTCCTGGCTGCGGTTGACCGCGAAGACCGTGACCGCACCGGTCTCCGGATCACGGACCGCCGTGGCGTGCAGCAGCTCCGTCTCGCCGTACTTCGCCGTCCGGTACGTGGGTGAGTCGACCCGTACGTCGAGGACCCGGCCCCGCCCGTGCTGCGCGGCCTGGGCGAAGGGGAAGAACGTGGTCTGTTTCCAGGCCGGTCCGCCGGGCTCCGTCATGATCGGGGCGATCACATTGACCAGTTGGGCGAGGCAGGCGACGGTCACCCGGTCCGCGTGGCGGAGCAGCGCGATGAGCAGGGTGCCGAGGACGACGGCGTCCGTGACCGTGTAGTTGTCCTCCAGCAGGCGCGGTGCCTCGGGCCAGTCGAGCGGGTTCTCCTCGGCCGCCTTCTGGCTGCGGCTCATGTACCAGACGTTCCATTCGTCGAAGGAGAGATTGATCCTCCTGGACGATTTGAGCCGGGCCCCGATGTGGTCGCAGGTGGCGACGACGCTCTCGATGAAGGACTCCATGTCCACGGCGGAGGCGAGGAACGAGTCGCGGTCGCCGTCGGTTTCCTCGTAGTAGGCGTGGAGGGAGACGTAGTCGACGAGGTCGTACGTCTCGGCCAGCACGGTCGCCTCCCAGGCGGCGAAGGTCGGCATGGACCGGCTCGACGAGCCGCAGGCGACGAGTTCGACGGACAGGTCGATCTGCCGCATCGCCCGCGCCGTCTCGGCGGCGAGCCGCCCGTACTCCTCGGCGGTCTTGTGGCCGGTCTGCCAGGGGCCGTCCATCTCATTGCCCAGGCACCACAGTCCGATGCCGAAGGGGTCCTTGTCGCCGTGCGCGATGCGGCGGTCGGAGAGTTCGGTGCCGGCCGGGTGGTTGGCGTACTCCTGGAGCTCGATGGCTTCCCGGACGCCGCGGGTGCCGAGGTTGACGGCCATCATGGGCTCGGCCTGCGGGCCGATCTTCTTCAGGAACGCGATGTACTCGGAGAGCCCGAAACGGTTCGTCTCGGTGGAGCGCCAGGCCAGGTCGAGGCGGCGCGGCCGCTCGTCGACGGGACCGACGCCGTCCTCCCAGCGGTAGCCGGAGACGAAGTTGCCGCCGGGGTAGCGGATGGCGGTGACGCCGAGCTCCCGGATCAGTTCGAGGACGTCCGTACGCAGACCTGCCTCGTCGGCGGCCGGATGACCCGGCTCGTGGATGCCGTCGTAGACGCAGCGGCCGAGGTGCTCGACGAAGGAGCCGAAGAGGCGGGGGGAGACGTCGCCGACGGTGAACGCCGGGTCGAGGGTGAAGCGCGCGGTGCGGGTCATGACGTCCTCGCTGTGTTCGGTATTCCGGGCATGGGCCGAAGAGCCGGGCAGGGTCCGCACCGCTTGCTCCCGCGGCTTCGAACGGACCGTAGGATCGAAGCGCTTGCGCGTCAATGGCGCGCACGAGAATTCCGAACAACGTCCGGCATACCGAACATGGTTGAGGGCGGCACGCAGGTGAGGGCCGCACCCCGGCGGGGCGCGACCCTCACTTACGTATAGGCGGTGCGAACGGTCAGACGACCGACAGCTCGACCTTGATGTTGCCGCGCGTGGCGTTCGAGTACGGGCACACCTGGTGCGCCTTCTCGATGAGCGACTGCGCAGTGGCGGTGTCGACGTTCGGGATGGTCGCGGAGATCGCGACCTCCAGGCCGAAGCCGCCCTCGGCGGTCTTGCCGATGGAGACCGCAGCGGTCACGGTGGAGCCGGAGATGTCGGCCTTCTCCTGCCGGGCCACCACACCGAGAGCGCCCTGGAAGCAGGCGCTGTAGCCGGCCGCGAAGAGCTGCTCCGGGTTGGTGCCCGCACCGTTGCCGCCCAGCGCCTTCGGCGGGTTGACGACGACATCGAGCTTGCCGTCGTCGGAGGAGACGCGGCCGTCACGGCCGTTCTCCGCGGTGGCGACGGCGGTGTACGCGACGGTTATGTCCTGTATGGCCATGCTGAGGTTTCCTCTGCTGTAGCGCCGCAACTCGCGCCCACGATCGCGACGGCCTGCGGATGAGACTAACCGTGACGGCGAACGGATGTCAGCCGACGGAAACGATCATCTTTCCGGTGTTCTCGCCGCGCATCAGGCCGAGGAACGCATCGAAGCCGTTCTCGATGCCCTCGACGACGGTCTCGCGGTACTTCAGCTCACCGGAGGCCAGCCAGCCGGCGACCTCCTGGACGAACTGCGGCTGGAGCGCGGCGTGGTCGCCGACGAGCATGCCCTGCAGACGCAGCCGCTTGCCGATGACGAGCGCGAGGTTGCGCGGGCCGGGGGTGGGCTCGGTCGCGTTGTACTGGGCGATCATTCCGCAGATGGTGGCGCGGCCGTGCACATGGAGCGAGGAGATCGCCGCTTCGAGGTGCTCGCCGCCGACGTTGTCGAAGTAGACGTCGATGCCGTCGGGGGCGGCCTGGCGCAGCTGCTCGGCAACCGGGCCGTTCTTGTAGTTGAAGGCGGCGTCGAAGCCGTACTCCTCGACGAGGAGCTTGACCTTCTCGTCGGATCCGGCCGAGCCGATGACCCGCGAGGCGCCCCTGAGTTTCGCCATCTGGCCGACCTGACTGCCGACGGCACCGGCGGCACCGGAGACGAAGACGGCGTCGCCCTCCTTGAAGGACGCGACCTCGAAGAGGCCCGCGTAGGCGGTGAGCCCGGTCATGCCGAGCACGCCGAGGTAGGCGGAGAGCGGGGCGAGGTCCGGGTCGACCTTGACGGCGTGCTGGGCCGGGACGTCGGCGTACTCGCGCCAGCCCAGACCGTGCAGGACGTGGTCACCGACCGCGATCCCCTCGGCGTCGGAGGCGATGACCTCGCCGACCGCGCCACCTTCCATGGGGTGATCCAGCTTGAAGGGCGGGGAGTACGACTTCACGTCGTTCATCCGGCCCCGCATGTACGGGTCGACCGAGAAGTGCAGGTTGCGGACGAGGACACGGCCCTCGGCGGGAGCGGTGACCGGGGCCTCACGCAGCGCGAAATCCTCGGCCTTCGGCCAGCCGTGGGGGCGGGCGACAAGGTGCCATTCACGGCTCGACGTGGGAAGTGCTGCAGACATGGGCTCGGGTTCTCCTCGATGTCCTACGGGTGGGGGAAGCGTTCCGCCGGGTCCCGCCGGGTCCGGTCCGCCGGGTTGCGTCGCAGAAAAGCTTCATGACGTGAAACAACCATGCTCCTGAATATTTCATATTGTCAAGTAACTGGGTATCCTGGGTGTCATGGCCACCACGCGAACAGACCCACTGACCCTCGAAGTCGTCGAGCTCATCGGCACGGTCGTGGCGCGCTACTACGAGGAGTACGACCGGGCCGCGGCCGCGCACTCGCTCACCGGCGCGCAGGCCCGGGTCCTCGGGCTGCTCTCCCTGGAGCCGACGCCGATGCGCAAGATCGCGCAGAAGCTGAAGTGCGAGCCGTCGAACGTCACGGGGATCGTCGACCGGCTGGAGACGCGTGGCCTGGTGGAGCGTCGGCCCGACCCGGCCGACCGGCGGGTGAAGCTGGCCGCCGCGACGGAGAAGGGTGCCCGGACCGCGCTGGAGCTCCGCGAGTCGCTCGGCTTCGCGCGCGAGCCGCTCGCCGAGCTGTCGCACGCGGAGCGTGCGGTGCTGCGGGACCTGCTGCGACGGATGCTGGGCGTGGACGCGGAGTCCTAGAGCTGCAGGCCCAAGGGCTGTCCGGTGATCCCTGGCGGGCGCACGACCACAGCTGGCGGGCGCACGACCACAGCTACGGCGCGTCGCCGCCTTGTCGAAACGCCCGAATACGCCCAGCGTGAGGATGCCCCTCCGCCTTGCGATGCACCGCATCCGACGCAGCGCCCTGATCCACCGGGGATCACGGGGCAGCCCTCAGGAGCAGAAGATAATGAGCCAGCACGACTCGCTCTTGGTCGGGCTGGGCGTGGGCGTGGGCGGGTTCGGGGGGTGTGACGGGTGGCCGGTCGGGGTGCCCGACGGGTCGCGAGGCGATCCCGAGGGACTCGGTCCGGACGACGGATCCGTGGAGGACGTGGCGCCGCCGGAGGGCGTGGTGGTGGCCGCGGGCGGGGCGGTGCCCGCACCTCCGGGGGCACCGCCGCCGGTGCCGGTGGCGGTGCCCGGAGGGCCGGTGCCGGAGGTGTGCGCGTCGGTGACGGGGACGGTGGAGGGGCTGTCCACCGGTGCGGGGCGGTCGATGTCGTGGCTCGACGAGGGTTTCGGCGCCGGCGCGGTCGTGACGTCGGTGGCCTCGCGTACGTAGTCCGAGGCTCCGTCGTCGCCGTTCGGTTCGATGGCCAGCTCGGCGAGGCTCAGCGCCCCGGCGGCGAGCACGACACCGAGGAAGGCGAGCAGGGCGGTACGGCCACGGCGGCGGTGCGAACGGCGGCCGCGACCTCCCCGGCCGCCACGTTGCCCCCTGGCGCCTCGTTGTTCCCGGCCGCCACGCGCATCCCTCGCGACGAGCTCGTCCCTGGCGACAAGCTCATCAAGCTCGTCCCCGGCGGCACGCTCGTCCATGCCGCCCCGCTCATCGCGGCGCGCCCGACGCGATCCGCCCGACGCGCGCGCATCCGCGGACCCACGCCTGCTCCCGGAGCCGCGCGCACCACGCCCGCCCGCGGCAGGCTCGGCAGCGCCGCGGGACCGGCGGCGGCGTCCGCCCGGCGCTGACGGCAGGGCTTTCACACGCTCCGCGTCCGGTTCGTGGCCGGAGAGGGCGGGCGTGGCGTAGTGGCTCAGCGCCTCGACGGGGGTTCCGCACCCGGCACAGGCGAGGGCGCCGTTGAGATGCCGCTGACACGGGTGGCAGTAATCCATGGCGCCCGCAGATTAAGTGCCGATAGGACAACAGAGAAAGCCGCTCACGTGAGGATCCTGTGTGGAAACGTTTATTCCATGACCGCCGCCCCTTTTGGCCCACTCGAGTTCCAGCTCGTCCTGCTCCGCCGGATGGCAGACCACCAGCCCGGCCTCGTCGAGGACGCCCGGCACGAACTCAGCGCCTCGCTCGCCGAGATGCGAGAGGCCAACCGCCGCTGGCAGGCGATGGTGCGGGCGCCCCGCGGCCGCGGCTCGTTGCGCCGCTACCGCTCGGTGCTGGGCGAACCCGAGTCCTCCGTGCACCGCCGGATCGGCGATCTGGAGTGCGACGCCCTGCTCTGGCCGGTGCCGCTCTGGCCGGAGCTGCGGTTCGAGGTGATGGTCGCACCGGGCGGGGCCGTTTGGAACGAGTGGCTGGTCAGAGCCCCGGGGGCGAGTGGCCCCGAGCTGCGTACGATCGACGATCTGCACCCCTGGTCGTGCACCGTCGACGAGGTCGCCCGGGCCTTCCCGCAGGCCCGCCCGATGGAGGGCAGTGCACCGACCCGGTGGGCGCTCGCCATCACCGACCCCGGGACGGGTGCGCCGTACGTCGCCGAGTTCACCTGGGGGCTGTTTCAGCGACTGCTCCAGGGCACACCGCAGCCCTGACCTGGCAGTCCGTCAGCTCCGCACCCCCTGATGGCCCATCCCAGCGGGCGGCGGGACCGCGCGCGCCGCACGATGCGAAGAGGACCGGCCGCCGCCGGCACCGTCCACCAGCGCTCCCGGGAGACCTGCCGTGACCGTCAGTCTTGAGCAGTTGCGCCGCTGCCACGTCGCCGTCGACCTCGGGGCCGCCCGGACCCGCGTGTACATCAAGGGGCTCGGGCTCGTCGTCGACGAGCCGAGTGCCGCCGCCATCAACACCCGTAGCGGTTCGCTCATCGCCGTCGGTGAGCTCGCCGAGAAGATGACGGGCCGCACCCCCGACTACATCCGGGTGGTCCGCCCGGTGTCCGGCGGGTCTGTCATCGACATCGAAATGGCCCAGCGCATGCTCCGCCATCTGCTCGGCGAGAAGCTCCGCCGTCAGCTGCGCCGCAAGCCGCGGCTGCGCGCCGCCGCCTGCACCCCGCACGACAGCGATCCGCTCGCCCAGCGCGCCACCATCGAGACCCTGGTCGGGCTCGGCGCCCGGCGGGTCGAGCTGGTCGACACCCTGCTTGCGGCTGCGGTCGGCTGCGATCTCCCGGTCGAGCAACCGGTCGGGAGCATGATCATGGTGTGCGGAGCGGCGACCACGCAGATCGCCGTGCTCTCGCTCGGTTCGATCGTGACCGCGGTACGGATCCCGATCGGCGGCGACGCCATCGACCACGCGGTGATCCAGCATCTGCGCCAGCAGCACGAGTTGATGCTGCCGAGCCAGTCGGTACGCCCGTTGCAGCTGGCCCTCAGCGGCAACGGCCTGACCTCGCACGGGCCGGCCGTGACCGAGATCCACGGCCGTGATGTCGTGACCGGTCTGGCCCGCTCGGTGCAGGTCGACACCGCCGCCGTCCGGCGCGCCATCCACACCCCGCTGACCGCGGTCCTCGACGGTCTCGGCAAGGTGCTGCGCGACTGCCCGCCCGATCTGGTGGCCGACCTCGCGGACTGCGGGATCATGATGGTCGGCGGCAGTGCGCTGCTGCCCGGGCTCGACCAGATGCTGCGCGATGCGACGGGCATGCCGGTGCACATCGCGGACCGCCCCGATGTGTGCGCCGTCCTGGGGCTCGGCGCCATGCTGGACGGCAAGGTCGAGCCGATGGTCCTCAACCCGCTGGCCGCCTGACGGCCGTCGGGGCGGCGGATGACTTACGAGAGCGAAGGCCGGGGTGCGACAGGCGGGCCCCCGAGCAGCAGTCCCCGCAAACTGCCGATACTTCTGGAAGCGGTGCTCAGCGTCGGCACCGATCTCGAGCTGCGGGCCACCCTCCAGCAGATCGTGGACACCGCCACCGCGCTCACCGAGGCCCGGTACGGCGCGCTCGGCGTCCTCGACCCACACCGCAGCACCATCACCGAACTGTTCACCTCCGGTCTCACCGATGCCGAACGGCAGCGCATCGGTCGCTTCCCGGACGGGCACTCGGGACTGCTCGGTGTGCTCGTCGAGGAACCCGAACCGTTGCGCTCCGACGATCTGACCGCCGACCCACGCTCCAGCGGCGTGCCGCCCGGCCATCCACGGATGCGTTCCTTCCTCGGGGCGCCCATCCGGGTGCACAGCGAGGTGTTCGGCAATCTCTATCTCACCGGGAAACGCACCGGACACTTCACCGATACGGACATGGCGCTGCTGCAGGTCCTCGCCGCTCAGGCCGGGATCGCGATCGGCAACGCCCGGCTGTACGAGACGGTCTGCCAACGGGAGCGCTGGATCGAGGGCGCGGCGGCCGTCACCACGGCCCTGCTGGGCGGCACGAATGCGACGGACGCGTTGATGACCGTTGCCGAGCGGGCCCGCGTTCTCGCCGATGCCTCGGCCGGAGTGATCCTCCAGCCGACCGAGAACGGTGGGATGGAGATCGTCACCGCGTCCACGCTCGACGACCCGGCCGGCATCGTCGGCACCACCATCGAACCAGGCTCCCCCGTGCTGGTGCAGTTGCTGGGCGGTGAGCCGGTCTTCATCGACGACTCGGCGACCGATCCACGGATGACGACGCATGTGAGGACCCGGTTCGGCCCCAGCATGATGCTGCCGTTGCAGAGCGGTGGCAGGCTCATCGGCACCCTCGCGCTGCCCCGGCGGCGTGGCGGACGCCCGTACACGGCCGTGGACCGGCTGCTGGCCTCCCAGTTCGCCTCTCAGGCCGCGCTCGCCCTGGTGATGGCGGACGCCCAGCACAACAGGGAACAGCTCGCGGTGTACGAGGACCGTGACCGGATCGCCCGCGATCTGCACGATCTCGTCGTCCAGCGGCTCTTCGCGACCGAGATGATGCTGGAGTCGACCCGCCGCCGGGCGGCCGCCCCGGAGACGGACGAGCTGCTCACCCGGGCCGTCGACGAGCTGAACTCCACCATTCAGGAAGTACGGACCGCGATCTTCGCCCTCCAGCAGCCGCCCACCGATGCGCCCAGCACCTTCCGCGGCCGGGTGCTCCGGGAGACCGGGGGCGCGGCCTCCGTTCTCGGCTTCCAGCCGTCGGTGCAGTTCACCGGGGCGGTGGACTCACTCGTGCGGCAGCCGGCGGACCGAAAGCTCCTCGCGGCACTGCGCGGCGCGCTCGCGGCGGCGCACCGGCGGACCGGGGTGTCGGCCATCGAGGTGGAGGTGGACGCGACGACGCGGCTGCCCGACGGGCGGGCCGCAGTCCGGCTGGTGGTCGCCGACGACGGGCGGGGCGACGACGGCTCGCGCTCCACGACGTTCACCTGGCAGGCGCCGCTCTGAGCGCGACCCGGGTGCTGGAGTGGGCGACGCCCGCCTCCCGCTTGAGCCGGCGCAGCAGTCCGTCCAGGGCGGCGGTGTCGGCGACCGTGGCCCGTACGAGGTAGTCGTGCCCGCCCGTCACGTGCACCACTTCGGTGATGCCGGGCAGGGCGAGAACCGCCCTTTCGAACACCTCGTTGGTCGTGTCGATACGTAGCGTGACATCGATGAAGACGACCAGACCCGTTCGGGTGTCGGCGGCCGGGTCGATGATCACGGTGAAGCCGCGGATGACGCCGTCGCGGCGCAGCCGCCGCACCCGGTCGGCCGCGGCATTGGCACTGAGGCCGACCCGTACCCCCAGATCGCGGTACGAGATCCGCGCGTCCTCCTGGAGGACGCTGAGGATTTCCCTGTCCAGACGGTCCATACCGCGATTGTCGCAGCTTGTGCCGGATTGCGACTGCGGAGACCACGTCAGCCCGGTCCGTAGCCGGTGACCCGCGTGGCGTAGGCCGACGGGCCCACCTGCACCACCGGGCCTTGACTTGCGGGGTGGAAGCCGTCAAGCGGTCCCCCGCTCCGGCAGTCCGGCCGTCCGCGGCCGCATACCGCAACCTTGTGGTGGCCACGATCGGCTTCTTTACTCACGTTCTGGGCTTGGAACCTGATCGCGCCGCTCTCGGGGGACTGCAAGGAGCGGCTCGGGCCGAGGGGCGGATGCGGAACATTCAGCGGGACCAGAGGATGCGCGAGCCGGCTGCCTGAGGGCTGTCCCGCAATCCCGGTGGATCAGCGCGCGGCGTCGGACGCGGCGCATCGCGGGGCGGAGTGGCGTCCTCGTACGGTGCGCGTATCCGGGCGCTCAGACGACGCGACGAGGTGCCCGGCCGTCGTCGCGCGCCCGCCGGGGATTACGGAGAGCCCTTAGGGTCGGAGGGTGACTTCTCTTCTGCCTGCGCTGCATGACGGATCCGGCCCCGCGGCCGCCCGGGAAGCCGTCCGGTTCGGTGAACACACCCTGACGTACGCACAGTTGGCCGCGGCCTCCGACGCGCTCGCCGCGCGGCTCGCGGACGCGGGAAGGGTCGCCGTCTGGGCCACGCCGACCGCCGAGACCGTCGTCGCGGTGGTGGCGGCGCTGCGGGCCGGGGTGCCCGCCGTCCCCCTCAACCCGAAGAGCGGCACACGCGAACTGGCGCACATCGTGGCCGACAGCGCCCCCTCGGCGGTGCTGGCCGGGGCGGGTGACGTGCTCCCGCCGGTGCTCGCCGCGCTGGACCGTATGGATGTCGACACGGCAGCGACGGCGGCCGACGGCGTCGTCTTCCCCGAACCCTCCCCCGAGTCCCCCGCCCTGATCGTCTACACCTCCGGCACCACGGGCCCGCCCAAGGGGGCGATCCTGCCCCGCCGCGCGATCGCCGCCTCGCTGGACGCGCTGGCGGACGCCTGGCAGTGGACGGGCGACGACGTCCTTGTGCACGCCCTGCCGCTGTTCCATGTGCACGGCCTGATCCTGGGCGTGCTCGGGCCGCTGCGCCTGGGCGGATCGGTGCGGCATCTGGGGCGGTTCTCCACCGAGGGTGTGACCCGGGAACTGTCGTCCGGCGCCACGATGCTGTTCGGCGTACCGACGATGTACCACCGGATCGCCGAGGCACTCGGCACGGCGGCACCGGCCGCGGCCGAGCTGGCGGAGGCGCTCGCCGGGGCCCGGCTGCTGGTATCGGGGTCGGCCGCGCTTCCGGTCCATGACCACGAACGCATCGCGGCGGCGACCGGCCGACGGGTCATCGAGCGGTACGGCATGACGGAGACCCTGATGAACACGAGCGTCCGGGCGGACGGCGAGCCTCGCCCCGGGACGGTCGGCGTACCGCTGCGGGGCGTCGAACTCCGGCTCGTCGAGGAGGGCGGCACCCCGCTCGACGATCCGAAGGCCGAGGGCGCGGTGGGCGAGATCCAGGTGCGCGGCCCGAACCTCTTCGCCGGCTATCTGAACCGCCCCGACGCGACGGCGGCCGCCTTCGCCGAGGACGGCTGGTTCCGTACCGGCGACATGGCCGCCCTCGACGCCGACGGCTATGTACGGATCGTCGGCCGCAAGGCCACCGACCTGATCAAGAGCGGCGGCTACAAGATCGGCGCGGGCGAGATCGAGAACGCGCTGCTGGACCACCCGGGCGTCCGCGAGGCCGCCGTCACCGGGGAGCCGGACCCGGATCTGGGCGAGCGGATCGTCGCCTGGGTGGTGCCGGCCGACCCGGCCGCACCGCCCACGGAGGCCGAGCTCGCGGACCATGTGGCGACCCAGCTGGCCCCGCACAAGCGCCCCCGCACAGTCCGTTATCTGGAAGCGCTGCCCCGCAACGACATGGGCAAGATCATGAAGCGGTCGCTCGGTGCGTAGGCGGCTGACGGCGCGGCAGGCGATCACGGCGGTCGCCGACGACTTCACCGAGTCCGGCACCCCGCCCGGCGCGGAGATACCGGCGGACGGTCCGCTCTCCTGGTCCGGTTACGCGGACGCCCGGGCCCGCGCCACGGCACGTACCGGCGAGGAGGAGTCCGTCGTCCACGGCCTTGCCACGGTCGGCGGCCTGCCGTGTGTGCTGGTCTCGTTCGAGTTCGGCTTCCTGGGCGGATCGCTGGGGCAGCGCACCGGGGACCTGCTGGAAGCCGCGTACGGGACCGCGCTCACCCGGCGGCTGCCGCTCGTCTCGATCGTCGCGACGGGCGGCAGCCGGATGCAGGAGGGCATGATCGCGCTCACCCAGCTCCAGCGGGTGGCACGCGCCTCGGCACGGCTGCGGGCCGCGGGTCTGCCACAGCTCGCGATCGTGCGCGATCCGACGACGGGCGGCGGCTGGGCCACGCTGGGGGCGGGCGCCGATGTGATCCTGGCGCTTCCGGGGGCCCAGATCGGGTTCGCCGGATCGCGGGTGCGGCCGGTGGACGCGGACCCGTCGGCGTACGCCGCGGAGGGCCAGCTGGCGGCGGGCCAGATCGACGCGGTCGTCCACGCGGACGAGCTGCCACGGACGCTGAGGCGGTGGCTGGGCGCGCTGGGGGCGGCAGGCGTCGACGAGTCCCGCGCACCGGTCCCGGGCGCTCTCGCGGCCACCGGGCTGCCGGCGACCGGCTGGGACGCGGTGCAGCAGGCCCGTTCCTCGGCCCGGCCGCGTGCCGGGGCGTATCTCGACGCGTACTTCGACCACCTGCTGCCGCTCAGCGGCGACCGGTGCGGCGGTACGGATCCGGGGCTGCTCTGCGGGTTCGGGGTGCGCGGCGGCCGGCCGATCGCGTACGTCGCCCAGTGCGGCACCGCGACCCGCCCGGCCGGCTACCGCACCGCGGCCCGGGTGATCCGGCTCGCGGACCGGCTCGGCGTGCCCGTCCTGACTCTGATCGACACCCCCGGGGCGGCCAACGACGCCGAGGCGGAACGGGCGGGCGCGGGGGCCGCCATCGCCGATGCGTTCGCGGCGATCGCCGAGGCCCGGGTCCCGGTGACGACCCTGGTGATCGGCGAGGGCGGGTCGGGCGGAGCACTCGCCCTGGCTGCGCCGGAGAACACATATGTCACCCCGGACAGCTACTTCTCCGTCATCGCCCCGGAGCTCGCGGCAGCCATCCTGAAGCGCTCCCCCGACGCTGTGCACGCCACGGCCGACCAGTTGCGCCTGCGCCCCCAGGACCTGGTGGAGCTGGGGGTCGCCCGCGGCATCGCGGCCCCGGAGGCCAAGGCCGCCGGCGGGTAGCCCGGCGCGCGGCGTGCGAGATGACCGGCCAACGGCCGTCCCGTGATCCCTGGCAGCCGCACGACGACAGCTACGGCATCTCGCCGCGTTGCCGGAACGCCCGGATACGCGCCCCGTATGGGGACGACCCTCCGCCTTGCGATGCACCGCATCCGACGTCGCGCGCCGATCCATCAGGGACTTCACGACAGCCCGTAGCGTGAAAACCCGGAGCGGATTCACCGAGTCAGGAGCGCAGAACCATGGCTGTGGAACCAGAGGGCACCCCGTGCTGGGCGGACGCGATGTTCACCGATGTCGAGGGGGCGAAGAGCTTCTACGGTGACGTGCTGGGGTGGACGTTCGGTGAGTCGTCGTCGGAGTTCGGCAACTACACGCAGGCGTACGCGAACGGCAAGGCGGTCGCCGCCGTCGTACCCCCGATGCCCGGCCAGGAAGGCCAGTCGGCATGGTGCCTGTACCTCGCGTCGCCGGACGCCGCAGCCACCGCCGCAAAGATCCGTGACAACGGTGGCGAGGTGCTGATGGAGCCGATGCAGGTCGGTGACTTCGGCTCGATGGCGCTGGCCCGCGACCCGGGCGGGGTGGTCTTCGGTGTGTGGCAGGCGGGGCAGCACGAAGGGTTCGAGGCCCGGGCCACACCGGGCGCGTACTGCTGGGCCGAGGTGTTCACCCGGGACCCGGCGAAGTCGGACGCATTCTTCCCCGGCGTCTTCCCGTACCGCGTGAAGCAGATGCAGGACGACGCGATCGACTTCGCGCTCTACGACCTGGGCGCCGACCCGGTCCTGGGTCGGATGAAGATGACGGACGACTTCCCGCCCGAGGTACCGCCGTACCTCAATGTGTACTTCACCGTCGAGGACTGCGACGCGGCGGTCGCGAAGGCGACGGAGCGCGGGGCGATCCTCCGGTTCGGTCCGATGACCAGCCCGTTCGGCCGGTTCGCGGCGCTGAGCGATCCGCAGGGCGCGGCGTTCTCCGTGATCGACGTCAAGACGACCGAGGGCGAGATGCCGAAGCTCTCCGACGCGACCGCCTGAGTGGGGGAGGCGCGCCGCCGGGGGCCGGTCGGCCCGCGCGCGTGACCGGCCCCAGGCGGCCGGTCGGCCCGGGGTGACCGGCCCCGGCCTGTCAGGGCTGCGGATCCCGGGCGTCGTACCGGGCGAATCCCCGCCACTTCAGCGCGAGCAGCGACACCGCGACCACGCATGCGATGCCGCCCCCGGTGGCCGCAACCGTCGGGGACGCCAGATCGGCGACCGAACCCGCCAGGAAGTCCCCGAGCCGCGGCCCACCGGCCACCACCACGATGAACACGCCCTGCAGCCGCCCCCGCATCTCGTCCGGCACCGCCGCCTGGAGCATGGTGTTCCGGAAGACCATCGAGACGGTGTCCGCGCAGCCGGCGAGCGCCAGCAGGACCAGCCCGAGCCAGAGCTGGCGGGTCAGCCCGAAGACGGCGATGGCGCTGCCCCAGCAGGCCACGGCGGTGATCACCGCGAGCCCGTGCCGTCTGATCCGGCTCAGCCAGCCGGAGAACACCCCGCCCAGCAGTGCCCCCAGTGCCGGAGCCGCGACCAGCAGCCCGGTGGTCTTCGCGTCACCGCCGTACCAGACCACGGCGACGACCGGGAAGAGCGCCCGCGGGTGGGCGAGGACCATGGCGCACAGATCGGTGAAGAAGGTCATCCGCAGAATGGGCCGCGCCGCCAGGAACCGCAGCCCGTCCACCACGGACGCCCGCTTCTCGCTCCCCGCGTCGTCCCCGCGCTCGGGAAGCATCGAGGGCAGCCGCCACATCGCGTACAGCGCGGCGGTGAAGGTGACGGCGTCGACGGTGTACGCGGCCCGGTACCCCCACCAGCCGACCATGAGTCCGCCCAGCATCGGCCCGACCAGTGCACCGGTGGTGCTGGTGATGGAGCTGAGCGCGTTTGCGGCGGGCAGCTGCTCGGCCGGCAGGAGTCGCGCGACCATCGAGCTGCGGGCCGGTGAGTTGAGCGCGAAGCAGACCGCCTGCAGGGCGACGACCGCGTACAGCAGCCCCAACTGCTCGACTCCGGCGACACTCGCGGCGACCAGTGCGACGGCGAGCACGAACGAACCGGAGGAGCTGGCCAGCCCCAGTTTGCGCCGGTCGACGGTGTCCGCGACGGCTCCGCCGTACAGCCCGAAGACGACCAGCGGCAGAAACGAACAGAACCCGATGAGCCCGACCGAGAAGGCGGACCCGGTGATGTCGTACACCTGGAGCGACACGGCGAGCGCCGTCATCCCCTGCCCGATCCAGGAGACCGTGTTCCCGAACCAGAGCCGCCGGTAGTCGGGCGAGGTCCGCAGCGGAGTCAGGTCCGCGAGTATGCGTGTGCGATGTACAGGTTCTTCGGTCGTTTCGGTCACAGCGGATGGTAACGACCGGTCCGGAGCCGGCTGACCCTAGGGCCCTACCGCCAGTGGATACCCGATGGGCGCGCATGCTTGGCGTGTGCGTTCACGGTGCCGTTGCGACGCGAGGGCTTGGCGTCGAACAGCGTGGCGTACAGGCCGCTCCGGTCGAGCAGTTGGGTGTGCGTGCCCGACTCCACCAGACACCCCTCGTCCAGCACCAGGATGCGGTCGGCGTCGGCGGCAAGGGCCAGGTCGTGCGTGATGACGATGGTGGTGCGTCCCTCGGCGAGGCGCCGCAGCGGGCCGAGGATGCGCTGTGCGGCCAGTGCGTCCAGGCCGGTGGTGGGCTCGTCGAGAAGGAGGACGGGCGCGTCGCGGACCATGGCACGAGCGATCGCGATGCGCTGCAACTGGCCTCCGGAGAGCCGGGACGTGCCGGGTGAGACAACGGTGTTGTAGCCGTCGGGAAGCGCACGGATGAAATCGTGCGCGTCGGCTGCCCGCGCGGCCTCCTCGACGTCACGGAGGGTTGTGTCGGTGCGCCCGCACGCGATGTTCTGCTCGATGGTGTCGTGCAGGACGAGGGTGTCCTGCGGCAGCAGCGTGATGTTCCGGCGGAGGTAGGTCAGCGGCAGCTGGTCCACGGATGTGCCGTCCAGCCGGATGCTGCCGGAGTCCGGGTCGTAGAACCTCAGCAGCAGAGCGGCCAGGGTCGACTTGCCGGCTCCGCTGGGGCCGGTGATGACCAGCAGTTCGCCGGGGCCCGCGGTGAACGAGAGACCGCGGAGAACCGGCTCCGGGTTGCCCGGGTAGTGGAAGTCGACCTGTCGCGCCTCCACCTCGCCGACAGCGCGCCGCCGGGCCGGGGCCGCGACGGATACACCCGGGTCGGTGACGGTGGGTTCGGTGTCGAGGATCTCCAGAAGCCGCTCGGCTCCGGCGGTCGCGGCGGTGGCCGTCAGACCGAGCTGGCCCAGGGAGCGGATCGGCGGGTAGAGGGAACCGATGAAGGCGGCGAACGCGAGGAGCTGCCCGAGTGTGATCCCGCCCGTGGAGATCTGCCACGCCCCCAGACCGATGATCGCCAGGACACACACCGTTTCGAGGACCTCCACGAGTTGCTCGTAGAGCTCGGCGAGCCGGGTGCCTCTCACCGCCGCCTTGAATCGGGCACGCGCCTTGCCGAGGAGTCGTTCCTCCTCGTCGTGCTGCCTGTTGTACGCCTGGGTCATGACGACGTTGACCAGCGTCTCCTCGACCACGGCGGTGATGGCACCGTCCGCCGCACGTCCGCGCCGGGACACCGCGCGCAGAGGCCCCGTGAACACGCGGGTGACGAGGTAGAAGAGCGGGATCATGGCAAAAGTGGCGAGGGCCAGTTTCCAGCTCAGCCACACAGCGGCGGCAGCGTAGAAGAAGGTGTTGAAGAGAGCGGTCGCAGCCCCGACGATGCCGGAGACCACGAGGGCCTCGATGGCTTCCACATCACCGGTGAGCCGCTCGACCAGGTCACCGCGGCGATTGCGCTGGTAGAAGTGGGGCGGCAGCGTCTGCAGATGGCTGAAGACCTTGGCCCGCAGCCGCATCACGAAGCGTTCGGCGGTCCAGACCGCGAGCGAGCTGCACAGATACCCCACGATCGCACCGATGACGGCCACGGTGAGCCACTGACCAGCAGGTTTCCAGAAGGCACTGACGGATCCCTGTTGCAGAGCGTTGTCGGTCAGATCCGCGAAGAGAAGGATGGTGATGGTCTCCGCGATCGCGGACACGGCGGCAAGGGCGCAGATGAGCACGAGCCAGCGCCGGTCGCCGTAGGTAAGCGGCCAGAACCGTCGGAACGACCGCACCACGCTGATGGGGTCGGTACGGATCGGAACGTCCGTCACCGATTCCGGGGGCGGCTCGTCGGGGCGCGCGAGGGGGCCGAGAAGGCGCATGGGCCTCACATCACTGAGGGGTGCGGAATGCGGACCGCCGCCAGAGCCTGTTCCCGGATCGGGGCCGGATCACGGCGCAATCTGCGATGCCGTCGCGATTCAAGCCTTGAAAAGCGCCTGCCAGGGGCCGCAGGGCAGGATCCGAACGGGAGGCCCCTGGGGCGCGGGCCCCAGAACCACGAGGCGTGACCCGCGCGGTTGCGCGGGCCAGCCTCGTGTAAGGGGTTTGGGGATTCTGGGTGGTCAGTAGCCGTAGCCGCCGTAGCCGCCGTAGCCGCCGTAACCGCCGCGGCCTCGACGTCCGAAGCCGCCGCGTCCACGCCGGCCGAAGCCGTAGCCGTAGCCGCCGTAACCGCCGTAGCCGCCGTAGCCGCCCCAGCCGCCCCAACGACCCCTGCCACCCCCATGGCGGAAGATGTCACGAACGTTCATCTTCGCCTCCTTTGGGAAGTAGTTCGGTGTGCCGCTCCCTGTTTCTGCCGCGGCACTACCGACACTACGACGCCTCAACCGGACCAACAAGTCGTACACGTACGAATTCGGGCAAAAGCCGCATTTCCCGGCAAATATTTGTGATTCGCCCTGCGCGACGCGCGGACACGAAGCGGCCCACAGGGCGCCTCACCAGCACACCGGAACCCGCCCGCAGCATCCCTGACGGAATGGGCCGCAGCGGCCCACACCCCCTCTAGATCCGGGGCGACAGCCGGCAGGCGCCACAGGTGTGGGCAAGGTGCGACGGAACAGCCTCGGAGCGTGACGGTGCGCCACTACCGCTCGAGGGTCCGTCCCGAATCGCAATGGGCGAACCGCGTTGCTGAAGCAAAGAACATTGCCCGTACTGAGCGTCAGGGCACAGACGCGGGGCGCCACACTCCCGCACGTCCCCTCAACGCCGGTGACAGCCGGTCCACTTGACGCATGCCCGGAGAAAACCGGTCGGTGGGTGCGGGGTTCGGGCTCCGCAGGGGGCCTCGCACAGAGCCCCGGCCACATGTGCGGTCGGGGCTCCGCCCTGCTCTGATCCGTCAGCCTCTGAGCCGACAGGGGGCCCGTGTGCGGCCTTCAGCGTGTCTTGCGCGTTCGAAGCCGCCGCGCGTGCATCCTTGTTTCCAGGAGGCTGGAACGTTCCTGCGCTGCGGCCGCCATGGTGGGGCGGGTGGGACTCGAACCCACGGCCGACGGATTATGAGTCCCCTGTCAGGGGCCTCCCCCTCGTGTCGCCTCGTGACACCCCGTGTTGTGCAGTGCAAGACGTGCTGGTCAGTGCACCGTTCCGATCTGAGCACGCTTCCCCTCGTGTCAGCTCGTGTCGCCCCGTGATATCTCGTTACGAGCCGTTCGGCCGAGCAATGGCCGAGCAGAACCCCGCCGCGACCTGCGCAAACGCACCGCCCTCGCGACACCTTCGAAGCTACTCGGCCACTGGCTCAACGTCGCCTCTCCGGGCCCTCGGAACCATCCCGGCCGCCCGCTCCGCGATCTCCTGATCGACCTCTTTCAGCAGCGACGTGTAGGTGTCCGACGCGAGCTGAATCGTTGAATGCCGCAACGTCTCCTTCACCGCGTGCATGTCGCCACCACCACCGTGGATGAGGGTGGCCGCGCAGTGCCGCAGGTCCCGCAGGTTGATCGGCGGCAGACCGGCCCGCCGGTAAATCCGCCGGAACTCCTCGGACACCTTTTCCGGGTGCAGCCACGACCCGTCGATGTCCACGAACTCCTTCCCGGTCTCCACCCAGTCCGGAGTGTCCAGGCCCTGCGCCCGCTCCAGTACGGCCCCCTCGTTCCACTCCTCCCGCTCTCGGGCCTTACGGACGCGGTGCTCCCGCAGCACGGCCACGTTCAGCGAGTCCAGCGCGATCGTCGCCGCCGACCCATCCGTCTTCGGCGTGTCCTCGAACACCTCCCAGTTGTCGACCACCAGCTCCGCCGCAATGGTGATCGCCCCGTTCTCCAGGTCCGTGTTCACCGAGTCATGCCCCACCCCCTCACCACGGCGCAGCCCCCGGAAAGCGATCAGGTGGTAGAACGCGTAAAGCCTCGACTCCTCGGCGACGTCCAGGAACCGCCCGATCTGGGTCGGCGTCCACACCATGACCGCGCTCGGCCGCTCGCCGGTCTTCTCCCAGTGCTCAACATGCCGATCCACCCACAGGACAGCCTTCGGCCGCTTGCCACTCGCCAGCTCCACCCACTGAGCGGCGTTGAACGTGATGTGCTGCCGCCGGATCGCCGCGTTGAGCGCCATGCGCAGCGTCGCCCTGATGCGCTGCTTCGTCGCCGGCCCTGTGATGAGCCGATAGGGCGGCATCGCTGCCAGCTTCTCCCGTTCGATGGCGAGGCGCGCGGACTCTGCGGCCGGGGGCCTCGACGACTTCCCCCACTTCGCTTGTCGCTCCTGCTCTCGCCTTGCCGTGTTCTCGGCCGCGATGGCCTCGTTCCGCTCGTCGATCGAGTCGAAGAACGCCTGGCAGTGGGCGACGTTGAGCCGGTCCAGCCGGTAATGGCCCACCCCCGGCAGCAGATGGACCCGGATGTGGGAGCGGTACCCGGAGGTCGTCGTTCTCTTGGTCTTCTTCGAGTCGACCCAGGTCTGGAGCCACTCCCCCACGGTCATGGACTGGTCCATCGGCACACCGCCGGCGAGGCGCCGTTTCACGTCCTCCGTGCTCGGGATGGGCTCCCGGTCCCGCATAACCGCCATCAGCAGGTCACTGACTCTGCGGGCGGCGTCCTCGTCGTCGCCCGCCAGATCCAGGATGGCGCGCACGCGGCCCAGGTCGGTTTCCGCATCCCCCAC
This sequence comes from Streptomyces sp. NPDC051664, assembly GCF_044453545.1. Lineage (NCBI taxonomy): Bacteria > Bacillati > Actinomycetota > Actinomycetes > Kitasatosporales > Streptomycetaceae > Streptomyces > Streptomyces sp. NPDC051664. The sequence goes on along the minus strand of NZ_JBITCU010000003.1, from coordinate 312,458 downwards.
CGTGGCGTACCCGGTGCGCCGGAACCGGCGACGAGCCGCCTTGTCGCCGGGCGGCAACTCCTGGTGCAGCTCGTGGTTCCCGTGGTTCCGCTTGGACAGCTTCGGGCACTTCGAGCCGAGCCGTTTCCCGTCCTCTCCTCGGCACTCACATCTCTTGTTGATACCGCCAGCACGCCGTGCTCCGGGCATGACGAATTCCCCTCCGTCGTGACAGGGCGCAGCGCGCCCGCGGGTAACGGGCAGTCCCGGCCTGGGCTCTAGGCCTGCCGGTCCAGTCCGGTGAGCGGCGGGAGGGTCAGGCCCCGCCGGGCAATCTCGTCGCGGAGCTCGTGGAGCTCCTGGGTCAGTTCCTCGGCGACCTCGCGGGCCGCCCCAGCCTCCGGCCCGCCGGGCTCTCCCTGCCACCGGTAGTCCGAGATCGCCTGTTCCCAGATCCCCTTATAAAGGCGGCGGATCTGGGTCTCCAGGCTCCGGTGCTTCCGCAGGAGGGTCAGCGCCCACTCGCTGGAGGCGGGCTCGCCGTTCCACCAGTCCGCAGCTTCCAGAGGCGAGACCGTGCGGCCGGGAAGGTGCTCGGCCTCATCGGTGTAGCCGACGGGGAACACGATTGCCGTCGGCGCCACTTGCAGCGCCTCCGCGAGGACGCTGACCTCGGCAACGGTGACGTTGCCGCGCCTGCCGTTCTCGATGTTGGAGATCACCGTCCGGGGCAGGTTCGCGCCCAGCCGGTCACAGGCGTCCGCGAGCTGCTGCGCGCTCATGCCCTGGGCCTGGCGGTGACGGCGCACCTCCTGCGCAATGGTCCTGCTGACACGCGCCGACCAATCCGGTTGCTCCATGCTGACCCAAAGTACAGACGATGTTGTGCAGTAACAACCCATGTCGTACAGTGCGCGAAGACGACCCACATACGCGCCACATAGGCAAGGAGCTGCGCCAAAATGACCCAAGCGGCTGTTGCTGAACGCCCGGAAATGACGACGAGGGAACTCCTCGACCTCCCTCCGACGACCGACCTCGAAACGGCCGGGCGCGCCTTCGGGATCGGACGCACGACCGCCTACCAGCTGGCCCGCGCCGGCGACTTCCCGTGCCGGGTCGTCCGCGCCGGGCGCCTCTTCCGCGTCGTGACCGCCGACATGCTCCGCGTGCTCCAGGTCCCCGGCGCCAAGGACGCTGCACCCGCCTCGAACTGATCCCGCCGCCAGCCTCAAGTACGGCCCGGAGTCCCATGCATCGGTCCTGTCAGATCGGGCGGTGCATGGCAGCGAACACAACCGACACGTAGACGAGCACGAGCACGATTGCTGCGGTGATGAGCGCTCGACGGCGTGCCCGCTCGGCCCTGACTCCATCTCGGCCTCGGTCCGTCTTCTCCATGCCAGTCATCGCTTCCGTGTGAAATCCGCCCGCACCCGGGCCACCGCCAGCCTCGGGTACGGGCGTGCCCCGCCCGCAGCTGATCGGCGCAGCCACGGACGGGAGATCAGTAGTGCAACGGCACTTCGCAGCGTGGATCGTCCAGCAGGCGCCGCAGCCGGGCCTTACCAGGAGACCGCGGTCGGCAGTCCGGTGAGCACGGCGGATGCGCGTAGCTGTCGGGCCGCGCACCGGACATCGAGTCGCCGTGTGTGGCGACGACGTACGCACCCACGATGGTGCGGTCGCAGTCGACACAGATCCTCATCGCCGGGCCCCCCGCCAGGCCCGCGCGAGCCGGACCGCCGTGGGACAGGACGCCTTCACACGACACAACGCACATCCGACGGTATGGCCGATGAGGACGAGGTACGCCTCATCCCCGCGCTGGGACCAGCTGCGGACCACGCGGGCCTCACTCACCGGCCTCCCTCTCTGCCGCCGCCCGCTGGTACCGGCCGGTCATCACTAACTGAGTGACCGCCTGCGGGACGCAGAGCTCGCCGGGACTGTCCATCGGCACGCACCAGTACGAGCGGGCGTCGGACGGGGCGGTCGCATTCGGTGACGGCACGCCGAGGAAACAGCCGGACCCAAGACACTCCGCTTCCGGCACCAGCCTGGATTTCCACACGTCTTGGTGTGCGGCGCTCGCCGGTACGAGGACGTAGTACCGCCTCGACGCAACGTCGACGAACACCGGGCCGCCCATCAACGCCGTCGAGAGATAGGCGTTGACCTGGTGCAGTTCCTCCGTTCCGGCGGCAGCGTGCACCACTTCGGCCGGGACGCGGATCGCGGAGAAGATGCCTCCGCATCGCAGGAGCGCGATCCCGGCCACCGCCCACTCCTTGCGGGCCTCTTTCATGTCCTGGGCGGCCGCAAGGAGCCAGTGGCTGACCGCGAGTTCCCGCTCGGCCCGGCTCGTCACGAATACTTGCGGTCCTGCCAGGACGAGGCGAGCGGCCTCGTCCTCTCTCATTGCGCTACCCCCGTGGAGGCGCAATGGGTGCCCACCCTGAACTTCCTCGCACGGCGGGCGAGATGGGTACGCTCAAGCACGGCGACTCCTAACCAGTCGTCCACGCCCCGGGCCGGCGGACGTCACCGCCCCCGGGGCTTTGGCGTACAGGGTGGTATTCGTGCGAAACCTCTGCCTCCTGCCGCCGGGTATACCCATGATGGGTACACACTCGGGACGACCACCGCGCAGACTCAGGCGAGCAGGAAGAGTGCCGCATGATCTACCAGCCCCCCACGGCCCTGCCGCGAGATCTCCTCAACGACGACGACATGCAACGCGCGCTGATCGGCCATGACTTCGGGACGGCCTTCCGGCTCGCACGCGAACGGGCGGGGATCAGCTACTCGAAGATCGCCGCCGAGTGCGACATCAAGCCCGACCGGGTGGGAACACTCGCGCGGGGCCAAGGCCGGATCACGAGCTTCGAGAAGATCGTGCAGATCGCGGACGCTTTACGCGTCCCCGGGCACTTGCTCGGCCTCGCTCCCCGCCCGTGGGAGACGGACGCAGCTCCTGCTGGAACGTCCCGCACAGAGAACGGACCGCACGTGAGTCGCCGCACCATCCTCCAGGCAGCAACGAGTACCGGCCTCGCCGCCACCCTGCCCGCCCTCCACCGGCCCGACCCGCCGCGCCGCATCACCGACGCCTACGTCGACCGGCTCCGCGAACGCACCGCCCGCCTACGGCGCCTGGACGACGTCCTTGGCGGTGGCGACACCTACCGCGTGTACCTCGGCGAGGTCCAGTACACAAAGGGCCTCCTACGGCGTGGGTCCTTCACCGACCACTCCCGCTGTCGGCTCACCGCGCTTCTCGCCGAGCAGGCTCAGCAAGCAGGATGGGCCGCGTTCGACGGCGGGCGCACACGCGACGCCGAATCCCTCTACGAGGAGAGCCGAGACTGCGCGCGCGACGCGCAGGACACCGACCTCTACGGCAACAGCCTGGCCTTCCTCGCCTACAACACCATCGCGGACGACCGGCGCGCGGCCGTTGCGTTCGCTGAGGACTCCTGCGCCACGATCACCGACCGGACGCCGTCCTCCGTCCGCGCTCTCCTCTACGAGCGGCTCGCCTGGGCCTGCGCCGTCGACAACCAGCCGACCGGCACGGACGTGGCCCTCACCGCCGCACGCAAGGCCCTTGCCGACGCGCAGGACGACGAACCTCAGCCCGACTGGTCCGCCTGGGTCGACGACACCGAGCTCGACATCATGACGGGCCGCTGCTGGACCGAGCTCCGTCGTCCTCTCCGCGCTGTGCCCGTCCTCACCGACGCCCTGAACCGGTACTCCGACGACCACGCACGCGACAAGGCGCTCTACCTCTCCTGGCTCGCCAGCGCCTACCTCACGGCCGGCGAGGTCGAGCAGGCGGCCGTGACGACCGGCCGCGCGCTCGAACTCTCAACAGGCGTCGCCTCCATCCGACCCCGGCAGCGGATCGCTCCGCTGCTCGACCAGCTACGCCCTCACGCAGATCTCTCCGTCGTCCGGGACCTCCTGGAGCACGCGGCCGGTTAGGGAGCTACAGCTCCAGCAATCCACTTCTTGCACCCCTCGGATCCCAAGGTGATCGGTACGGCACACAGCTCCGGGTTGTCCCACGGGTGATGCTCCAGGAGGTGCGCCTCCAGCTCCGGGTAACGGTCCGTCGTCGTCTTGAGGAGGAGCTGCCACTCCTCGCCCGTGCCGTACTCGCCCAGGTGCCAGAACACGCTGGTGACCGGCCCAACGATCTGGGCACCGGCTGCGAGCCGCTTTTCGACTGCCGCACCCGCGAGGTCAATTGCCTGCTGCTTCGTCTCCGTGGCCGTGGATACCTGCACGTATTCAGTCATGCGGCCGAGTGTAGGAACTCGCGAGTCCCGTGTGCCGTGAACCGGCCACCGCCAGTACGATCGCGCCCCGTGGCAATCGAACTGAGCAACGAACTGATCGAGCTGGAAAAGGCCGCATGGGCCGAGCAGCAGGAGAACGGGCTGACGGTGGAGACCGCAGCCCGCGTGCAGGAGGCGATCACCGCCCACGCCGAAGCGACGGAACAAAGCCGCTACGACGTCGAGATGGAACTGAAGCGGGTCGTGAGGCACCCCGAGCCTGACACCGACTGACCTGCGCAGGGAGCCCCACTTGTGCGCCTCGCCCGGCGCTGCTCGGGCGAGGCGAGTCCAAGTCGCGGCAAGCAGCCAGCTAGCTGGATAAGGACCCCGCCAACGTATCGGCAGGGTCCGACAACGCCCTCAACCCAGCCTGGCAGGGCAACGGAAGGCCCCCTCGCCGCCGCACTCGGGAGGGGGCCGGTATCCGGTGGTGGATCAGCGCAGCAGCGCGACGATGCCCGTCGCCGCCCCGGCCACGCCGGTCACTGCTGCGATCGCCGGGAGCGGCCAACGGCCACGCTCCAGTGCGGCAACGCGGTCTTGGAGCTCGTCGATGTCCGACTCGGCGCTCTCCGTCCGCTGCAACGTCAGGTCGAGCCGGCCGTTGAGCTCGGCGAACCCGGTTCGGATCTCGCCGCGCATCTCCGCCAGTTCGACCGCGACCCGGTCGCCGCTCGACGGAGTCACGTGCGGGTCCGGACAGTCTCCGTGACCCCCGGTCCCTCACCGCCCCCGGACGTGGCGAGACCGGTGAGGACCGCCAGGAGCGCGGCGCTCCCGGCGAGCGAGAAACCCTGGCTCCAGTCGACGTCGAGGACACCGACGCTGTCGAGGCCGAGGCCCGCGACGAGGGTCTGCGCAGCCGTACGTACAGCGCGCTCCGCAGTGGCGCGCCAGAAGGCAAGAGTGAGCATTGTTCGGGCCTTTCAGGAGAACAGGATGTGCCAGGTGAGGGGGCCGGGGTAGCCGTCGGCGTCGCCGCTCAGCTGCTTGTTGGAGCGCTGGAAGTCGGCGACGTTCAGCCGGTCGGCCTCGCCCCAAGACTTCGACGGCCCCACCCGGTAGTGCTTGCCGAAGCCGCGGCGGACCAGCTGCTGGCCGAGCAGCAGAATCGATCCGTTCGACTGGCCGGGGGCAAACGCTCCCCGCCCAGGGAAGGCCGGCCGCGCGGGCGGCTTCGGCTGTACCGGCTTGGTCCCGAGGCGGCCGTCGATGCCGTCGCGCATCTCGTCCATGTCGAAGCCGCGGGGGTCGACCTTGCCTGGCTGCCACTCCTTGTGGCCGATGACCGAAGCGGCCTTCCACTCGTGGTGGCGGCAGATCGCGGTAGCGGCCTTCTCGATCGCTTCGAGCTGGGCAGCGGGCCAGGGGTCCTTGCCGTCGCCGAGGTTCTCGCATTCGAAGCCGTAGAAGTGCCGGTTCCCGTCGGTGTTCGCCTCGTTGTCCGCCGGCAGGCCCTTTTCCGCGACGACCGCCTGGAGCACGTCGTCATCGCCGAGGCCCGCGTGGTTGGTCCGGCCGTAGCCGATCAGGTGGATCCGGCCGTCCTTCGCGATCATGCCGTGGCACAGGGGCCCCGGCAGGTCTGCGTACCCGTTGCGGACGATCCCGACCGTGGCCGCGGTGCCTTTGGTCACGGTGTGATGGATCATCACCCCGTTCACAGGGCCCCACGCACCCTTGCTGTTCCTGTTGTGCGTACGCCAGTTGCCCTCTTCGACAACGGTGAGACCTTCGGCGCGCAGTGCGGCGAGCAGGTCGCTTGCGCTCATCGGGTTCGCCATCAGTGCTCCTCCTCCGGGGGCTCTTCCACCTGCGGGACCTCGTAGCCCGAGAGTCGGGCGGCGGTCTCTGCGGGCAGACCGGCCGCGACCAGGGCCTCGTAGTCCTGACGCTGGCGTTCCTTGTCCGCAGCCTCGATCTCAGCGACGTGCGCTTCGTTCGCGGCCGTGAGCTCGTCGACCCGGGCCTGGTACTCCGCCTCAGTGACGAGGCGGCCCGGACTCGTCAGGGTCGGCTCGCCGGTCGTCGACTCGATCCGGCCGCTGGATCCGTCGTCGTACAGCACCCAGTACGTCACCGGTTCCGCAAGCGGCTGGACCCCGGGCACAGCAAACTCAGTTCCTGTCATGAGGGGTCTCCTTAGAGGCTGATCATCAGCACGCGGATGTTGATCTGGATGCGGTTGTAGGTGGCACCGCCCGTACCCCGGTCGAACGTCACATCGAGGGGGATGTTCACCGTGGCGCCTGGACCCAGAAGGTTCGCGTTGTGGAACGTCTTCGTGGTCTGCACGTGGACGTCCGTGTTGAGCGAGGACCCGGCGTTCCGGGTGTAATACATCTCGTCGGTGTCCTGGCCGTACCCCGCTCCGGCGCCCGCCGGGAGGTTGAAGTCGACGTCGACTTCACGCCACACAATGAGCAGCGCATCGCGACACGGGTCCGGGTTCGTGACGTCGGTTGAGAACGAGGCGCCCGGCTGGTCGAACCCGTTGGGCACCGTCAGGTTGGGGTACATCCGCTCTTCGAAGTACGACACGAACGACGCTTTGCCGCGCGGCTCGCTCCGCAGCACTCCGTCGCTGCCGCACACGACCACGCCACCGCTGGTATCAGCACTGCACGCGTAGGGCCACGTTCCCGTTGCCACGGTCAGCGGGGCGCCGGCTGAGCCGTCGCCGCCCAGACCGCAGCCGGTGGTGACAGTCGCGTCCGCAGCCGCGGGTACGAACAGCCCGTCATCGCCACCGACAACGAGGGTGTTGCCCGCGTCGGTCGACAGATGCGCGCTGATGACACCGGTCGCAGGGTCGTACGCCGCGCCCGGTCCCGCCGAGATACACGGCCGAACGTCGTCACACGACACACCGGCAGCCACAGGTACGAACAGCCCGTCATCGCCACCGACGACGAGGGTGTTGCCCGCGTCGGTCGACAGGTGCGCGCTGATGACGCCGGTCGCGGGGTCGTACGCTGCGCCCGGGCCGGCCGAGATGCACGGCCGAACGTCGTCACACGACACATCGGCGGCGTCTGCGTTGATGACGTAGGGGGTGGCTGTGCTGCCGTCTCCTTCGACGGTGACGCCAGCACCAGCCGTGACGGCGCAGGTGCATCGGGAGCCGCCGCATCCACATCGGGCCAAGAGAATCATCTCCGCATGTCGGAGTTCCTCGCCCGGCCCAAAACCAGCAACTACCGGGAGTCTAGAGCAGGGGGCCCGTGTCCGGACGTGTCCGGACAAGCAGCGGACATCCGCCGGACACCCACGAACGGTGGGCACGGACGACCGGACTGACCTGCTTGGACACTGTCCGGACAGGTGTCAGCCGTAGAGCTCGACAATGACGATCCCGCCGCCGCCGTCCGATCCGGCCTGGGTCGATCCGTTGACGGACACGCTGCCGCCTGCCCCGCCGCCCCAGCCACGCGCCGATGTTCCCGGGCCGTTGGTTGCGCGTCCGTACCCGCCATGGCCGAGGTGGGACGCGCCGCCCATTCCAGCGAGACCGGACGTACCGCTCAGGCGGATCGCACCCTCTCCTGCCCCGCCGCCCTGGGCGAGTTGCCCGGACCCGCCGAACGGTCCGGGGATACCGCTGGCGGTCGTCATACCGGTGCCTGTCGTCATGCTCGCGGTCCCGCCGTCACCACCGGGGGCCACCACCAGGCCGCCGAAGGAGGAGTTGCCCCCCGTGACACCGGGCTGGTTCGCGGTCCCGCCAGCGCCGCCCGCGCCGACCACGATGGTCTCCACGGCGCCCAGCAGTGCGACGTCGATCAGTGAACTCGACCAGCCGCCGCCCGCGCCGCCGGGGCGGAAGATCGCTTCCCCCGGATCGGAGTCGGCGCCTCCCGATCCACCACCGGCCCCCTGCGCCTCGACCCGTACCCGGGCCAGCCACGGGTAGTCGGCCTTCTCGAACTGATGGGTGCCCGGCGAGCTGAACGTGATGACGTCACGCAGCCCCATGGTGCCCGGGACCAGGCACAATTCGCCCTCGTCGTTCACGACGAAGTACTCCCCGCACGCGCATACTGCGGCCGTCGGACTCACCCCACAACTGCGTAGTGTGCCCGGCCCAGAACCAGCGGCTTTACGAGGTTAGCTGCTGCGTCGGCTGCGGTGTTGCGGTCAGGTGGACGGCGATGCCTGCCCCGGCCGGCACAGCAGGCAGAAGGCCGAGGCCGAGGATGGCCCGGGTCCGCCACACTCGCACCGTCGCCTGCGTCGGCGTCGCCCGCTCCAGTACGACGGTGAGCGTCGACACGCCATCCGGAGCCGCGTCGACCGGGAGCGCGCCGACGACCGGTGCCGCAGTGAGCGGCGTCTCGTATGTCCATGTCGCCCGTCCGTCCTGCCCTGTCGTGACAACCGCAGCAACCGGAGCCCGGCCTGGCGGGCCCGGCGGACCCGGCGGTCCCGGGCGCCCCTCCTGCCCCTCATTCCCTTGGGGCCCTGCGGGGCCGGGGCGCGGCCTCTGGTTCTCCACCGACCGGGTGCGCCGGTCCAGGTCACGCAGCACACCGGTCAGAGGGCTTTCGACCGACCGCCTCGCCGAGGATCCACGGAGCGCCATGTCAGACCCCTGCCGGTGTGAGCTGCACGGTGACGCGTTCGCCGTCGGCGTCTTCCACGACCTTCATCCCGACGATCTTCAGACTCTGGGAGATGTTCCGGCACGTCGCCGTGGTGGTGACGTCCACGCACCAGCCAGGCACCAGGGAAGGGATATCGATCGCTGCTTCCGGCGAAAGGGTCGTCTGCTGCGAGTCGATGAACACCGGGGCCGGTGAGCTCGCCCGCCACCGGGACCGGGCCGCCAGCGTCGCGGACGCCTCGTCCAGCACCGACGTCTCCTCAACGGAGCGCTCCAGCAGCCCGTAGTACGGGTGGATGCCGCCCGCCTCACCCTTCACGTCGTCCTTGCCGTGGATCACCCAGCGGGTAGCCAGCGCAAGGCCGTCCTCGACGATGACCAGGCCATCAGGGAAGTCCGCGTCAGTCAGGGACCCGACGCGGCCGCAATGCTCCTCGGGCATCAGCAGGACCTTCGAGCCGACCGCGGTGTAGTCGAGTCCTGTCTCGGCCAAGTCCCGCAAGTGGTCGCCGGTCTGGCCGACATCCATCTCGTACTCGCGATCACCACGAATACGGGTCGGAGCAATGACTTCAACGCTGTGCCCGGGGTCGTCCGGGGCGAACCCGTCCTCGATCAGCCACAGTGCGATCTTCGCCAGCTCCTCGCCGGTGAACCGGATGCTGGCGTGCGGAACCCGCCTGTCGAGCCACGCCAGGATGTCCGCGGCCTGGATCTCCACCGTGCCGTCAGCGTTCCACTCGGGCGTGAGGATCGGCCCCTCCCAACAGGGATGACCGTCGCGGTAGATGGCGAGCTTGTGCCGCCATGAGCGGACTCGTGCGAGCTGAGCGCAGCAGTCCCCGTCCGGCTGCACCAGGATTTTGGCGGTCGAAATGTCGTCCAGCACTCGGGCCCACTCCACGGAGAGCAGGACGTCAGCGTTGGCGACGACAGCGCCGTCGCGGTCGATGATGCGGGCGGTGTGTGATCCGCAGCCAACTGGCATAGGGCGCACTCCTCGTGTCGAGGGGCGCCCGGCCCAGAACCAGCGGCGTCGTCAGCGTAGCCCGCGCGGCCGGTCTGGGCCGGGCGGTCAGTACTCGCGGCCGGACAGGGCAATCGAGATCGTGGCGTCGTCGGCCGGCGTGGCAATCGCGTCGGCCTCGATCAGGACGCAGTAGTTCGGGCAGTCGAGCAGCGGGAACTGGAGCGGTCCCCCGTTGCGGCCGTAGGCGTCGGAAGAGCTCTCCCACGTTCCGGCGCACGCCACCGACGCGCGCCCCACCTCCCCGTCCAGGACCACGGAGCCGCCCACGGGTACATACGCGATCTCGAAGACGCTGTGCGGATTGCACCGCTCTGCTTCAGCGACCTCCTCGCAAGACATGCCTGCGTGTTCCTCACGGCGCTCGAAGAACGTCACCGTGACGTGCCGCAGGGCCTTGCTGCCCGCATCCAACGTGATGAGCGGAGCGGCACCGAACCACCCGGGCCGGGAGCTCACGTCCAGCTCGTACACCGCGGTGTTGACGGCGAGCGCACTGCAGAAACACGTCTCGGGCGGAGGCGCCACCGGCGGGGCCGGGGTACGGCATGTCGGGTCGCCACACAGGGCGTCCATGTCGGGGCAGGCTGCCAGGCGACACGTGGTGTCACAGGGCAGGTCAAGCGTCTCGCGGTCCGGCCACGGCAGAGCACACGCGGCGTCCGTGAGCTCCACCGACACGGAGCCGGGCGGGCACGTGTCGCCCAGCTCGATACACACCGGGTCGTACGGATCGTCGATGCTGCGGTGCACGCACCAGGTGATGCACTCGGTCCCGTCGTCTGTCGGGATCTGGACGTCGAGCACGGGCACCGGGTCGCCCCACGCCCACGGTGTGGCCGCGGTGAGCACGAACTCCACGGTGAGGATGTCCGCGCCGGTCGAGCAGCCACCGGAGCCGGTACAACCGTTGCCGGTGCGGGCGACGACGCGAGGTCCTTCGACCAGGGCGACACGGCGCAAGGTCCTGCGGTGCTGGGCGGCGAACACGTCCGGCTCCTCGAACTCGGCCGGGCAGCAGTTGAACAGCGACAGGTCGCCCCCTGCGCAGCCTGCGCCTGTGCACCCTCCGCAGCCTGCACCTGTGCACCCTTCGAGGGCCTGCGCGAGCCACCGCAGACCGTAGTTGACGGCGCAGCAGGTCGCACCCAGGAGTACCGCGGTGACCGTGATGGTGCGCGGCAGGATGCGGGCCGGCCCCAGGGCGGCACTGCCCGCCGCCGACCGCGTCACGGTCCGTTGAACCGGGTGATCATCGAGACCGTCGACGGAGAGGACCAGGAGGCCCGCAAAGTCGGCGGACTCGGCCACGTCCGGGTCGTACCACGGGGCGCCGTCCGCCTCGGGGGTGGTGTACGGCTCGTCGCCCACCAGGACGGCGTCGAACGTCTCACAGCCGCACGCCGTGACGCTGTCGAGCGGGCTCCCGACCGACTGGAGGTAAGCGGCCAGGCGGGCGGAATTTGCGATCTCCGTCGCCCCGAACTGGAGCCACCACTCAAGCGCCATCAGATCCCCGCCGCCAATGCCATTCGGTTGATCACCCGGTGAGCTGTCGCATGCGCGTCGCCGACCTCGGTGATGTGGAAGGTGTTCGTGATCGATGTCGTGCCTGCACTGCTCGCCCTGTCGGCGGAGGCCTTACCGGCTCCGAGGATGTCGAGGAGCCCCGACTGTTCCGCAAGCTGCCGTGCCCGCTGGGGGCGCGTGAGCGGAATGATCACCTCGGGTCCGGCCTCGCCGACCAACGCAGGTGTGGCCGAGGTGACGATCCCGCCGTTGGCGAATGGGAGCAGCGACCTCACGGAACTGGGAAGGCCGCCCTTGATCTTGCCGATGATCTGCGCGCCGATGTTGCCGAGTGACGCCACGATCCTCCCCGGCAGGGACGAGAACAGGCTGACGATGCTGGAGATCAGCGAACTCACCGCGGACCGCGCCGACCCCAGCGCACTACGGAAAGCGCCCGCGATGCGCGACCCCAGCGACGACAGCGCCGAACCGATGCGCCCTGGCAGCCCAGCGAAGAACGTCACGACTGAGGCGCCCAACGACCGGGCCGTGGACAGCGCTGAAGTCCCGGCGCTCTGGAACAGCGCTACGACCCGGCCGGGCAGCGCCGCCAGTGCTGCGCCGATCCGTCCGGGCAGCGCGGAGAAGAACGCGACCGCCGAGGCCACGAAGCTGGCGACGGCTGTCGTCGCCGACGTGAACGCGGACTGCAGCGCGCCCATGATCGACGCGCCGAGGGAGGCGAGCGCGGAAACCACCTTGCCGGGGAGCTCGGTGAAAACGAAGACCAGCGCAGCAATGCCCGTGAGGACCGCGATGACCAGCGCGGCGATCGCCGATGTGAACAGGTTGATCAGCATCCCTCGCAGTGCCGCGAGGAACGCCATGATCTGTCCGGGCAGGGCGGTGAAGAACCCGACCACTGCGGCAAGGCCAGTCTGGACACCGGTCACGATGCTCTGCCACAGGCCGGTGAAGAACGTCACCAGGGTCGTCCCGAGGGACGTCAGCGCGCCGAGGATCTGGCCCGGCAAGTTGGTGATGAACGTGATTGCCGAGGCAAGCCCGCTGATCAGGCCGGCGAGCACAGTCACCACACCCTGGATGATCGGGACAACGGCGTTGATGATCGTCCACGACGCGAACCCCACACCGACCTGAAGGATCGAGCCGATCAGCTGGATCGCGAGGGCGTTCAGCGGGGCGAGGGCCTCGGCGAGCTGGGCGATCGGCGGCAGGATCGGGATAATCGCCTGCACGACCGCGTCGAACGCCGCGACGATCGGCGGGAGGACCGGGAGCAGCCCGTCGACCAGGGCAGTGAGCACGGGCACGACCGCAGCCGCTACCCGCCCGAGGACGTCCCCCAGCGTCGACAGCACCGGCGCCAGGCTCGCGACGAGTTGCGCGACCGCCTGGCCGACGCCCGCGTACAGGGGCTGCATGGCGGTCACGAGCATCGTGAACGCCTGGGCGACCTGTGGAAGGACCGGCATCAAGGCGCCGACGAGAGCCTGGATGATCGGTGCGAACAGTGCCACCAGGTTCTGCAAGACCGGGGCGAGCATCTGCGCGATGACGGCGACGAGTTCGCCGACGAGCGGCAGGAGCGGGGCAAGTGCGGTGATCACGGCCCCGATCGCGGCTCCGAGGGGACCAAGCGATGGGCCGATGGCGGCGAATGCCTGGGCGAGCGCGGTAGCAACACCTTGCAGCGACGGGGCGATCGCTGCGAGCGCCGGACCGAGCGAATTGATCAACCCGGTGAGTGCCGGGCCGAGGGCAGAGAACACGGGGGCGAGAGCGGGCGCAATCGCACCGATCTGTGTGACGAGGGCCGCCAGGATCGGGCCGAGCTGCGCCGCGATCGTGCCGACCGTCCGGAAGATGTTCCCGATGGCCTCCTGGCCCTGGGCGCTGCTCGCGAACGCGGCGAACGACCCGGTGATCTTCTGGATGTTCGCCAGCAACCCGGCACCCGACACGTTCGCCGCGTTGAAGACGCTCGAGATGATCGACCCGACGTTCTGGAGGATGCCGCCGAGCTGGGCGAAGACCGTGAGCGCCTGGTCGACCCAGCGCACCGCGTCCCCGCCCGAGGCGATCCGCTGGAGGAACTCTCCGAACCGCTCGCCGACGTTCGAGATCCCCGACGCCAGCTCGGCACCGAACCGGTCGGAGATGACGGCCGCGACCTGAAGAAAGCCAGCCGTGAGCTTGTTCGTGGTGGTGGCGAGGCCTCCGACCGCCGCCTCCGCGCCGCCGAGGATGCTCTTGACGTTCGAGACGCCCTTCGCGCTCTGGAGGTAGCCGGCAACCCCGCGCGCGGCACGCCCCCACTGGGCGGCGATGTTCGTCAACCCTTGGCGCAGCGGCCCGTTCAGCGCCTTCCCGACCGCGGTGAGCTGCCCCTCGAACTGGGAGAAGAACGCATCCTGGACGCTGTTCCGCAGCTGGTCGAACGCGGGCTTCATCGCCCGGACTTCCCTCGCCGCAGCGCGCGCCGCCGGGGAGAGGTCCTCCAGTGCCTTCGTGAACTCCTCGCCGGTACCGGTCAGCGCCGCCCCGAACGCCTCGCTGACACCAGTGAGCGCCAGACGCAACGCGCCAAGGGCCGCCTGGAACCCGAGGATCAACGCCGGAAACGCGGCGATGATCCCGGCCGCCGGAGCGAGAGCAGCACCGAGCACGAGAACGCCCTGTGCGGCCCCGGCCGCGGCAATGCCGATAGCGCCGAACTTCAACAGACCCGTCAGCGCCGACCCGACCCTGCCCGCGATCCCGGCAAGGCCCGACAGGGCACGACTGAACCGGTCGCTGTCGACGTTCGTGTTGACGTTGACCGTGATGTCGGGCGGGTTGTGCGCCCGGATACGGGCATCGAAGTCGTCGAGGTCGGGGACCACACGGATCGAGACCTCTTGGCCCGCGAGCAGCGCGCGAATGCGCTCAAGGAACCCGGTCAGATCCGGTGCGACCGGAAGGTTGATGCTCTGCAGGCTGCTCAGGCCGCGCAGGAGCGCCGCGTCGAAGCGGCTCAGGTCCGGGTCGACCCGGACAGAGACCGAGGTGGCGTCAAGACCCCGCTGGATGTTCCTGCGGATTTGGGCGCCCGTGTTTCGCGTCGCCCGGTCCAAAGCTCGCTGGATACGCAGACCGAGATCGCGGGCATCAGCAACAGCGTCCGCCGGATCAAGGACGATCGTGATCCGCGCCGAGCCGTAATCTTCGTCCTCGCCGGCCACCAGGCAACCTCACGCAAGTGCAGAGGATTGCCTGGCCCAAAACCAACGGCGTACGGCAGGCGTGCAGCCCGGCCGTGATCTCCAGACTAGCCGGTGCGGCCACCCGTGAGATTGGCGTCTTCAGCCGCGAGCTGTGCGGCAAGCGACTGCGCCCGGGCCATGTCGAGACCCGCTCCGGTCGGACTGGCCTGCCTCCCCGCCGGGGTGCGGCGCCGGCCTCCGGGCGGCGCGTACAGCTTGGCCCGGTTCCGCTGCCTCTCGGCGTCGTCCTCGGCTGCCGCCTCCATGGCCGCCTCAGCGGCGTTCAGCATCCGCTTCAGCGGCCACGTGTGCGGGTCGACGCCTTGGAGGGCGAGACTCCCATCCCACGCCTCCCAGGCGGCGGCGATGATGCCGCAGAGCCGCCAGACGACGTAGGAGGGCGCTGGCCATTGCCACCGCCGAACAGCTCGACGACCCACTCCAGGAGCTCGACCAGGACGCGGTCCGGGAGGCGCAGCCCGTCGACGATCCGGGCGTTCGCGAGCTCCGCCGCGTACTCCTCTGCCTCGGCTGCGTCCGCGAACGACTCCACGAGTTTCCCGTCCACGACGACGTCGACGCGGGTGAACAGCTCGGCGGACTCCGGCAGCATGAGGCGAGCGAGGAAGTCACGCAGCGCACGGGACACGTTGCGAAGCTGGGCGGGGTCGACGCCCGCCAGGTCGTCGAGGCTCACGCCGCTCGACTTCTGGGCATCAATGAGCGACTGGTACGCATCCATAAAGTCATCGCCCATGACCTCAGGTTGGAACAGCAGCTCGACGCCGCCGACATCGGCGACGTGGGGTTCAGTGTTCAGCGCGAACGTCTTCTTCACGGGTGTGCCCTTGTCTCCCGCGCGGTCGCCCGGCCCAAAACCAGCGGCGTACGGGGAAGGGTAGAGCAGCTCCAGCTCATCGAGCTGCGGAAGCGGCCTGACCCACTGTTGCCGCTCGACTACTGTGAGTCCCGGGTACGCCAGTCCTGACTGGTAGTTCAGCTGAGCCCCCTGCCGAACAGCATCAGCAGGGGGCTCAGTCGATTCCCGGATCAACTCCGCACAGCCGGGGCTCGGTCAGCGGCCCTCGCGAAGAGCGCGCTTCAAGAAGTTGTTGGGCTTCGTGCCAGGGTGCCGGACGTACGCGGCGTACACCACGCGACCGCCGACCTCGAACCGCAATGCCTTGGCGCGGCGCGGGCGGATGATGTGCGGCCTGGTTCCGTCGAGGACGAACCTCACTTTGGGGTGATCACACACGATGACGCCCTGGAGGCCCTTCGGCCCGTCCGTGACCTTCCAGGTGATGTAGCTGCCCATGGAGCCCGGCGCCTCGCGTTCCGCGATTCGGGCGACCCTCTCTGTCCGCTCGGCCAGCTTCCGCGCCGTTCGGCCACCGCGCAGCCGCAGCAGCCGGGAGATCTTGCCGGAGTCGATCCGCACCTCAACGCTCACGGCGACTCCTCGTCATCGGGGCACTGCCCGCAGCCCGGCAACGCCACGGTGACGCGCTGCTCCAGGCCGACGCACCCTCCTTCCGGCCCGACGGTCCGCTGAACGCCCATCACGAACCTCCGCCCGCGCGGCCGCTGTTCGGTGCCGGGCAGGCAGCACAGGAGGGCATTGAAGACCGTCGTCATGTCGACGTGGAGGACCTGCGCCGCCGCCGACAACTCGTCACAGGTGGGCGGACAGCCGGTCTCGGTGAACGTCGGGGCGCAGCGCAGCAGCGTGACGACCAACTCCAGGCCGGTGACCGTCGGCGGGGCACAGCCACGCACTCCCTGCACGACGCGGGCCTCGGCAGGGAAGTCGGCATCCGTGGACGGGAAGATCCGCGCCACCGAAACGGTGAGCTGCCCACCGGCGGACTCCGCGCCGCACGGGTCGTCGCAGGAGTCCCACGCCACGCTGCCAGGCACCACACAGGCCCGGCAGGAAGGACAGCCCGGCTGCCCGCCGATCTGGGACGCGGTGCGGTCGAGAGCGACGCACACGCAGCCGAGGACGGCTTCCGTCAGGTCGTGGATCGCCAGGGGGGTCAGGGCCATGTCGTCACTCGCGGGCGCTTGAAGTCCGGCGAGTAGACACGGGACGGCGACGTCATCCGGTATGGGTTCACCATGCTCAACCACAGGTCTGCGAGCGGTAGACCGGTCCGGCCCTCGCTGTAGAGCAGCGTGGGGTCGGGCATCTCCATCTCGACGCCTTGACGCACCATGCGCGTCAGATTCCGGTTCGACTTGCAGCCGCAGGAGCCTGCACCGCCGCAGCCCTTCAGCAAATGGCACGTCAGGTCGGACACGGCGGCGATCGCCGCGTCATCGAGCGGAAGGCCCCACCGGTACGTCACCGCGAACGTCCCCGGCTCGCTGGTCGGCGCGGACATGTCTTGGCAGTCCATCCAGCACTCGCCGTCGGTGCGCACAAGCTTGCCGGCCGAGTCGACCCGGTACGCCTCGGGGACCAGGGCCTCGCCGTCAACGAGCACCTCGACGACGTCGTACACCGGGCCGGGCAGGTAGACCTCGCAGAGCTCACCGCATGAGCAGTCCGACTTGCAGCCGCACGTCGAGGCGTTGCGCCAGATGCCGTCGGAGCCGATGTACGGGATCCACGGGCCGGTGCCTGTGCCCGTCTGGAAGCTGAAGAAGTCGTCTCCGGCGCAGGATCGCCTGCAAGGTCTCACGGTGACGGGGCACGGGCCCCAGCGTCGGCCGGACAGTCCCCAAAGGATCTGCGAGGCAACGCGGGCCCAGCGGTCCACCTCAGCTTGCTCCATCCCTTCCGGGACGTCGCAGCACAGCGAGACGGGCCAGGCGTCGCAGGGGCCGATCTGGAGCGGCATCAGCGCCTCCTCGTCTCGTACCGGCTCGGCTCGGGGAAGGCGCGGCGGATGAACTGGCCGACGTGCCCGCGCGCGAAAGAGTCGGGCATCGTCGACAGGAACGGGCTGTCCGGCCCGTAGCCGCGCGGTGCCCGGTGCAGGATCTTCACGTCCCGGATCTCCGTGCCGCCGAGCTGTGCAAGGTTGCCGTACAGGGATCGCTTGTGGAGGACGTCCAAGTCGCGTCCCACTTCAAGCACGTTGAGCATGCCGGCCCGTTCGACAGGAAGCGGGACGTGCAACTCGTAGGACAGCGGCTCGGGGTGCCCCAGGCTCTCCAGGAGCTCTCTGGTCTCCCGCATGCCGCGCAGGTACTTCCCCGAGGCGCGGGCGGCGTAGTACGCCTCCACCCTCCGCACCGGCCCGCGGTGGAAGACGGGCATCTCCGCCACGGGGTGCATGGCGAAGAAGTCGTCGTTGCACAGCAAGAAGTGCTCGGAGACGTCGGGGTGCTCACACGCCGCACGCACCGCCACGGTGGTGTTCTGGTACTTGGTGCCCGCTTGCCGGGTCGGGATGTGCCCGACACCGGCCGCCCATTGCGGCCGGTGCCCCACAAGCCACACCCGGCCGTGCGGAAGGTGGGCCGCCCACGAGCGCAGCGCGTAGCGCAGTTGCTCGTTGACGGCCCCTTCCCTCACCGGTACCACGATGTCGGGTACACCCATGGTCAGGAAGCCAGGCAGAGGCCGCCGGTGACCGGGGTGTAGTCGCACACGGGCTCCGGCGGGGCGACGGTCGTGATGAACGTCCTGCGGTGGCAGGTCGCGCCGAGCGGGGTGAGGAGCGGCCCGGCGGTGCCGGCCGCATCGAGCGGCATGACGTCGTACGGGCCGGTGCCCCAACCGCCGCCCGCACGGGTCGCACCGGTCAGCGTGAGCGACGCGGCTTCGCTGCCGACCTCCAGGTCCCCGAGCATGCCGTTGGTGACCCACGGGAGGAGGAAGTAGATCCACGCGCCCTCGCCCGCGCCGGTGGCCTCACAGGCCTCCGCGCCAAGGACCTCAGCCCACAGCTCCAAAGCGAACCCGGAGTTGCACTGAATCGAGCAGTCGTCGTAGCCGATCGGCTTCCCGTCGTACCCGTAGACCACCGGGTTGCCCGTGGTGATCTCAATGAACTCGGGGCTGACGCTGAAGAAGTTGAGCTCGGTGTCGAAGCCCTTGAAGCTCGGGCAGCCGCGCTTGAAGCCGCACACGCGGCCGTTCGCCGCCTTGTACTCGACGTCCTCGCCGTCCTCGACATTCGGGTTCATCTGGAGTGAAGCAAAGCAGTCGAAGACGAATCCGTTGTCTTCGCCACAGACCGGGCGACCACAGCCGTCAACCCGGGTAACGCGGATCGTGTCCGCGTTCGCGATCAGGGGGCAGGACATCTAGGGCCTCCAACAGACTTGCGTTGGCAGCCCGGCCCAAAACCAGCAGCGCTACCACCCAGCATAGCCAGGCGATAGCGCCGCTCTCTGTGGCTTCTACGACGGGTCAAGCTCCACGCGGCTCCAGCGTGAGGTCGCCGCGGTGCTCAGCCTGGAACGCCGCGAAGACGCCGCAGTTGCAGCTGAGCCGCACCATGGCCCACCGCACCCCGGCCCCGCTGCGCGCCATCGGCGTCCTGCTGCGGGCCCTGCTCGGCCTGGCCCGCCTGGTGGCCCTGGTCGGTGGCGTCCCGTACCTGCTCCTCAAGGTGGGCCACCTGCCGACCGAACTCGCCGGCGGGTTCGACCTGATGCAACAGGACGACGGTTCCCTGTTCCTGGTCGTCCTCAGCTGCATCGGCTGGGCGGCCTGGGCCGCGTTCACGTTCTCCGTCCTGGTCGAGATCGTGGCCGTGCTCCGCCGACGGTCCGCCCCTGTATCAAGGGCCTTGGCGGTCTGCAGTCCTTCGCCGGCTTCCTCGTCGGCGCGGAAGCTGCCCGGAACAACGGCATCCTCGCTCGTCTTCGGGCTCGGGCTGAAGGGCAACGACATTCACGGTGGTCTGACCCGGCGCGTTCAAACGGCGCCCCCAGGCCGGCTCCAGGCTGGCCCGGGAGGTTGTTACGCGGCGGCCGTTCCTCTGTCGTGCCGGCGGCGGATGCGATTGGTGACGATCAGAACGGCGGTGCCCACCAGGAGGATTCCCGCGACCAGCGTCTTGAGCGAGCCGCCGCCGGACGCTTCGGCGTCCACCGCGGCTGCCGGGGCCATGCCGTGGGTGTGCGGGAATCTGATCTTCGCGTGGAACTTCTTGACGAGCAGCCCGCTTCTCAGTTCAAGGGTGGCGCGCCAGGGGCCGTCGGCCACTTCGTCGGTTACGGAAATCATCACCGGCTCGGACTGATGGGGTGCGAGGCTCGTACCAAGCTGTACCTGGTAGGGCCCTGCGCTCAGGCTTCCCGACACCGAGGCGAGCTTCAGGGTGCCGGACAAGTCCAGAGCGCGGCCCCCGGTGTTGATGATCTGGGCGCGCACGATCGCACGCCCGTCCCGGCCACGTGCAGCCGTCATGGTGCGCGCGCTGAAGTTCGGGGCCGGGGGGTTGTGGCCGCCGACCGAGAGATACATCCGGATCCCGGTGCGGCTCACCAGGGCGATACCACCACCTCGATCGCCCCTGACCTGCGCCCAGATCACGGCATAGCGCTCGCCGGGCGCCGCGTCCCTGGGCACCCTGATTGTCACCGTGTCGCGCAGGGTGCCGTGGGCGGGCACATCGAGCGTCCTGCGTCGCAGCTTTGTCCAGGACGAGAGTTCATTCCGCTTCCTGCCGGCTGCCCCCACGAACGCGCCGTGGGTGATCCTGGCGGCGGCCGGATACACCTCGACGTGCAGGGTGGAATCAGTGGTGTTCAGTACTTCGATGCGGCGGTGCACGGTCGTGCCCGGTCTCAGGTTGTCGACGATGTAGTGCCGTGCTCGTGGATCGTCGGCCAGGTCGGCCGGGATGTCGACGAGACGTACGCCGACGCTTCCCTGGCCGGAGTCCGACGAACGTGGCGGCGCCGCTGCATTGGTCGCAGGTGAGGCAGCACCGGTGGCCGCGATGAGTGCCGCGGCCACCAGAGCCAAAACGGGAACGAAACTGCGCAAGGTGGAGATCCCCCCAGTGATTTCGGTGTGCTGGTCAGGCCACGGAGTGGGTGATCGTCGAGCTGTAGGTGCCGGCCAGAGCGTCCGCCGGGACCGTGACGGAGATGGTCGGGTTCCACACGGCGGTGTTGATCCCCGACACGCTGGTGGCGGTCTGGACAGGACCCGGCGGGTACAGGGGGTCCAGGTTGCTTGCGGTGACGATGGCGTTGCCGGTGACCGTGGCGGACGGCGTGCTGTAGCTACTGGAACCAGGGGCGGAGACCGAAATGTTCTGCGGCCCGGTGAAGTCGGTTCCGTTCGCGGTGACGACCCAGCCGGTCGTACCACCCCGGTTGTCCGCCACGGTGACGTTCCCCAGCTGCGCGCTGACCGTCTGGGGGCTGCTGCTGGCGGCCACGGTGCCCAGGCTCACCGGCCCCGTCGGCACAGTGATGTCGATAGTGCCTGTGGTAATCGAGAGCGTCACCGGCGTGGTCCCACTCTGATCAGCCGAGGCCGGCAGGGGGCAGGCCAGAGCCGCCACCAGGCCGACAACGAGCGAAGCGGCCGCGATACTTCTGCGCATCTTGATCCTCAAATCGGGGGTCACAGCTGCAGGTGTAAGTCACCTCCCGCCTGCTATCGGCAGAAGACCGCATTCAAGATCGCCTTTTTGACCGTTTTCACCAGATCGGCGCTATTTCTTCTTTGGAATGGTTTTCCTATATTTCCGAGGCACTCGGCGGATCGCGGCGATCGCGCGTTAGGCCTCTACGGCATCGCGTGGACCGTCACCCCGGATGCCGGTGTTGGCGCCGCGAGGAGACTGACAGCGAGCAGCGTGACCGGCAGAGCGGCGTCGACGTGGGCGGTGGACGACCCGGTCGCGTTCGCGGCGAGACGGACCGACCGGAACCCCGCCCCGGCCTCGACCGTGAGCGTCACGATCGGTGGCGTAGAGAATGCGGGTGTCCACGTGAAGACGACGTCCCCGCCGCTGTTGGTGACGCTTTTCGCGCGGGCGATCCGGGGGCCCGCGGGAGCGGGGTTGCCGGGCGGCCCGTGTGGCCCCTGAACACCCGGAAGCCCCTGGGGGCCTTAGGTGCCCGCCGGGCCCTCAGGCCCCGGGGCGCCAGCCGGTCTCGCCAGTCCCTGAGGACCAGCGGGACCGACCGGCCCCTGAGTACCGATACTGCCGTCGGTACCGCTCACAGGGTCACCGCGGTGGTGAACGCGATCGTCACCGTGCCCGTTCCTGCGGTGATCGTCAGAGGTCCGGTCAGGGCCGCATCCGTGTCCCTGGCCACAGACCAGGTGACGCTTTCACCGTCGTGCAGGGTGCTGTCCCCGTCCATGGTGGTGACTGTGCCGCTGCCGGCGTGGCTGACAGCGGTAACCGACTGGAGCAGCGTCACCCCGGCCGCTGACCACGAGCCGCCTGGGGCGAGTTCGACCCTGCGGGCCTGGACTCCCATAGCCGGGGGCGCTCCCTCGACCGGGCAGTCCACCGGGGAGACCGGCGTGTAGGGCGCGAAGTCCTCGTCGTATGTGCCGATCGTGGTCAGGGTGCCGTCTTCGGCGACCGCGATCAGCTCGACGTATTCGACGACCCCGCCTGGCGTCTGGTCACACCTGCATTGCTCCACGACCTTGATCGGCCCGTCAGGCGCCCCGGGGCACACTCCGACCGTTCCGGCCACCGTGTACGGCGTGACGCCGTCCAGGGCCGTGTCAGCGGCCGTGACCGTGCCGTCTGCGGTGACCGTGAGGAGCCGCAGGAACGGCACCGGGTCGGCGTCCGGGTCGGCGGGCAGGTCGCACAAGACCACAGCCTCGGTGTCCGGTCCGGGTGCGGTCGTAGTAGCTCCGTCGCCTCCGGCCGCGCACGTCGCGACCTCACCCGCGACCGTGTACGGCGTGACGCCGTCGAGCGCGAGGTCGTGAGTCGACGTCGCCGACCCGTCGCAACCGAAAGTGATCGCCCGCAGGAACGCCGTCGAACCAACGGCCAGTGCCCCGGAACGCACATCAGTAGGGATGACGATCAGGTCCCGGTCGGCGCCGTTGCCCGTGCTTACGTCCGAGATCCGCAGCGTCACCGCGCCCGATGCCGGAGCGGTGAACGACAGCGGGGTCTCGTCCACGTATCCCGTGGCGGCGCCTGTCCCGTTACTGATGTTGCGCTGCTGGGAGGCGAGGACGGTCGTGCCGTCAAGGATCTCCACGAGGTAGATCGCGTCCGACGCGGCCGGGTTCGGCACGCCGCTTCCCGCCCAACTGGTCAAGAACCGGAACGCGTACCCGGTGTCGCCGGTGAGGCCGGTGACGGGGAGGGTGGCGACGCCGTTCGGGGCGGCGTTGCCGCCCGAGTAGTACAGGCCGGCCCCGACCACCTTGACGTTGCCGGTCCGGGCGAACGCGCTCATCGGAGTGGGGAAGGGCGGCTCGGGCGAGTACACCAGGTCGCACAGCTCGACGAGTTCGGTGTCCCCGCAGGGATCGCCCGGAGACTCGTCGCTGGTGTCGGCGCTGCACACGCCGACCGTGCCCGCCACGGTGTACGGCGTCGCCCCGTCAAGGCCCGTGTCGAATACGGCCGGGGTGACGCTGTCCTGCGTGTACGTCAGGCGCCGCAGGAACGCCGTGGTGGTGCCGTCGTCGGCGACGTCGCACAGGGCCAGAGTCTCGCCCGTCGGGCAGCACGCCGCCGGAGTGTCGGCCGGGATGCACTGGCCGACCTCGCCGGTCACCGTGTACGGCGTCCCGTCGAGGGTCGTATCCGACGTGGAGACGACCTCCCCCGTCTCGCAGTCCGTGACCACCGTCCGGAGGATCTGCGTCGCCGTGGTGGCCTCGCAGCCCTCCAGCTCGACCACCGCGGAAAACTCCTCCGCGGTCCAGCCCTTGGCGCCGAGGTGGTAGGTCTCGAACCCCATGAGCACGTACAGCTCACCGGACGCCAGGTCAGCGAGCGTGACCGGCACGGACACCGTCCGCACGAACGTCTGCCCCACCGCCGCGCTGAGCGGGAACGGAGCGTCCGCGAGGATCACCCCGCTCTTCTTGAGTTGCAGCGTGCCGTCCCACACCTGCCCAGCGGCTGGGCCATCGTTCGTGACCTTCACCGACACCGTCAGCGTGCCCGTCGCCGCGTCGCACCCGCCCGGGACATCCGCAGTCAGCACACCGGCCACCGCGGTCGTCTGCGCGGTCGGGCCGGCCGTCGCCGGGATCGTCAGCGTCCCGCCCGACCACAGCGCCGTGTACGGACCCGTCAGGTCGGGGCCACCCCACCCGGCCGGAGCGCCGGCCGCTGCGCCGGTCGAGTCCGTAAGGTCCGCGTCCACCTCGGTCGTGGTCGACGCGGGGATGTCGCACACCAGCATCGTGGTCGAGTCCCGGCACGGCGCCTCCTCGCTGGCGTCGCACACCTTCACGAGCAGCGCCCGGCTGCCGTCCTCGCAGTCCACGACGTCGCCGGTCGGAGCGGTCACCGAGCTGCCGTCGCCGGACGAGGCGCACGAGCCGACCTCGCCCTGCACGACATACGGTGTGGCGCCGTCCAGGCCGAAATCCTGGGTCGAGGTGAGGCCGCCGTCGCAGTCGAAGGTGAAGCGCCGCAGGAACGGTGTGGAGGTGACCGTCAGCACCGCCGTCCGCACCTCGATCGGCATCAGGAACAGGTCACGGTCGTTGATCGCACCGCCTGTCGTCTGGTCCGTGAACCTGATGGTGACCGCGCCAGTAGCGGGGGCGATGAACGCCAGCGGCGGCAGGTCCTCGGACAGCACACCGCCCGGAAACACGTTCGACCCGTTGGAGGTGTTCCGGGTCCTCGTGGCGAGCACCGTGGTGCCGTCGAGGACTTCCAGCAGATAGATCGCGTTGTTGTTGGCCGGGTCGGGGGCTCCCGCACCGATCCACGCGGATGCGAACCGGAACTCATACATCACGGCCGGGAGCAGCCCGCCAACGGTCAGCTCAGCTACGCCGTTGGCCACCTGGTTGGCCTGGGCGAACCACAGGGTCGTGCCGCCGTTGGCTGCTACCACGTTCCCGGTCAGCGTGAAGTCGCCCGCCGGGGTCGGAATTGGGGCCTGCGGGTCGTAGGTCAGGTCGCAAAGCTGTACGCCCTCAGTGTCCCCGCACGGCTTCGCCGGGCACGCGCCTAGCACCGCGGCCGGATCCAGCGTCACCAAGGCGCCGCTGGTCGGGTCCTTGTAGCGGGTCTCGATCAAGTCGCCGGACTGGTCGTCGTACACGAACTCGGCGATGACTTGCCCGGTCGACTGCCCGTCCGCGTCGAGAATGCACAGGAGCTGCGTCTCCAGGTCCACGCGCGCCTCGGGCGCCGGGGGCGGGCAGCACGTCTGTACCTGCTCGCACTGGCCGACCGTGCCGGTGACCGTGTACGGCTGCCCGTCGAGCGTCGTGTCCACCGTGGACACAACGGCGCCCGTCTCGCAGTCCGTGACCTGCTTGCGGAAGAACTGGTTCGTCTGCGTCATCGTGACGTCGAGACGGCCCTGCACGGTGTTCGGGCCCCCGGTGTCGCGGACCTCGATCTCGATCACGTTCGGCCCGGCCGTCACCGGCACCTGCGAGCTGCCGCCCACGGCCGGCTGGTTCCACTGCCCGTACAGGCCGACGTCCTGCCCGTTGATCCGGACCCGGGCGCCACCGTCACCACGGAACCCGGTCGCCTCCACGACCGCCATCCCGTCCTCGGGCGCCGTGAACTGCTTGGTCAGCACCCACCGCACGGGCGCCGCGTCGTAGTCCGTCCACAGCACCGTGGCCGTCCCGGAAGACAGGTCGTCCCGAGCGCCCATGTAGGCCGGGTACCCGGCCGGGTGCGCGGCGTCGTACGGCATGGCCGCCTGGGGCGGCGCGTCCGCGTTGAACCCGGTAAAGCTGGTCACCTGCCAGCCGTCCGCCCCTGGGACGTTCAGCGGGTCGAACACCGTGATCGTGGACTGCGACGCGACGTCACACAGCAGCGACGTCGACACGTCCCGGCACGGCTCTGCGCCCGGGGACTCGTCCCCGGCGCCGTCGCTCTGGTCGCACACGACGACCGTGCCCACGGTCGTGTACGCGGTGACGCCGTCCAGTTCGGTATCAGCGACCGTGACGGTGCCGTCCTCGGCGATCGTCAGGAACCGCAGGAACGCAACGCTCGTGCCGTCCGTGTCGACGTCACACAGCGCCAGAACCTCGGTGTCCACCGACACACCGGAACCGCCCGGGCACGGCACGCGCGCCGCCCCGTCCGGCAGCGCGTCCTGCCGCTGTCCGGCATCGTCCACGTAATAGGCAGTGCCGTCGGAGCAGGCGATGTGCGTCCACTGGATGTAGGCGGTCGCGTCCACGTCGTACGTGACGACGAGATGCATGATCACGCCTGCCCCGCCGCTACCGAACACGCTCTCGTTGACGTGGAGCAGGACCTCGTTCACGCCCGCCTGCGCGCCCGGTACGGCGGTCGCCGGGAACGTGTAGGGCGGATCGACGTGAGACTTGTTCACCGGCTGCCACGCGCCCGCGTTCAGCCGCCACTCCACCGCGAGCTGGTCCGCGTTGAGGACGGTCGCCGCGATGCGGATGGTCGCCGGGTCAGCGAACGACGGAAGCGCAAACGACGCCCTCGCGTACCAGTCCGGGACGGCAGCCGAGATGGTGGGCCCCTCGCCCGGTTCGCCGGTGTTCGCGACCCCGGCGTCCGGGTGCGGCGCCACCCAGTGCGCTGTCCCTACGCTGGTGCCGGGATCGGCAGTGTTCCACCCGGGGAAGATGCCGACCTCGTACATCGGGAACCACGGCCCGGTGAGGCTCTGCCCCCACGTCCAATCCGCATCGGTGCCGGTGGTGACCCCGGTCGGATTGGAGATGAACTCGATCTGCCCCGACGGGCGCAGGCATACCGGCGTCACGTCACAGCTGACGGGCTGGCACTGGCCGACCGTTCCAATCACCGTGTACGGGGTGACCCCGTCGAGACCGGTGTCCGAGACTCCCGAGAGGGCGCCGGAACAGTCGTACGTGAGCCCCCGCAGGAACTCGGTGACGGTGCCGTCAGCAGCGGTGTCGCACAGGGCGAGCAGCTCGGTGTCGCCGCAGGGCTGTTCGCTACCGCCCCCGGTGGGCTGGCACTGGCCGACCTCACCCGTCGGCTCGTATGCCTGGCCGTCCAGCGCGGTGTACGAGATGCCGATGACCTGGCCGGTCTCACAGTCGGCCACCACGTTCGCGAGGATCTGGTGCGCGCACGTGTCCTGGTCGTACACGGTGCTGGCCGTGAACTGGGACAGGTTCCAGCCGGTGGTGCGCGGGTCAGGGGTGCAGGAGCCGGAGTCGTAGGCGTCAAGCGCCATCACCACGGCGACGTTCCCGGCCGCGACGTCCGCCGCGGGGACGGTAGCGGTGGCGGTGAGCGTCGCAGACCAGCCCACCGGGGCGTTGTTCGGGACGACCTCCAGGGCGACCTGCTGGGTGCCGTTGAACAGGCGCAGGTGCCCGGCGGCCCCGCACGCGTCGTCCGGGCCGGTCTGGGCGACCAGGACCGACACGGTGACCGTGGCGGTCCCATCGTCACAGGCCGGGCGCGCTGCGGTCAGCTTGGCGGCGAGAGTATTGACCGTGCCGAGCGTCCCAGGCTGCGGCGCCGTCCCCGGCGGCAGGTCCAGCGTTCCGCCAGCCCACAAGGCCTGAGCCCCGGTCACGGGCGCAGCCACCGGGTCCGAGTAGTACGGCGTGGGGTCCGTGTCCGTCACCGTCAGCGCGGGCTCCCCGTCCTGCGGGAGGTCACACAGCAGCAGCGTGGACGCGTTCCGGCACGGCTCATCCCCAGTGCCGCACCCGCAGCAGCCGTCCGGGACGAGAGTCATGCCCTGGAAGCGAACGGAGGTGCAGGCGAGGCCGCCGCCGGTGTTGCCGTACCGGTACGCGATCTGCGCGGGCGGGCTGTCGAAGTAGACGTAGGCCGTGCTGTTGCTCTGGTTCGCCGTGATCGTCGACCCGTTCCAGGTGACGTCTCCTTCGACGCGGGACGGGAGCGGGCTGAGGCCGGTGACGCCCTCGAAGGTGTCGAAGTCGAGCAAGTCCAGGCGGAACGTGCTCATCTCCTGGGCGGCAGCGTCCAGGGTGAGCGTGTAGACCGTCGGGTTGTTGAAGACGGGGTTCGCCGGGTCGTACGCGCCGCACCCGCCGGGCGAGGCGCTGCTCGCGTGCAGTTTGACCTGGGCGACCTCACCGGTCTCCGGGTTGGTGACGGTGTAGACAAAGTCCTGCCGCGCCACCCCGGCGGGGTCCTCGGCGATGCCGGTCTGCGGCCACAGGAGTTCAGAGAGGGCGGGGACGCCGCCACTTCCGCAGTCGACGACCTTGACCGGGGTGTACGCCGTGGTGCCGTCCATCTCCGTGTCGCGGGTCTCGGCCAGGGCGCCGTCGCAGGAGTGGATCAGGTGCCGCAGGAACGGGACCGCGCACCGCTTGCCGTCGTCTCCCGGCTCGACGGCCGGGTTCAGGTCGCACAGGCGCAGGATCTGCACCGTGGACGCGCAGGGTTCGGCCTCCGGCGGGTGGCAGAGCCCTACGGTGCCGGTCGGGGTGTAGGGGCTGGTCCCGTCCAGGGTGGTGTCGGTGACGTCGAGGACTTCGCCCTGGCAGTCCCGGCACGTGGTGCGCAGGAACTGCCCGCCCAGGGACACGTCAACAGCGCCGAAGGCCCAGTTCCCGAACACCTGGCATTCCGGGACGAGGGCCCGCACGCCCAGGTACTGAAGAGCGAACGACGTCACTCCGGTGAGGCGGAAGCGGGCGGAAGTCTCGCGGCTGGGGGTCCGGATCTGGGGACAGCCCGTGACCGTGGCATCGGCAGACAGAACGCCGGTGGCCCGGTCGAAGGTGTAGCCGGGCGGCAGGCTGAGCGGCTGCGCCCCGGCCGGGAGTTGGACCGTGTTGCCGCCCGCTGCCGCGCCGGCCAGGTGCGACATCGCGACGCTGAATTCGGCCGTGACGGGCTGGTTGAACGTCCACGTAGTGACGGGCACGGTCGTGTTCGGGAACAGGCCCAGCCCCCACCATGCGGCGCCGTCGCTCTGCCTGGACGGGGCGAACGGTGCGGGGCCCGTCGCGGTCCAGCCGACGCCGTTGGACAGCGTCCCGGACGCGGCGGTCCCGGCGATCGTGGACGGGGACGTCGGGTCGACGTCGCACAGAAGCAGCGTCTCGCAGTTCGAGCACGCTCCCGTCTGCGGGCACACCCCCAGGTGCGTGCCGCCCGGCAGCGCGACGGGGGCGCCGGTGACGTGGTCCACGTACCGCACGCCGGTCCGGTCGCCGGTGGTCTGGTCGTACACGACCTCGGCGAGCACGTTCTGCAGGACATTGCCGGACGCGTCGTCGATGACGCACAGCGGGACCGGCGCCACCTCGAACCCGGCCGCGAGCTCGCCCGGCGACTCGTCTCCACCGATGCAGTCGACCGGCGCGACCGGCGTGTACGGCTGGTCGAAGTCCCCGTCCACCCAGGCGCCGAGCAGGGCGGGCGCGTCTCCGCCGCATGGGTCGATCGCCCACAGCTCCGTGTACCGGACGTCGCCGATACCGTCGCCGTCACTGTCGTCACAGCCGCAGCGCTCCACGATCTGCGGAGCGCATGTCTGGGTGGGCTCGCCCGGCGACTCATCGCCGCCCGCGTCCTGGCAGTCGACGGGGTTCGCCGGGATGTACGGCTGGTCGAAGTCCCCGTCGATGTAGGTGCCAATGAGGAACGCCGGGCTCCCACCGGTCGTGTCGACGGACCACAGCTCAACGTACCGGATGTCGCCGATCCCGTCGCCGTCGCTGTCGTCGCAGCCGCACCGCTCGACTACCTGACGGACCGCCGGCGCCTCACCCGGAGACTCGTCGTCGTCTCCGCCCGAGGGGCAGACGGTCAGCTGCCCTTGCAGCGTGTAGGTGGTTCCGGTGGCGGCGTCGACCAGGCGCACCGAATCGATCGATCCGTCGTCGGCGTAGTGGTACTCCACGAGTACCAGGCCGTGCACGGTGCCGTCGTCGGCGACGTCGCAGAACACGCCGCTGACAGTGATGCTGCGGGAGTCGCCGCAGGCAGCCGTGCCGGCCGGGGGCACGCCCGTGGTGTAGGAACCGGTGGTCAGGTTCAACCACCCGGTCTGGGCCACGTTCCCGGAGCAGTCCCGCTCCATTACGACGGCCAGGGGCGTGCCGTCAGGCAGGCACAGCCCCGTGGATGCGATCGGCGTGGTCAGTGACGGGCAGTCCGAGCCGCCGCCACACCCGCACGCGGAAAAGTTGCCTCCGACGGCCATAGTCAAACCCTCACATTTTCAGAATGGTTGCTGGTCAAGCCGCTCATGCGATCCGCTCCCATGTGCGGCACCGTGTAGCCGCCGGAGGTGCCTGCCATCAGCCCGCCACCCTCACGAACCCCAGGCGGGGCGCGGCCACGTGTGCCTGGCGGGAGTCGTTGAAGCCGACGTGCTGCCGCATGCCCTCCACGCGGACCGTGGTCGGCGCGATGACGGTCAGGAAGGTGCTGAAGGCCGCAGCGTTCTGGAGCGCCATCACCGTGCCGCCGCCGGGGTCGTTGATGTTCACGTACTGGAGGCGGTGAGCGGCGCCCACCGGCACGCCGTCGGTGACGTTGAACAGGCGGGCGTTGACCGCGACGGCCCACGGCGTGGTCCCGGTCTGCTCCGAGAAGCAGTCCACGGACAGGGTGTACGTGCCCGCCTCCGGCAGGACGACCTGCGCGGTGGTCGCCGCCCACGTGCCCGACGCGACGGCCTGAAGGTCCAGATCCGCCCCCAGTGTCTCGCCGTGGGGCTGCGACGCCGTGATGGAGCCCGCGGTGCCGCTCACCCGATCTGCTCCCAGCCCATCCAGGTCTGCCCGGCCGCGCCGGACGTGATCGTCGCTGCTGTCTGGCTACCGGTGGCGTCGCCGCGCATGGCCTCCACCCGGATCACCGTCGGCTCGCTGACCGTCACGAACGCTGTGATGGGCGCTGTGTTGTTCGCGCCCGTGCTGGGCGATACGCCGTTCAGCTGGTTCACGAGGCGCAGCGCCTGCGGGACGGCCGCCGAGGCGGTCGTGTTGAAAAACCGGGCGGTCACGAAACCGCCACCCACGACCGCGGCCCTCACCTCTGCCTCTACGCGGTACTTGCCCGCCCTGGGCAGCGTGACGTTGATGCCGACACCAGTCCAGTCATTGACGGCCGTCGGCATCAGGTCGAAGTCGGCCGCGAGAACGACCCCGTCATGGTCGTGGGAGACAGGACTGTAGCTACCGCTGGTTCCGCTCACGTGTGTCCCTTTCTAGGGGGGATAACGGCCTCCGGGCCCGCCGTGTGGCGGGGCGCCGGGGGCCGCAAGGGGGCAAAGGACGGTCAGACGTAGGTCCACGCCACCAGGGCGGAGGCAACGGGCCCAGTGGTGACCGAGGTGACGGTGAGGGCCTGGTCCTGGTCGCGGGTGACCGACCACGTGAGCGAGGCACCCGCCGGGATGGTGACCGACCCGGAGTCCGTGACGACCACCGTGTTCCCGGTCAGCGTGGTCACGGTCACGGACTGAAGCCCTGAGGCCGGCAGGGCCGCCGCGGTGGAGGGGGCGAGGCTCGCGCCGCCAGAGTGCACGGTGACCGGTGTGGTCGGCGTGGACACGTCGCCGTCGGTGGTGCAGTCGACTGGCGCGACCGGGGTGTAAGGCTGCGTCAGGTCCCCGTCCTGGTAGGTGCCGAGGAGCGCGGGGGCGTCCACGCCGTCCGGGTCGATCGCCCAGATTTCCGTGTACTGGACGTCGCCGACGCCGTCGCCGTCCGTGTCATCGCAGCCGCAGCGCTCGATGATCTGCTTTCCGGAGGGAACCGCGCCGGGCGACTCCTCCTCTGCCGCGCCGCCGCACGTGGTGACCGTGCCCGTGGACGCGTAGGCGGTGGTGCCGTCGAGGGCCGTGTCCGTCGCCGTGACCGTGCCGTCCGAAGCGACCGAGTAGCGGCGCAGGAAGGGCGTCACTGTGCCGTCCGTGGCCTGGTCGCACAGCACGACCACTTCGTTGTCTGCGGGCATCGTCACGTTGACCGTGGACGCGCCACCGCCGCCGCAGCAGCTCTTACCAGCCATGGGGGTGTCTCCCTTGTCAGATCAGGTCAAACCGGGTCGGGAATGGGGGAAGATGCGGGGCGGCCAGGCGGCGATCACGACTCGTCTCCCTGTCCGCAAGGGCTGATCCACTGGACGTAGACGGTCGCGCCGTCAGCGACGTCGACCGTGACCGGACCGCACAGCTCACCGGGTTCGCACCGGGTGCCGGTGGCCGCCCAGTTGAAGGACGTCCCGCACTCGTTGACGACGGTTGCGTTGCCCGAGCAGTCGGTGATGGTGACCGGCCCGCACGTCACCGACACGGCCAGCGACTCCGTTCCGGCCGGGACCGTCCATGTGTCCGGGCCGGCGATTCCAAGGAGCTGCGGGCACATCGGGACCGGCTCGCACTCGGTGCACTCGCCGACCTCGCCCGTCGGGGTGTAGGTGGTCGTCCCGTCGGTGGCGGTGTCCGTGGTGCCGGTGACCGTGCCGTCGCAGTCGTGGACCAGGTGCCGAAGGAACCGGACCTGCGTCCCGTCGGGCTGGACGTCGCACAGCTCGACCACGGCGACGCTGCCGCACCCGCCGGCCTGGGTGCACGGCCCCGATCCGGCGGGGGCCGGGCCCGCGGTGAACGCACCGGTCGTGGGGTCGATCCACCCGACGACTTCGGGGTCTCCGGGCGGGGTGGTGCCGCACACGCAGGGCGAGCGCACCAGGAGCAGGACCGGACTGCCGTCGGCCTGGCACAGCGAGGTCGAGGTGATAGCCGGGGAGCAGCAGGATTCGCCCGGTGACGGGTTGCCGCCGCCCGGCGCACACGGCAGGTACTGAACCGGCATGGCTACTCCCCCTGCGTGCCGTGGACCTGGCGGCGGTGGGTGTCCCGGCCGCGGGCCTTGGTGAACTCACGCCCGCAGACGTCGCACGTGAACGGACCGCTTTCGTCCGGTACTTCCGCACCTGAGTCACTTGGGTCGCTTTCGTCCTCGTCGGTCGGGGCGTCCTCCAGCGGCGTGAACTCCGGCAGCGGCTCCGCACCTGGCCCCTGCGCGTCCTCGTCCGGGGCGACGTACCGGTGGCCGTCGACGATGGAGCCGACGAGGACGCTCTCCGGGGCTTCGACGAACAGGGCGGCAGGGACGGCGAACACGTTGGTGCCGACGGTGCGGACCTTCGGCACCTGGGCGACCGCCCACTGCGCGAACGCCCGCCGCTGCTCCCGGGTCGGCTGGATAAGGATCATGTCGCTCATGGGCACACCGACACCTGAATTGCGCAGACGGTGCACGTCGTAGCGACGACGTACGTCCGCTCGACGAGGACCCTGCGGTCGTTATTGCGGATGTTGACCGACGCACCGGGCTGGTCGGGCACGGTCTCGGTAGGGCCACGGCGGACGACGACCGGGCCGGTGACGTAGAGCCAGGCGGTGCCCGGTTCGGCGGGCAGGTTGCCCGGGCCGGTGTTCATGGCGCTGTATCCGGCGCCGATGATCACGCAGTTACCGGCCAGGGTCCGCAAGCTGCCGGTGGCCGGGTCCGGCTGGACGAGGTTGCAGCAGCCGAGGAGAGCGGCGGCGCCGGCCGGGACGTGGAGAACACCGACCCCGCCGTACTGCTCGGCCAGGCACCCTTCCAGGGCTGCGACACCCTGGGCGATGGATACCGGGCCTTCCGCCGGGGTGAGGTCGGTCGCGGTCATCGCGAGCTTCGCGGACCAGAACCCGGCCTCGACAGCCTGCTGTTCACCGAGTTCGAGCGAGGCCTCGGCGTGCTCGCGAGCCTCCGTGTACGTCCAGCCCATCGTGGAGCACTCAGAGCCCGCGTACACCGTGATGGGCTCGGCGTGCTCCACGGACGGCCTGCAGAACTCTTTCTGCACCGGCGCGCCCGGGCTCTCGTCGCCGAGACTCTCGTCGTTCAGGCACGGGTCCCGCCACACCTGCACCGGGCAGCAGCCGAGGGCCATCCACTCGACACCCAGCAGCTCGTGGACGTCATCGACGTCGCGGACGTCGGTGCAGGCGTTGAGGATGCCGTGCGGTAGCGGGGTGCCTGGAATGGCCTCGACGTACTTCCGCAGCCCTGCGGCCATCGCTCGCCTCCGTTCTCAATCGGGGTGTGCCGGGCCCGTGTTCAGGTCACGGGCCCGGCACAGTGGGGGGCGGGAGGGGTCAGGCTGCGGGGCAGGTCATGAGCGTCTGCGCACCGGTCTCACCCGTGGGGCAGACCGGGACGGTGACGGCGCGGGTGTCGACCGACCTGTCGACGAGGGCGACGCACTCCTCAGCGAACAGCGCGGTGTAGTCGTTCGTGCTGAACTTCGTCGAGTCGTGAATTACGCCGAGGTTGACCTCTTCGCCACGGCCGATCTGGAGCTGGCCGGCCGGGTAGATGAGGAACGTGATCTCGTCCGGCCAGGCCGTCGCCGGCGTCGCAGCACCGATGTCGGTCGGGACGGCCGGGGACAGGCCGCGCGCCCACTGGATGCGCACCCCGAGCGGGGTGAACAGGGCCTGCACCTGGGCCTCGGTCACCTCGTCGATGGAGACTCCGTTACGGCGGGCCAGGTCGGCGAGGAACAGGTTCCGCGACCACCACGGGAACACGACCTCAAGCGAGATCGAGTCACAGAAGCTGTGGCGCTCGATCATGTCGGCGGCCTGGAGGGCGACGGCCGCGAACACCGGGGAGAGCGCGCCAAACGTCGCGGGCAGGGTGACCGGGGTGGCCGATGCAAGGGCCTGGGCGAACAGGACCTGCCGGAGGCGGATCTCGTGGGCGACCATCGAGTTGCGGAGGTACCAGGAGACGAGCTCGGGGAAGTGCCGCTGGGTCAGGATGCCCGCCTCGAGGCAGACGCCGACCGCGTCACAGCGGACCTCGACCGGGTCGGGGCAGGGGATCCGGAAGCACGGCTTCGTGGCACCGGAGATGTCGTCGGCCTCGGTGTGGACCCACGTCATCGCCGCGACGTCCAGGGACGGCGTCTTGTAGTAGCGCAGCCCGCCGCGCGCGAGCTGGATCTCGGGGGCGTCCCACAGCATGTCCGGGCAGGACACGGACGTGAGCTCGTAGACCGTCTCGGAGGGGGCGCACCAGCCGCCGGAGGCAACGAGGTTGCCCTGCGGCAGGCGGCTCTGGTCCGACGCCCGCAGCGCAACGTTCGTGCCCTCGGGTGCGCTGGAGGAGTCCGTGACGATGAGCTCCTCGGGGTACGGGTGCCGGTAGCTGATCACCTGGCCGACACCGCCACCGGCCGTCTTGAGGGCGTTGGCGCGGCTGATGATGCCCGCGGTGATCTCGCTGAAGCCGAGCGGGCTGCCGGGGGTGTAGCCGGGGACATCGACCGCCGCGGTGATCGACGTGGTCGGCGCGGGCGGCTCGGGCAGCACGCGCGGCTGGTTCCGCCGCACGTTCGACAGGTTCAGGGCCGGGCGGACGACCAGGGACGCGGTGGCGGTCGCCGGCTGCACCGGCGCCTCGACCACAGGCTCGGGCTCCGGGTCGGCAGCCGCGGTGGTCTCTGCCGGGGTCTCCTCGACCGGCTCGGCAGTCGGGTCGTCACCACGCACCTGCGCGGCGAGCTGCTCGATCTCGGTGGCGGCCTGCTGCGCGGCCTGGAGCCGGTTGGCCTGCTCCTGACGGATGTCCTGGACACCGGTGGCGAGGGCGCGCATCCGCGTCATGCCCTGGTCGTCGATGGTGTTCTCTGCGGAGAGGGCGGCGAATGCGGCGCGAGCCTCGTCGAGGGTCGCGGCCAGCTCATCGTCGTTGAGGGAACGGATGTCCTCGGGAAGCTCAAAGGCCATGGGACGGATCTCCAGTGATTGCGAAGATCGCCCGGCCCAAAACCAGCAACGTGCCGCCTAGCATAGCCAGGCGGCACGTGTGACGCTGCGAACAGTGCTCCAGCAGGTGACGACAGGTCTGCCCCTGCGGTTGCGCCTACTTGGTGGCCTGTGCCCCCGCCTTCGGCTTCGTCCGGACCTCACTGTTCGGGTACCGCTTGCTCACCGCGTCGGCGGTCGGCTTCGAGGACGAGGTAAAGACCACCTTCCCGGCCTCGGTCACGACCTCGTGCGTCTCACGGTTCTTGTTCTGGCAGGAGCAAGCCATCAGTTGGCTCCCTTCGGGTTGGCGCTTGCGGTGATCTCTTCAGGGGTGAGGGCGATGGAGGCGGCGAGCTGGTCGATCTCCGCGCGGCGTTGGATTTCCCGCTGGCTCATGGCGTCGAGGAGGACGTCGATGAACCGCCCTTCGGTGAGGGCGGCGACCAGGTGCTCGATGTCGGTGGTCGGCTGTCCGGGCGCACTGTCCGGGAGCTGTCCGGGCGCGGTGTCCGGATGCTGTCCGGGCAGGTCAGAGGCAGCGACTGTCGAGGGTTCGGCCGGGTTGTCCGGGAGTTGTCCGGACACCGTGACCGGGGCGGTCAGGGCTTCCGCCGCTGATGCCGCGAGGGCGAGGTTAGACCGCTCTGCGATCGTCGATGCCAGGAGCGGCGAGGAGTGCCCGGGCACCGGTACGGACAGCACGGCACGCAGCTGCCAACGCCCGTCGCCGCCCTGCTTCATGTGGTAGCTGGGCTGGCAGGCCTGGAAGACCTGCCGGTCCCACTCGGACAGCCACGGGGCGGCTGCACCGGAGAACCAGAGACCACGCTCGTTCATGCCGACCGTGACGATCCCGGCGAC
This sequence comes from Streptomyces sp. NPDC051664, assembly GCF_044453545.1. NCBI lineage: Bacteria > Bacillati > Actinomycetota > Actinomycetes > Kitasatosporales > Streptomycetaceae > Streptomyces > Streptomyces sp. NPDC051664. The sequence continues at coordinate 275,975 of NZ_JBITCU010000003.1, read as the reverse complement.
AGTCCTGGTGTCGTCGAACTGGCAGCTGGACGTCTCGCACTCGGCGCCGTCGCGGTGGTGTCCGGCGTTCATCGTGAACGCCCCGGCGCGCACGGTGGATTCGTCGTCGAGGCGGAAGTGCGCCCGCAGGAAGTGCGACAGGTCGAGCTGGCCGAGGGACTCGATCGTGAGGTTCCTGCCGGGGTATCCGGCGTGCGGCTCTCCGGCCTGGGCGACCCACCCGTAGACGCGGCCACCGGAGTAGTGCACGCCGCCGGAGCCGGGCGGCAGCTCCTCCTCCGTAGGTTCCTGGAACCAGGCGGCCGGCATCGGGTCGGTGTCACGCATCGCGGTCCACGCCGAGGCCACCAGCTCGTCGCTGTCGTCGTCCTCGGTGCCAGCGGACGCGACCGCTTCCCCCTCGGGAAGAGTCGACGATCCGACGTACAGGCCGGGAGCGAGGCGCATCAGGCGTCCGGCCTTCGTGGCGCGGACGAGGTGGCCGCGCGCTGTCGACATGCTGATCTCCACGGCTGTGGCGACCTCGCGGGCACCGACCGCGACCGGCGAGGAGGACACGTACGTCACAACCCGCTGGTGGGTGTCGCTCGTTGCAGCGGCGACCGGGGAGGCGGCAGCCACGGCAAGGGGCCCCTGGCTCTCTTCGACCGGGTCGAGGACGATGCGCGCCCGGTCGTAAGCGGGCATCGCAACAAGAGTGGCGCCACGGAGACGGGCGCGGGTGATGCGGACCAGGAAGTCACCGCTGCTCTCGGAGTGAACGACGAGACCGGCGTCGTCGTCCGCGTCACCAGCCGCCGCGGTGAGCACACTGGTGCCGGCGAACGCTGCACGGAGCCCTTCACCTGTGACCTGCCCGCCGGGGCCGGTGATGAGCTGCACGTCGAACCGGTTCCGGGAAGGGATGCCACCCGAGGCGGTCCACTCAGCGCCGGTGGACGCGGACAGCACGAACGCCCCGTCGTCCATGGGCAGCAGGCTCACGGACGACAGGGTCGCGGAGGCGAACAGCCACCCGGCGTCTTCCTCGGTGAGCGTCCTATCAACGAACTCCATATCGACGTCGTCGAGGTCCACGCTGATCCCGAGCGGCGCCTCCTCTTCCAGGAGGGTGATGGCGTCCTGCCCGGCGTACCGGGTGGAGTACAGGACCCCGCTGGAGGTGATGCGGTCGCCGTTGCGGCCGATCTCCTGGATCGCACCGGCGAGCTCGGCGCCCTGGTGGCCCATCAGCATCTCGTCGGCGTACTGGAGCGGCCACGGGCCCGGGCCACTCCAGTACAGGGCACCGGCGGAGAAGATCCGGCCGTCGCCGGTCTGCTGGTTCTCGAACGCGATCGCACAGTCGTCGGGTGTGGACCAGGGGCGGGCCGGCAGCCCGGCCGCGGTTGTCTCGGGCATGGGTTCCTCCTGGGTGCCGAGAGGGATGTCGGTGTGCTCGCCTGCGAAGGCGACGCGGATGCGGTCGAACGTGAGGGGGCCGAGGCGTTCCACGAGCACGTCCAGCGGCCACGACTCCTCGCTGTAGACGGCGCAAACATGGGGCTGCCAAGGCGAGTGCTGGGCCGGTAGGTCGGGCCGCTCGTGGGTGTCTTCCACGGCGTACGTGACGGCGTGGTGCACGGCGTCCAGCGTCGGGGCGTCGAGTTCCCGGTCGCGGTCGTCGCCGATGGCCCACACCCACGACGGGCTGTCGCTGTCGGGGTTCCAGTGGTTCGCGCCGAACGCGCGGGCCGTGAGCGGGCCGTCGATGCCTTCGGCGGCGGCGCGGACGTTGCTGATCAGCTCGTCGCGCTGGTCGTCGGTCCAGTCGTCGCCGTTGTCGCCGAGGAAGAACAGCGTCAGGTGCAGTTCCTCAGCACTCTCGCCGCCCTCGATGGCGAGGCGGGCCGCCTCCCCCTGGGCAGGGAGGAGCGCGATCATCGCGCCTTTGAGGTGGCTCCCGTCAGCGGCAGCGGTCACAGGCTGTGCAACTTCCACACGATCCTCCCTTCGGTCTGAAAGTTCCGCCGTCGGGCCAACCTGAGATTCCATGGCAGCGGCCTGGAGTTCGGGGGCCACACCAAGTCGGCAACGGCAGTTGATGACCAGGCTGGCCGGGGCGGTCGGGTCGCCGGGGGTCTGCATCTCGATTCCGGCGACGGTGAACGGCTCGGCCAGCAGGCGGAGCTGGCCGTCGACCTGGTCGTGGCTGCTGCGAACCCGCGCATCGTGACGGCTGATCCACTGCTTCACCACGGGCCGGTCTGGGCCGGTCGCAGCCTGGGCGGCGGCGAGGGTGGCCATGTTCCAGGCGCGTGCGGACTCGGTGCGGGCGATGCGCTCCTCCCGCACCTCCCCGAGCTCCGCACCTTCCCGGGTGAAGGCCTCCCGGAGTCGGGCACGAAGCTGGTCGATGTCCTCGCCCGCGTCGACGCCGGCCGCGAGCTCGGCGCGGGCAGCTTCGGCGAGCCGGTCACCAACTGCGCGGAGCAGGTGCTCCGTCGTGGTGACGTACTGGCCGATGCCCTCGGGCAGGGTGTCGTCGTCGTACCGGCCGGGCAGGTCGTCCCAGCCGTCGGGGAGCTCGGCGTCGACGTCCTCGGCCGCAGCCAGCGCGGCGGTCTCGGCAGTCCCCAGGAGGCGTCGCACCAAGCCCCTGGTGCGGTTGCCCCACATGCGGGCGATCCGGCCGACGGAGAACCGGGCGGCTACGAGCTCGGTCGCGTCCTGGACGGCGTCGGCGAACTCGTCGGCGGTCTCGGTGAGCGCCAGGGCGACCGCTTCGGCGAAGTCCGCCTCAGCCTGGTCGAGCTGGCGGTTACGGTCAGCCACGGTCGATCCGCCTTACCGGGAGGGGTGAGTCTGGGTCCTCGCAGATCTCGCACCACGCCCAGGTGCCGACGGTCGACAGGCCGCCGGGGGCGAGGAGCAGCAGGTCCACGCTGATGTGAGTCCACGCGCGACAGGTAGCGCACCAGCCGGGCCGAGGCGTCCCCGTGTGGAGCACGAGGCCGATCGGGTCGGGTCTCCGTACCGTCGCGCGAGCCTGCCGTGTGGGCCGGGACATCATGCGGTGGTCCCGACGCAGGTCGTGAGGACGGTCGGCACGATGCGGTACTCGTGCTCGACACCGGCGGCGATCAGCTCGCGGGCGTAGCCGTCGAGAGACGCCGCCAGGCACTCCGGGTCGAGGCCGTACCGTTCGGCGATCTCGGGGGCGCGGGTCCAGGCGCCATCGAGGAGCCGCCACTGATCGACCTGTGTGGCTTCGACCGGCAGGAGAGTGTGCAGGCGGGCCGACTCGATGTCACGGGCCTTGCCGCGTTCGCTGCGGGGGCAGGCGGGGGTCTTTCGCAACTTCTCCCCGGCGGCGCTCAGTGCACCCCAGATCAGGCCGTCAGCTGCGGCAAGCAGCCCCTCGGTGGGGCGCGGGCCGGCTGCTGAGGCGGGCAGGGTTTCCGGATCGGCTTCGGACTCGTCGACAGGGAGGCTGGGCGGCGTCGGCAGGGGTTCCTCCGTCTCGTCGGTCTGGTCCTGCTCGTCGGCGCGTTCCTGCTCTTCTGCGGCGTCGGGGGCGTCGGACTCGTCGAATCCTGTCTCTCGGCGCAGGGCCTGGGCGCTGATGACACCCCGGTCGTACGCCTGTAGTGCCGTCTCGCTGCGGTTGGTGCGCACGCGGAGGGGGCTGGTGTCGTACCAGACGAGCCAGCGGTGCCAGTCCTCGACGTTCTCGGCTTCGAGGATCGGGCGTAGCCACTGCTGTGTGAGGGCGTACGACACGGTGGCGAGCTTCGGTTCGATCCCGAGACGGATCGCCTCGGACGTGAGGGCCCAGGCTCCCCAGTGGTTGACGTCACCGAGGCCGAGGAGGATCTCGGCGGGGATCTCCAGCCCGGTCGCGAAGCGGCGCACTGCCTCTTCGCGGAGTCTCAGCGCTAGCTCGTCGAACTCGGACTCAAACTTGATGTGCTTGAACTCGGCGATCGCTTCAGCCGGGAGTTCCAGCACGATCGGTACGGTTGCGGCGGCTGACTCGGGGTCACGGATCGCGGTCTCCGCGATCGTCATGAAGATCTCGATCAGGTCGTCCTCGGCGTCGCCGTTCGCACCGGAGGACGGGAAGCGGGTGCCCTTCGGGATGAGGAGCAGACCGCGGCCGGTGATGCGGGAGCGGGCGATCGCCTTCACCGCGGCGTTCAGCAGGAGGAGTTCCTCCAGCAGTTCCATGCTGGAGCGCACGGGGCTGTCGGCCTCGATGGCGCGCTCGGGGTCCGGCTCCCACACGCGGAGCGCCACCGGGCTGTCGGGGTCCATGGTGTCGGGGTCGCCCGCGGGGATCGCGACGTCTTCGTCGTCGATCTCGGCGGTGAGCTTCCCGGACTGCTGTTTGACTTCCTTGACGGACAGGACACGCCAGTCGTGGCCGTCTTCGGGGCTGTACGGACTCAGCACCTCGGAGTTGGGGCGGACGACGATCCATCCCTCGCCGGGGACGGTGAGGTGCTTCCCGAACGCGCCGAGCATCTTCGACTGGCCGTCGGGACCTCCGGCGATCTGGGCGACGATCTGCGCGGCGCGGTGGTCGTCGGGTGCGGGTTCGATCGTGCCGTCGTCGGCGCGGCGCCCGGCGAACAGGCGCGATCCCGACATGGCGTTGCCGATCCACGAGGCGGCGAACCGCACTTCGGGGACCTGGTGGTACATGTCGTAGGCGCGGCCCTGCCACGACTGGCTACCCGCGCCCTGGCCCCGGATCTTGCGGGATGTGTACCGGGAGGCGGAGGCCGTCAGTTCCTTACGTGCCATCAGGCTCCGTCCTTACGCGAGTCGTCCCAGCGGTTCAGCAGGACGGCCGCGCCGGCGACCGCCAGCCACTCGATGCCGTGGACGAGCAGCGGCGCCTGATGCCATTGGCCGGTGACGAGGAGGTACGTCAGCAGCAGCGCGCCGGACACCCACCACCCGGTGCAGTAGACGCAGGAGATCAGCGTCACCACGAACGTGCGGACAGTGGAGTCCAGGCGCGCCTGGTGCCAGTCGTGGACCCGGTCGCGCGCCGGGTCGAGGATCAGGTCATGGACGGCTAGCTGGGTCCCTCTGTAACCAGCGAGACCAAGGAGGGCGAGTTCTACGGGACCGATCATTTCCGTCCCCTGACGTGGAGATCATCCGGCTGAGTTCAGCGGGGGATGATAGGCCATCTCAGGAGATCAGATCCGGGCCGAATCGTCGCAGGTCAGAGCCCATATTCAGATCATGAACAGGGCGGGTGCGATCTCGTCGGCCTCGGGCTGCGGTTCGTCGACGTCGAACTCCAGCTGCTGATCGGGCATCGGGAGGTCGACGATCTCCAGCGACCCCCGGCACGAGATGAGCGAGCCGTCAGAGTCGCGGCGCGCACCCGGGGCGTCGTGGCGGCAGAGGCGGCCCTTGCTGAGGCTCCCGGCGACGGGGCCGGCGCAGATGGGCCGCTCGCACGTGGTGCAGGGCACGCGAGGGAGTTTCACCCCACCAGTGTGCCGGGCCGGCCGCCGCCCGGACAGCGGACCAGTCAATTCACCGCGAACAGTGATCAGTTCTTGAGAGGGTGGAGCCCACGAATCAGCTCGGCACGAGACGGAGCATCCACCTTGATCATTCTCGACTCGAGGATACTCAAGGGCATCTCCCTGGACGAAGGCCCTACCACTGGGCCAAGATCGAGTTGAGGGGGACCGAAAATTTGAACGAGCAGACTTTCACCGAGATGGCGAGCCGGTTTCTGCGCGCGTCCCTTGACTCATGGCGCCAAGGGAACCACGCCTTCGCTGTCCTACATGCTGGTGTCGGATGCGAACACATCCTCAAGGCATTGTTGTGCCGTCATAACCCCTTGTTGATTGCCGAGAAGGGTGACCAGTCCTTCCGTTTCCACTCTCTTGGGCACGGGGACGCGAGCGGCGTCAAGCCTCTCTCTGAGGCAAGGACCATCGGCATACTCGAAGCCTTCAAGACTGCAGCCGTCTTCATGCACGGCCGTATGCCAGTGGACGAACGGACTTTTCGACCGTTCGCCGACTCCCGCAACAGCGTCGCGCACTCTGCCTACCTCGATGACCTGGCCGTCAGGAAGGTCGTCGAAACGGGTGTCCAGGTCGTTGAGTCTGTCCGCGCTGAGCTAGGCCTGGACCCCGCTGACTTCTGGGGCGAATACACGAGTGTCTTCGCAGATCTGAGCCAGGTTGCCTCCATGCCCGCCCCCGCAGGACCGGCCAAACGGCCTCTTCTGGAACCCTTCGCCGAACAACTTGCGCTCGCCGCGCGCGAGCGTGCCCGCTCAGCGATCTCGGTAGCCCTCAGCACAGGTCATGAGGCCGCCTCCTGGGACGCGGCCTGGCCCACAATGTCCAAGGAGCTCAAAGGGGACATCACCCGCACTGCGCTGGACGCCGCAGTGGTCACCGCACTACGGATCGAGGGAGCCCAAGCCGGGCAAGCCGCCGAGAGGCTGCTCGTAGAGTACGGAGTGCTCCCACTCCCTGAGCCGCTGGCCTCCGACGAGGACCCTGGCGTCAAGCAGCGGTCCCATACTGCTGTAACGGTCAAGGTCATGATCGCTTCAGGTGTCATCGCGGGCCTCATCGACGTGCAGGATCGCGACCGCGATATGCCCCTGGTTGACATGCTGATCCACCTCGACCGAACAGGCTGCCTGATAGGCAGTCGGGCAAGCGGTGACCACCTGTGGTGGCGCGAGTGCCCGGCCTGCGGTTACGCCGGTAACGTGTACGGGGACCTCATCCCCGTACCCTGCCGCTGCGATGAGTGGGACCAGTCGTGCATACACCCTGGCGGGGTTGTCGACGTTGGAACGGTCGATTCCTTCTCCTGCCCCTTCTGCGGCCTCTCCCTGAGCAACCGCGCGGAAGTCGCCACAGCGGGCATCGAATCGCGTACTGAAGCCCCGGAAGAAGATTGGTGAGCAAGCGAGACGGCTGCACCACGAATACGTGATAGTCCCGCCTGTCGACCGATCTTGCGCCGCCACCGCCACCGGCCCTCGGATCACTTTGCGATCCTCCGCCCGTATGCGCCGGCCGCCTGCGAGGGCTGTCGGCCGCCGCCCGCCTGCGGGGCCTGCGGTAGCGGTGCGTGGACGATGGCGCCCTTGTTCGCCTCGGGGATCAGGCCGTACACGAGGATGCACGACGCGTCGATACGGCCGGGGCTGTTCGGATCGGTTGGCATCCAGTGAGACCACTCGTGTTCCAGGTCGGTGAACACGCCGCGCAGCCGGACCCGGTCCTGGACCATCTGCTGCGCCACGGGTTCCGCGCGCAGCAACTTGCCTTGCTTCGCCTGCACCAGGTCAATGGCGGGCATCAGGACCTTCGCCGGGATCTCTCCGTCCCGCTGCAACGTCTCCCACGAGGTGCGGATCGCCAGCTCGCACATGTCGCGGCCGTAGTTCTGCTCGACGTAGATGATCGCCGCGTTCGTCTCGTACGCGAGACGACAGGCCGCGGTGGACCAGTCCGTCGACGACATCGCCTTCGACAGGTCGTGCGTGATCCACACCCGGTCGTCGTCGCCGAGGAATCCGCCGATGACACCGGCGGTGTCGCGGCCTCCGCCGGATGGGTCGACCGCCACAGCGATCTTCTGCGGCTCGACACCGTCGCCCGGGTCTCGGATGAGCCTCAGCAGCTCCTCGGACACGAGCGCACCCTCAGCAGGCTGCGGGTCGCCCTGGGCGAGGCTGTGCCAGTCCCGCACGATCGACGTGCGTTTCATGTCCGCCCACCACGCCAGGAGCGCCCGCCGGTCCCGGGTGGGGATCTTCGGGTGCGGGAGCGGGTCGCCGTACTCGCGGCCGAGCGGGTCCGGCCCGAACTTCACCGGGTCAGCGATCGCCGGGAGATGCACGACCTTCCACCGGCCGCCGTCCTCAAGGCGCCCCTCCTCGGACAGGCGTCGGCCGGCGAAGTCATCGGGGTGCCAGCGGGTCATGATCGCCACGACCGCGTTCCGGTCTGGCTGGAGACGCTTGAGGGCCGTGGACGAGTACCAGTCGTGCAGGGCCCGGCGGGACGCCTCCGACTCCGCGTCGGCCCGGTCCTTATGAGGGTCGTCAACACAAAGCAGATTGACGGAGTGGCCGGTGAGCCCTTTGCCGACGCTGACTGATCGCACACCGCCGCCACTCGTCACCTCCCAGTCCTGCATGGCCCCCGACCCGGCCCGCATGAACAGCTCGTACTCGTCGCCGTACTCCTCGACGTACGACCGGATCACCTTGCCGCGCTTGAGCGCCAGGTCATCCGAGTACGACGTCACCGCGACCCTGTCCTCCGGGTGGACACACAGCCACCAGTACGGAAACCACTCGGCGACACAGGTCGATTTCCCGACCTGCGGCGGTGTCACGATGAGAAGCCGGTCATAGTCGCCACGCTCGACCCCGACCAGGGCCTGACCGATGACGGCCAGGTGCGGGCGCATGCGGAACGTCGGATCGAGCCCGCGAGCGAGCGTGACCGGGTTCCGCAGCAGGTCTCGGCTCATCGCCTTCTTCGCGGCCTCCAACTGCTCGTAGACCGCCGCGTCGTCGAGGTGGCCCAGCTCGTCGCCAGACTGGTACTCGCTCACTCCTCGCCGCTACTCCCGTCCCCAACAGGCGCGGGGTCGGGGCCTTCCTCCTCGTCGTCGCCGCCGTCGACCGCGCGCAGTCGCCTGTTCACCGCCGCGGTGAGGTCCGCGAGACGTACGCGTCGCTGGTCGGCGGGCATCTGCGCGAACTCGGCGAGCTGCACCGCAAGCGGGTTCCCGCCCTGGCCGGTGACAGCGATCGTCTCCGTGGGGTCCCCGAACAGGACACGCCGGTGCCGCATGGCCACATCCATCAGCCGGATGAAATCCCCCGGCGACAGCTCGGCGGCGTTCAACGTCCCCAGGCGCTGCGCCAGTTTCCCGATCGCTGCGCCCAGGATCTTCGAGTCCGTCTCGGCTGCCTTGCGGCGCTCTTCGAGCCACGTCGCCTCGTACAGGCGGTCCAGATGCCGGTCGTACGCCTCGACGCGCTCCCGCCACCGGAACTCGGCGGCGACGTTCCTCACGTGCCCGTGCGCGAGTGTCAGGCTCTGTGCAGCCTTCGACAAGGTTCTGGCGCGCCCGAGGTCCCGGTACGTGGCGAATTGGCCGTGTTTGCGGGCTGACTCCTTGGGCTGGCGCTCCCAGGGGTCGAGTGCGGGGTCGAGTGTGATCGGGGCGTTGGTGGTCACGGCTGACCGTCCGTACCGCTGCTGACGTAGTTCTCGCCGGACAGGTACTCCCCTGCCAACCGCTCAAGGAGGCGCCATCCCTGCCCCTGCTCGATCTCCCCACGGCCCTCTGCTGCAGCAATGGCTTTGTTGATCGTGACGGCTGCTGGTGCTGGGAGTGAGCGTGCGCCAAGGACGGTCTCAAGCCCGACGGTGCCGGAGTGCAGGGGTGTGCCGTCTGGGGACTGGTAGCCGGCCTGGAGGTCGGTGAGGTGGTTCTCGACGATGGTGAGGATGGCGTGGAGCGCGGTCGCGACGTTGCCGACCTTGTGGGCTGCGTGCGTGGAGGCGAGGGTGTCGAGGGTCTGTTCGTAGTCGGCGCGTGCGGCGAGCCATGAGGCGTCCTGGCCGAGCCGGGCCTGGTCGAAGGCTTCGCGGGCCGCTTCGAGCTCCAGGGGCAGGAACACGAGGCTGACGGTCGCGAAGTCGAGGTTCGCCTCGGACAGGCCCTCGGGGCTGACTTCGGCGAGGAGCTGAAGCTGGTCGTCGTCGAGGCCGGAGTAGGCCCGCCAGTCGACGTCGTCGAGCTGCTCGTACAGCTGCTTGAGCGTGGCCGGGTCGTCCTCGCCCGCAATGCTGTTGTGGGACAGCTGGATCGCGATGAGCTGCCGCTCGTCGAGGTGCTCCTCGATGAGCATGACGTCGATGGCGTCGACCCCGGCATCCACGGCCGCCATAGTGCGGTGGTTCCCGGACAGGACGAGCTCGCGGCCCTCTTCGTACTCGCCGCCGCCGTAGACGAGGGGCACGCTGGTCAGGCAGCCGTCGCGGCGGACGTTCTCCACCAGCCGGTCGTACTCCTCCTTCCGGAAGAAGCGAGCGTTCACCGGAAGGAGTTGGAGGTCCGCGGGGTTCCGCCGGACGAGGCGGGGACGCAGGGCGGGGGTTTCTACGGGCACGGCTGTGCCTCCTCGTGCTGGGGCCGGTAGTCGATGTGGCGGTCGCCCTTGCGTCGGTTGCACGTTCCGCACAGGGGCTGGATGTTGTCGATGGCGTTGCTGGCGTCCGGCCAGGACAGCGGGACGACGTGGTCGGGCTGGAGTTTGAGGCCGGTCTCCAAGCAGGCGAGGCAGCGGTGCCCGTAGAGGTCGAGGAGCTGTTGCCACTCCTCCGCCGTCCAGTCCGGGTTGAAGCGGCCTTGGGCGCGCTGGCGGGCGTTGGCGGCGGCTACCTTCTCGGGGTTCCGTCGTCGCCACTCGCGGTTGAAGTCGATCTCTCGCCGCACGTACTCGGGGTCCTGGCGGCGCAGCCGCTTGTCCTCGACGGAGCGCTGCCGGATGACGTCGCCGTGCTGCTCGTAGTACGCGCGCATCTGCGCGCGCACCCTGTCGCGGTTCTTCGCGTAGTGGTCGCGCCGCTCGGCCTTGCGGCACACCTTGCAGCTCGGGTGACGCCTCGTCTTCGTGTCCCGGTGGCGGTGGAACTCATCCTCGGGCTTCTCGACCTGGCAGGTCTTACACACAATCATGATCACGGTACACAAGGTACCGTGTGTACCATCGGGGCCGTGAGTACTTTGTGTACCCTCCACTCCATGGAGCGAATCGGAGTCCGGGAGCTGCGCGAGCAGCTTGGTCGGCGAGTGGACAGCGCCCACTTCAAGGGCGAACAGACGGTCATCGAGAAGAACGGCGAGCCCCGCGCGGTGCTGGTGTCGTACGAGTGGTGGATCGCCAATGGGGGCCAGGCGCCCGAGGCGGACTGACCGGCCCTTCATCGCATGTCCTTACCGTGCTTGGTCTTCCACAGGTCCAGGGCTTCGGCGAGGTCGTAGCCGCCGAGAGGGCCGCCGTACTGGAGCTGGTAGCGGTGGATGCCGTCGCCGGCGTCGCCGGGCTCGGAGCGTTTCTGGAGCTTCACGCCGGGGATGCCCCGCCCGTACTTCGCTGAGTTGGGCCGGTCGGTGAACGCGGTGGTCGCCCAGCCGGTGATCCGTTTCGACAGGGACCGCTGGATGAGGAGCTGTGCCTCCTTCGTGGAGGCCGCCATCACGATCAGCTTGGCGAGGCGCCGGTACCTGGTCCACGACACGGGGAAGTCCGACATCAGGTAGGCGGTGTTCGGGTCGAACTTCGGCGGCAGGTAGGCGAAGGCGCCAATCAGCTTCCCGTCGACGGCGACACCGCAAGCGATGAGCGGCGACCCGGGCAGGATCGTCTTCGACATGAACTGCGACCGGACGGCGGCGAACTGGCCACCGGTCAGGATGTGCAGGCTCATCCGGTCGCCGAGTTCCTCGTCCTTGCCGATCTTCGGCATGGGGATCGTCTCGATGGGCTGCCGGGGTCGGACGATGCGCCGGGGGCCGTCCGCCGCGTACACGTAGATCGGCAGGCCGCGGTTCGCGGTCTGGACGACACCGGCCAACTGGTCGCGGAGCTCGGGGCGCTCGATGTGCAGGCCGAGGACCCAGTTCGGCCGGTCCTGCACCTGCTCGATGATGCGTTCCTTGCCGGTCTCGTCGAGCTCGCCGAACTCCGGCTCCGGCCAGGCGAACGCCGAGTCGATCGGCGCGAACTGGCTGGTGTAGTCGCCGCTGTTGTGCATGGCGAAGCCCTCGCCGATGTACGTCCCGGTTGTCGTCATGATCGACTGAATCGGGCGGGGTCCGACGGGCTCGACGGCGACGACCTTGACGCGCGGGTTGCCGCGCGACCGGATACTGAGCCGGTCCACGTCGAGCTGCTGGAGCCGGTTGATCAGCCGTTCCGGGCGCAGGGTGCCGAGGGCGCGCAGCATCTCGGGCCAGCCGCCCGCAACCTCGTAGCCAGTCACGCCGCTGGGGCGCGGGCACTCGCTGGTGTCGAAGCCAGCTTCTTTCATCCACGCCGTGAAGCGATAGGCAACCGGTCCGGAGACTTGGGCGATCCCGGCCTTGGACGACGACTTGCCCATGTAGATGCTGCCCTCGCCGTCGAACATCCCGGCGAGCCACCCGGCCTCGTAGCTGCGGGCCTCGGTCCAGGTGTCGAGGAGACGGATCACGTACGGCGCCTCATCCATGAGCCGATCGGCACGCACCCAGCGCTTCGGGTTGCTGCTCGGCCGGTCGAGGCGCTGCGCGAGCCACGGGTGATCCGTGGTGCACACGACGTCCGTGCCATCCTCCAGGACGACGCGCACGCACTCCTTCACGGCGGGCTCGGAGCGAACGATCTCCGACCAGCGCAGCCGCCGGTGCGTACAGCCTTCGGGCGTCTCCTCGTCGAAGGCGAGGAGCTTGTCCCCGGCCCTCAGGTCGCCACACGGCACCCACCGCAGATCCGCGGTGAGCAACCGGTGCTCTGGCCACAGGCAGTAGAACGGCGGGAACATGACGACGGGTGCCTCGGGCGGGACCTGGTCGAGGTAGTCACGGACGTCGCCGGCGAAGAACGAGCCGAGCGTCGTCTCCAGGCCCCGGAGCTTCGTGGCGGTCTTCTCGTGCATGCGGGGCCACTGGTCCTGGGTGGCGTCCATCATCCGCCGGTAGTACGGGCCTTCCTTCCCGACGTACTGGAGGAACCGGGTGCCGAGCATCAGGGTGGCGAGGAGGTCCGTGCGGTCCTCCAGGTACGGGTGCAGCCAGCCGAGGGAGTCTTCGTACTCCTCGCGCAGGTTGTACTCCAGCGGTTCCCCGGCCAGGTACCAGCCGAGAGCGCACGAGTACGCGGTGATGTCGTTGCCGTGGACACGGCGCTCCGCACCGAAGCGGGAGCTGAGAACCCGCTCGATCGTGAAGTTGCCGGAGCACCCGACGTAGATGTCTTTGCCGGGCCAAGTCCCGGCGTGCTCGTAGATGATCGACCGAAGGGGCGCGGGGATCGAGCCGTGGAACATGGGCCGCTCCTGTGACGGTTCCGCTGAGGCGAGCGGCGATGGTAGCCGACCTGAGGGGACCGCTTCGGGGGCATCAATGCAGGCCAGGGTGCACAGCGAAGCCCCCGACCGGCCGGGGCCGTTCGGGGGCTTCGTGGTGGAGCGCCAGCCTGGATTTGCACCAGGACCTCCCGCCCGGAAGGCGGGTGTGCTGCTGTTGCACTACTGACGCATGTGGTCGGCTGCACCGCTGCTCAGGACAGCCGCTCACGGAACGGAACGATACACCCACACAGAGCGACCCAACTGAGGGTGGAGACGGCCCGAATTCCGATCACGGGGGCCCGTGGCCGGGGCTGTGCGCGCCTCGTTGCTGCCACTTGGGGGGTGGTGAGCTGGGGGCGGTGGGCGGCTTGGACACGCGTGTGGGGCCGTGACCGGGTGCTGGTCACGGCCCCACGGGCGGACGGGCCGCTATCGCTGCGGCAGTTCCAGGTCGTACGTGTCGTCGTGCGAGCCCGGGTTGTGCCACCCGGCCTGTTCGAGTGACTTCTCGTCCGCACCGAATTCGAGGGCGTCGCGCATGAGGCCCTCGACTTCCTCCACGATGGCGTCGCCGAGGCCGACCGGGCAAGCGGGCGCGTACCAGAGGGCCTTGCGGTCGCTGTCGAGGACGGCGCGGAGCCCGCCGTTGGTGACGTCCACGGTGAGGGCCGCCGCGGTGGGCAGGTGGGGCCGGATCAGGTGGGCGGCGTAGGCGGCAGCGGCGGCCAGGGCTGCCTGTCGGGTCCGCTTCGCTTCCCCGTAGGCGTCTTCGAACATGGCGGAGAACGCGGCGGTCATCGGGTCGGTGGCCAGGCTGGTGCTCTCGTCGCTGTCCTCCGGGGGTGTGTCGGCGACCGGGGCCAGGCCGAGGATGTTCACACGCCGTTCGGCGGTCTCGGCCGCGCGTTCGCGGCGGACCCGGGCGATCTCGTTGAACGCGAGGCCGACCGCTTCCCGCCGGGTTTCGGCCTCGGCCCACACCTTGCGGTGGCCGTAGACGTCCCGGACCTCCCAGCACTCGGCGGCGCTGGCGCGGGTGCGGTAGACGGCCATCTCCCAGTCAGTGACGTCCAGGCTCGCGGGGACGTCGGCGGGGAAGTCGCCGGGGACGGTGAACAGGTATCCGACTCGGCCAAAGGGCTGGTGCTCCGCGAACCGGTCGGGGCCGTACGCGTCGAGCTGGATCTGATCAGTGGTGACGCTCATGGTGGTGCTGTCCTTCTATCGCGTGCGGGTGGTGGAGGGCAGGCGCCGGGCGGGGTATGCGCGTCCCCCGCCTGGCGCGGCGGTCAGAACGGGGCCGGGCTGCTGCTCTGGCAGGTCGGGCACAGGCCGGCCGGGGTGCACGGCTGGTGGGGGGCCACCGGGCCGTCCGCGCAGTGGGCGCAGCCCTGGGGGTGGTGCCAGTGACCGGCGAGCACGGCCAAGGCCTCGTCGAGCGAGCCGACACCGATCGCCCGGACGCCCGCGGTGGCCGCGTCCTCCACAGCACCGTTGGGGACGAGGACCGTCGTTGTGCCGCCTGCGGCGATCGCACGGATCGCGCCGGGCTGGCCATACGGGAGGCGCACCCCGCCGTCGAGGCCGAGTTCGCCGACCATGGCCACTCCGGCCAGGCAGTCACCGGGGAGCTGTCCGGCTGCGGCGAGGACGGCGCACGCGATGGCGAGGTCCAGGCCGCTGGTCCCGACGCTGGTGGCTTCGTCACCACCGGTCCCGATCGGGACGACCTTGACGAGCACGTTGGACATCGGCCAGTCCAGGCCGCTGTTGATGACACCCGCACGCACGCGGTCGCGGGTCGACGTGGTGCTCCTGACCGGCAGGCCGTCCACGGCGAAGGTCGCGGTGCCGGGGACACTGCTGCCCTTGACCAGGTATCCGGCGTCCCGGGTGGCCGACAGCGCGTACGCCGTGCCGTACGGCTCGGGCGCGGTGGCCGGCTGGGGCTCGGGGTCCGCCTGGTAGGCCTCCAGCCGACTGTCCGGGCTCAGCGGGTACTCGTCGAGGCCGGACCGCCTGAGCAGTTCGGCGAGCAGCTGGTCAACGGCCGCGCGGGCGCTGGTGGCGTGCTCGGTGTGGACCGAGCCGAACGCGTCGAACGCGTCGATCTCGATTTCCTCGAGGGCCGTGGCCCGCTTCGTGGCGTCGGTCGGGGCGGGGGCGACGTCCCACAGGGTGTAGCTGGCGCCTTGGTCCTGGCCGACGATGATGAACTCGCGGGTCTCGGTGGTCGTTTCGGTGCTCACGCGTTCCTCCGGTGATCTGAGTGAGGGGTACGGTGGGCCTCACGCGCCTGGTCGGGTTGTGAGGCCCTTCGGTGCCGGGCTGCGTCTGGCGGCCGGTGGGATTCCCATCGCTTACGCGCCCCACCGGCCGCCGCTAGCTAGCAGACCTTCGAGTACGTGCAGCTCTGCGTGCGGTAGTTGTTCCGCTTGCTCTTGCGCGTCCAGCGGAGCGTGATCTCGTCCCGGTCGGTCTGCTCGACCTCGTGCATGGCGACCTGGAGCTGGGTGCGGATCAGCTCGCGGACCGCGCTCCCGGGCATGACGTCCTCGCCGATCGAGTCGGGCTCGCCGGGCTGGGCGATGACGAGCAGCTGGTAGTACATGGCGTGGTCCTCGATCTCCAGCTGCGGCATCGCCGCGTCCACGTCTCCGTGGAGGGCGTCCAGGTTGGTTCGCCGGATGGTGGCGCGCATGGTGACTCCCTTGGGGGGCTGGATGGTGAGTGGTTCTACAACCATTCTTTCCCAAGACGACTTGGGGTAATCCATTTGGGAAAAAGGATTCGGGTGAAGTTCCCGCAGATCAGGCGGCCATGGCCAGGGAGAGCGGGCCGCACCCCTCGGCGAACCGTGAGAGCTCCTCGCCGGTGATCGCCTCGACCAGCGCGCAGTACAGGTTCTCGGCGACGCCCGGGGTGACAGCGTTGCCAAGTTGTCGGACCTGGTGCCGCTTGGAGCCCATGATCTTGTAGCCCGTTCGGAAGGCCATCGCCCGCGCGATCTCGTGGGGCTGCAGCATCCGGAACAGGACGTCGTCGATGTTGAAGTCGCCCTTGACCAGGGCGTACCGGTCGCGGGTCGGCAGGGCGCCGATCGGCTCGCTGAGTTCCCTCGCCCGGCCGTTGCCGTAGTACGGGACGAGCAGGTGGTCGGGGGCGGTCACCAGGCCGTGGTGGTTGCCGCCGGCCGACACGGTGTGGAGCGGGGCGCTGATGTGCCGGGCCTTCTCCTTGTCACCGCCGCCCCGCATCGGAATCACGAAGGGCGGCAGGTAGGCGAGGGCGGTCTCCAGGCGGGCCGTCTGGGTGCGGAGCGGGTCGTCCAGGCTCATCGGCTTCTTGCCGTCGCGGCCCTCGCAGGGGACGAGGATGGGCGGGATCACGATGCCGTCGGTCTCGACGGTCGTGCGGGTCGACATCGGCCGGTCGAGGGTGACGGCCTTGTCCCGCCAGGTCCCGCCGGTCGGGACGAGGAGCGGGCCGGGGGTGGTCTGCGGGGCGTCGCCGAGCCCGCCGAACAGTGAGTCCTGGCCGTCGTCGTCCGCCTGGGCTCCCCATCCCCAGTACTGGGCGAATCCGGCGCGGGTCCGGGCGATCGTGGCCGGGGCCAGGCCCTCGGGGCAGTCCTCGGTCTTCGGGCGGTCGCCGATCGGCGTCCCGGGCAGCGACCAGTCGATCGCGGCAGCCGCGGGGAGCACCATGGGCTCGACAATCGCGCGGCAGCTCTTGCGCGGGCACCTGTAGTCGTAGCTCTGGCGGTACCGGCCCATGTCCTTGCCCGCCTTGCGGAAGACCTGGACGGCCTCCACCCTTTCGTCGCAGTCGAAGCAGAACGCTTCGGGGCGCAGGATCCACTTGTCCCACTGGGGGGTGCGGCCCAGGCTCCTGTGCCAGTAGGCGACGTACAGCCGGTCCCGGCTCTGCGGGATGTGGTCGAGGCTGCGCGGGTCGACGTGCATGCTGTTGATCGCGCAGACCTTGGTCTCGTAGCCCATCTTGTCGAACTCGGCAATCCACCGGTCCCAGTCGTCCCAGTCGCGGCAGTCGATGACGTTCTCGACCACGCCCGCCTTGACCAGGCCGCCCCTGGCGATCACGCCGCGCAGGTACATGGGGACTTCTTCCATCAGGGCACGCGAGCGCTCCTCGGCTGCCCGCCGCTCCTTGTCGCTCTTGAACTCCGGTTCCTCGAAGTCGATCTGGCCCTGGAGCGTCTTGTCGAAGTCACGCTTCACACCCCGGGCCGAGCTCCATTTCGGACATTCCGGACTCGCCCAAAAGATGTCGCAGACTGGCCATTTCTCGACCGGGGCCCGGCGGATGTCGCCCTTCCAGACCTCGCAGCTCGGGTTGTTCCAGGCGTGTGTGGCCAACGCGATGTCCCAGTGATTCGCGGCCCTGGTGACTCTCACATTGGGGACCGCGTCCGCGCCCTGCGTGTCACCGCCCGCACCGCAGAACCACGACATCACGGTCAACTCGGACCCATCATGCTTGTACGCGGACGCCGAGCCGGCTGCCCACGCTTGGGTGGTGGAGTCGATGTAGGGCATGGGGCGCTCCCTCTGGGGTGGTGGGCCGTCCGGGCGGGCATGGGTCCGGCCGGGACCCCGTGGGGTCCCGGCCGGTGGGCACTGCTGGTCAGGTCTTCTTCTGGGCGCGGCGGTCGCTGTCGCGCTGCCGCTTGCAGGCTCGGCACGCCCTGCGGCCGCAGCTCCGAATGAGCGTGTTTTCCTCGTCGTACGCGTGGCCCTGCGGGCAGTGCATGCGATCCCGCGTGGCCCCCTTGAAGGGGACGCCGGTCTCCTGCGCGCGACGGCGCCTTTGCGCCTCCCGGTGACACTCGGCGCAGTAACGGCTGCCGTTGGAACGGACCCTGACGTTCTTCAGGTCGGTCCAGTCGTGGCCGGCTCGTCGGCAGGCGGTCTGCCGCTCGGCGGCTCGCCGCTGGTTCTCGGCGTGCGTGACCGGTTCGAGGTGGGCCGGGTTGATGCACGGCGGGTTCACGCACAGGTGGTCGATCTCCAGGCCATCAGGAATCGGCCCGACCACCGCTTCGTACGACGCGCGGTGGGCGTAATGACGCTTGCCGCTCACCCGGTAGTAGCCGTAGCCCTGCTTGTTCCGCTCGCCCCGCCACTCCCAGCAACCGGCCTCGGTGGCGGTGGCGCTGAGCGGGGCGGGCAGGTCCTCGATTCTGAGCACGTGTTCTCCTCGCTGTGTGGTGCTTAGTGGGTAGACACTATGACTAACGCGTGACTCTCCGTGAGGTACCGGGGTGAACTGAGGTTTTCAGAGAAAACCGCAGGTCAGATGGCGCGCTGCTCCGGGAGGGGCGGCAGCGGGGTCCGCTTCAACTGGAAGGGGATCAGCGGCGAAAGGTCGGCCGAGAGCACGTACCAGCACCACTCGTGGCCGCCGATGGCGTACCGGCCGTCGTCGTTGGGCTGGGCGATCTCGGCCGCCTCCTGGTGACGCTCGCCACCGAGGTACATCCAGCAGATGCTGAGCACGACCGCGTGGCTGTCGCCGTCGACCGTGCCGTCCATGACGTGCACGGTGTCGGCCGAGCCGTGTCCGAGGCGGGCGGCTTCGGCCTGGGTGTCGTCCGCGATCCGGCGGACGGTGTCGAGGTCGAACCACGGCTTCACGAAGCCGTCGCGCTGGTCGTCGGGGTCGATCCAAGCTGGGTAGCGGTCGCGGTCGTTGCAGGAGACGAGTACTTCGATCATGGGGCTCTCCGTGAGGTCGTTTCGGTCGGTGCGCATGGGGCGACCCCGGGACGGGCGGGGATTCCCGCCCTCGCCCGTCCCGGGACCAGGGGTGACGCGTGGTCAGTCGAGGGGTAGGCCGGCTGCCTTGGCGAGGTCGATGCGGTAGACCGCGCGGCCGTCGCGCTCGGGCAGTTTGGTGACGAGGGGCTTCCAGACGCGCTCGTTGTCGTAGTTCAGGTAGGGCACCCACTCGTTCATCTCGAAGACTTCGTCTCCGGTGTACGTGCCGAGCGTGGCGGTGAACGAGGTCTCGGTGCCGTCCGCCGTCCAGTACCGGCCGGTGGCGTGCAGCGAGCCGTCGGCCGCTTCCATGAGTTCCGCGTGCGTGGCGTCGAAGGGGTCATCCCCACTGTCGTTGCCGGTCAGGATGTCCCGCACGGCCGCCGCGGTGACGACGGCCATCACGCGGCCGAGCCGTTCGGCCGCCGCGTGGTACGCGTTCATTGCCTCGTGCGCTGCGGTGGACAGGGCGCGACTGTCGGGGAGCTGGTAGGCCGGGGCCTGGGGGGTGTTGCCGGGCATGTGACGTCCTCGTTCGCTCTGGGTGGGGTGGAGGAGGGGGCCCGGGGCTGGCGCTTGGAGCGCCGCACCCCGGGCCGGGGGCTGGCTACAGGGCGGGGAAGGTGACGCGGTAGAGCTGGGTGGTCCGCTCGTCGGGCACGTGCTCCCAGTCGGCGATCAGGTCGTGGAGCCTGCTGGCCCGGTCGTGGGCCTGGCGGAGGAGCGTGTCGGCCTCGCCGAGGGTTTCGGTGTCGAAGGGGCCGGTGTCGTCGGCCGTGTCGATCTCGGTGTCGCCGGCGAATACTGCGATGAGGCGGGCAGGGCCGTTGAAGTCGACCAGGGCCGAGGTCGCCTCGGGGGCGAGGGTTCGCAGGATGGTGCCGACCTTCTCGGCAACCACCGGGCCCGTCAGGGCGGGGGGCTGGCTGTCACGGTGAAGGTCGCAGTTGTCGCACCTGAGCTCGTGCCAGTCCATGCACTCGCCGCACACGCACCACCACGAGGAAAAATGCCAAGTCCACTCCCAGCCGCCGACTCCGTAGAGGCCGTCGCGGCTGAGCGGTGAGACGTCGGCGGCCGCGTCGCTGCCTTCGATGAGCCACTGCCAGCGGGCGTGGACGACGACCGAGCGCTGGGCGCCGCGACCGGTGACCTTGCGCCGACGGGCCGCCTTGCGGTCGCCGGGTGTGGCGTGCGTGATCGTGGTGGCCGCAACCGCGTCCCGGCCGACGTTGCGCCACCGGATGCGGACGGCGATCGCTACCCGCTCGTCTTCCCGCTCGTCCTCGCTGTTGTACCGGCAGGTGCCGCCTTCGATGATGTGGACGGTGTCCTGGCTGTCCTCGCGGCCGTCGATCACGTGGATGGTGTCGACGCAGTCGTAGCCGTACTCGTCGGCCATGCGGAGCGTCTGGGCGGACAGCTCGCGGGTGGTGTCGAGGGTGAAGTAGGGGCTCAGCCACCCGTTCCAGCGGTTGGCGGGGTTGAGCTTGCAGTCGAACGGGCCGAGCATGTCGTCGATGCAGACGCGGGTCTGGATCATCTTGCTGTCGCGGGACATGGTGGCGCTCCTTGCGTGCTGTGAGGTGAGTTCGGTTGGCGCCCGGGCGGGCGGGGATTCCCGCCCCCGCCCGCCCGGGCTGGGGTCTAGACGTCGAAGAGGGTGGGCGGCGGCGTCTGGGCCGACATCGGCTTGGCACCGAGCTCGGGCACTTCCTCGCCGGTCTGCTCGGTGAACCACTTCGCGAACTGGATCCGGTGGCACCAGTCGTTCGGGGGGCGCAGCTTGTCGAAGCGGTCGAAGCAGAGCAGGACGAGCGGGCCGTCCGAGCCGCTGGCGGCTGCGATGGTGGCCAGCTCGCGGCGGATGTTCTCGAGTCCGTTGCCGTTGAGCAGTCGCCGGTAGCTGAACTCGTAGGCGTCCCGGGCGTTGATCTTCAGCAGCTCCCGTGTGGGCGTCACGAGGCGCGCGTGACCGGCGAGCTGGTAGGGGAGGGAGAACCGCGGGTGACCGGCCGTGGTCCGGACCGGGGTGCCCATGTGCGGGGCGAACTCCTGGTAGGTGCAGGTCGCGAGGCGGAGACTCATGCCTTGCCTTTCGTGTGCGTTGGTGGGTACAAGATCAACTTTAGTGGCTACCCACTATGGCGGCCAGTTGAACAACCATAGATTCAGGGTGTGTTGCGGGGGGTCTACGCGGCGAACAGGTCGAGCTGGCACGGCTGGCGGCTCAGCCAGTCGTGGGTCCGCAGCGGGCCACCGGCGTAGCCGGGGAGGAACACCAGGCACGTCCGGATCGACGTCCCGCACACGGCGAACGAGTCGTCGGGCAGGACCTCGATCTCTCCTCCCACCTCTTCGACCACCTCGCGGAACTCGGTGCTGGCCTTGTCCGACCACCACATGAGGCCCTGGGACATGATCGAGACGAGGATCCCGTCGTCTTTCATGAACCCGATCGCGTGCTTGATGTGGTCGAGCCCGTTCGAGAACGGCGGGTTCATCACCACCCGGTCGAACCCTTCCGCGTAGTCGAGCGGGTCGAGGTCGAGGAAGTCGCGCTCCACGACCCGGCGGCTGTCGCCCTGTTCGCGCAACAGCCCGGCCCGGTGGGAGTCGAGCTCGACGGCGTCGACGACTCCGCCGCGCTTGGCGATCTCGGCCGTCATGGCTCCTGAGCCGGCCGAGGGTTCCAGCACGGACATCCCGGCGCAGACGCCCGCGAGGTCCACGACTTGCGTGACCAGGCTGGGCGGGGTCGGGAACCAGCCCTGCTCGTTCTTCGTCGGGTACTCACCGGCCGCGAGGCAGTGGCGCATGAACTCCTCGATCCGGTACGGGAAGACGTGGCCCCGGACCGCTTTGCGGCCGTCCCACTTCCCGCTCATCGCCTTGAGCACCGAGTTCACTTGCTCGTAGACCACACGGTCGATCTCGAACGGGATCCGCACCAGGTCGCCGCTGATGACGGTGCGCGGGTCGGTCAGGACGCGGAGGACGTCGGTCGGGAATCGCATGAGGCTCCTTCGGTTCACGGTCGGGTGCGGGGCGGGCACCCACTGGCCTTAGTGGGTGCCCACTAAAGTCCGGGCCTGGAAGCAGGCAGGTCAGGCGGCGTCGACCTCGGCCGGGGCCACCGGGGCGACCGCGTCGGGGTTGATCTCGATCGCACCGGCCCGCACCGCCGCGATGGCCTGGGCATCGCGCAGGTTCTTGATCACCTTGGTCGTCAGACTCCGCAGGTGCTCAATGCGGTGCTGGTGGGCGCCGACCCCTCCGGCAACTCCGGCGAGGAGCAGGGCCAGCTCCTCGGGGTCGGCGGTGGCCAGCTCGGACAGGATCTCTCCGGCGGTCGAGAGCTTGTCGATCTTCTTCGTGAGCTTCGTGCGGTCGGCGATGATCCGCTCGCGCTCCTCCTCGGGGACGTCGTGCGCACCGGGGAGCGGTTCCTGAACGTCGCCCGGCTTGGCCGGGGTCTCGTCGGCCAGGACGAAGAACGAGCCCTGGGACTCGCGGCGCTCCTCCTCGATGCGGGCGGCCTTCACGAACGCCTCGGCGTCGCGGTCGCTGTTGAAGGCGCCGCGCGCGTACTTGGCCAGGAACCGCAGCTGGTTGTCACAGCTCAACTGGGAGGCGTACCAGGCCAGGTTCAGCGACAGGTGCCCCTTGGCGACCGCTTCCTGTGCGGGCTCGCACAGCCTGAGCAGGTCCATCCGCCATCCGACGTATGCCGGGGACTTGCCGCAGACTCCGCCGATCTCGTCGATCGTGTAGCCGCCCTTTTCCAGCCGCTTGAACGCCTTGGCCTCTTCCATGGGCGTCATGTCCGCGCGGCCGACGTTCTCAGCGACGGCCATGGCCAGGATCTCGCGGGAGTCGGCTTCGACGCCGCGCAGGACAAGGGCGGTCATCTCGGTGAGACCGGCCATGCCCGCCGCCCGCCACCGGCGTTCGCCCATGATGATGGTGTACCTGCGGGTTCCGGCGTCGTACCGGACGGTGATCGGCTGGAGCTGTCCGAGCTCGCGCATGGAGCCGGCGAGTTCCTCCAGCTTGGCCTGGTCGAAGATCTCGCGGGGCTGGTTCGGGTCGCGGTCGATCCGGTCGATCGGGATCGTCTTCTGGACCGACTTCGGCTCGGCCTTGGTCTCGGCAGTCTTCTTGGCGGCCGGGGCCTTCTTCACTACCGCCTTCACGGGTGCCTTCTTCGCGGGGGCCTTCTTGGCGGCCGGGGTCTTCTTCGCGGGGGCCGTCTCGGTGACCTCGGTGACCTGGGCGGTGTCGGTGGTGTCGGTCATGATGTCCGGCCTCTCACTGTGCGGTGTGGGGTTTAGTGGGTCGACACTATGACTAACGCGTGACTCTCCGTGAGGTACCGGGCGATTCGGAAGAAATCGCAGGTCAGAGGCAGTTTGCTCACCTCCGGCCGCGTCCTCGACGGGCACCTCCGAGGGGACGTCGGCCGGGGCCTGGCCGTCGTCGACCACCGCGGCGACGTCGGCCGCCGGGAGCTCCTCGGCCGGGGGCTCCGGAGCCGGCTGCTCGTCGACCGCGGGGGCCTCCGGCTCCACCTCCGGGACCGGCTCGATGGCGCGGACGATGCCGCGCCCCGGGCCGCCGGTCCAGGCCCCCGCCCCGTAGGTCAGCCCGGCCCCGGTCAGGAGGGCGGTCACCTGGGACAGGAGCGACTCCGACCACACGGACTCGGTGAACTTCACCCCGTCCGGCGCGGTGATCGTCACGGGCGGGTGACCCTTGTGCGGCTGGTTGTTGCCGTTGAGCCACGTGAGCGTCGCCTCGGTGGCGTCCCACCGGCACTCGACCTTGACCCGCTTCGGGATCTTCGGGTCGGTGCGCTTCTTCGGCTTCTGCGCCTTGGCCTTGGTCTGTGCCTCGTGGATAGCGTCGGCCGGTGCCGCCTCCGAGGCTTCGCGGGCCGACTTCTTGCCGGGGACCTTCCCGTCGGCGAGGAAGGCGTTCATCGCCTCTCCGGGGCATCGGCCCTGCACCTGGGTGTAGTCGGCCGGGTGCGTCGAGACCCGGCCGTTGAGCGTGGCGTCTTCCAGGCTCATGACCTGCTTGGGGGCCAGCCGCAGATTCCAGGCGATGGACAGCGTCTTGGGGTTGACCCGGGCCACTCCGTACCAGGAGCCCGCGTACAGCGCGTAGTCGCCGGGCGCGAAGTCGTCCGGGCCCCACACCTTGACCCCGTCGGCCTTGGCCTTCTCGACGAGCTGCTCCCAGTGGGCGATCTCCTCGGTCAGGTCCTGGATGAGGCGGGCGTGCCGACCGACCGAGACCCAGCCCTTCTCGACCGCGTTGGCATGGGCCCGTTCCTGCTTCCTCAGGTCGGCCTTCAGCCGGTCCAGCCGCCGCAGGGTGCGCTGCGGATCGATCCGGTGCGCCTTGTAGTTCTCGGCCGCCCGGGTCCGGTCCGACCAGTACCCGGCGCGCTCACTCTCGGCGATCATGGCCCGCATGTTCGTGTCGATCCGCTGCTGGTCCCGGCGGGCGCGGCCTTCGCTGTGGTGCCCGACGAGGATCGGCTGGCCGAACTCGAACCGCCGACTGATGTTGTCGGCCGCCGCGCGCCGCGCGTCGGAGGAGGAGGCGGCGCGGTCCGCGCGGTCGCTGAACCGCTCGGCCCGGTCCTCGGCGCGCTGCTCGCGGTCGGCCTCGGCCTCCGCGAACGACCTCCGGGTGTCCTCGTCGATCGTGACCGTCACCTCGTGACCGGCCGCGCGGAGGGCGGCAGTTGCGCCGTCGATCCGCCACATCTGGGCTTCCTTGTCCTGCGACCGCCGGATGTAGAGGCCGGTCACGTTTCGCGAGAACCAGAAGCCGTGATCCCTGACGATCTCGAAGACGCCGTCTCCCTTCCGGGAGCCTTCGAGGAGCGTGCCTTCCGCTCGCGTGTGGGTGATCGTGATGTCTGCCATCTGGCGTGACTCCTTCGTCTGGGTGGTCAGGCGTGGTCGGGGCGGGGGGCGGCGTCGTCCAGGCGCTCGCCGAGCCAGGCGAGGACCTTGGTGGCGCACAGCTCCGCGTCGGCCGCCGCGTCGAGCGGGGCGGGTGAGCCGTCGAAGACGGCGTCCACGTAGTCGCCGTGGGCGTCGTGCAGGTGGGCCGACCAGGGTTCGCGGTGCTTGGCCGCCGGTCGGTCGGCCTGCTCACCGGCGTACATGAGGAGGTGCGGGCCGCCGTAGGCGCGCTGCTCGCTGTCCTGGCCGGCTGGGGCGACGGCCAGGATCAGGTAGCTCATGCCGCCCTCTCCGCCGAGGAAGGCTTGCCGTCCGGCCTTCGCGAGTGCGGCGCGCAACAGGTCGCCTTCGGTGATCGTGACGTCCGCCATCTGGCGAACCTCCTTCTGATTCGGGTCGGGTGGTCAGGCGGTGCGCGCGATCTGGCCGATCGCGGTCGTCAACTGGGCGGGCAGGTTGAGGGTGCGGGCCTCGCGGGCGAGCGAGCTCCACTCGGCCTGCACCCACCGCTGGTGCTTCACGGCGTCCTCGGCGACGGTCACGGCGAGCTTGCGGAGGGCGGCCCGGTCGAGCGCGCCGCGCACGACCGTGCGCCGGACGTCGATCGCACGCTTGGTGTTGCCCTTGCGGATGAGCTGCCGCGAGAGGTCGAGGGCGTCCTCGGCGTCTCCGGCTTCGGCTTCGGCGACCAGGGTGATGTCCTCGATCAGAGTCTCGATGCGCATGGCGCTCTCCCATGGGGGTGGTTTAGTGGGTCGACACTATGACTAACGCTGATCTCTCCTGGGGGTACCGGGGTGACGGGGGGAGATCGGGAAAGTTTGCAGGTCAGGGCCCTGTCGCCCGGCCTCCGCTACTCGCACGGTCGACCGGTGGGCGGGGCCGGTTGGCCCCGCCCTGCTGCCCGTCAGGCGGCCAGGATGTGGCGGCCGGTCGCGGTCAGGGTCACCGGCTGGCCCTCGGTGAGCGTGGCCTCGGTGTCGACCTCCGCCCATCCGTGGCCGATCAGGAAGTCGCCCAGCTCCGTGTCCAGTCGGCCGTCGTCCACGCTGGTGACGTACTTCCAGCCCTCGCGTGCCGTGAAGCCCTGGCGCTTCACGAAGGTGTCCCGGATGAGGTACAGGCCGTGCTTCTGCTCGGCGGTCACCTGCGGGACGGTCACCACGGTCGGCGCCGGAGTCTCCTCGGCCGGGGCGTCTTCGATCTCCATGGTGTCCGTGGCGTCCAGGAAGCGGCGCAGGCCGTCCTGCTCGGCGAACCGGGCCGCGTTGGTGACCAGGCTCGTGCTCATCGAGAACCCGTACATGAGCAGGGCCTCCATGCACTCTTCGCGCTGCTTGGCCAGGCCCTCGCGGACGCCGTGGCGGTCGATGCGCTTCATGAGGTGCATCCAGGGCTTGGCCTTGCCGTCGGCGACCAGGACAGCGTCCATGAGGTGATCAAACTGGGCGCCCTCGATCGCGAGCGCGTCGGTCAGGCTCGCGCGGGTCGCGGCGGCCTCTTCGAAGACGCGGTCCGCGCGGGTGATGAGGTGCTTGTGGGCGGTGCTGGCGTCCATGGCTGGCTCCTTGTGGAGTGATGTGTTTAGTGGGTAGACACTATGACTAACGCCGGACACTCCTCGGGGTACCGGGGTAGCGGGAAGAAATCGAGAAAGATTGCAGGTCAGGGCCCTGCGGGGTCAACAGGCGTACGAGGCGGCACGCGCTCCGTAGTGGGTACCCCCTACACTGCGCGGATGGATCGCCTCGAACTCCCCGCGCCCTTCGCCGACCTCGCCGACCTGGCGGGCGAGCCCACCATCGAGCGGGCGCAGGCCCTCGGCCGCGCGCTCAAGGCCGTGCCCGATCTGCAGGCCTGGCTCCGTGAGCAGAGGCAGCTCACCGTCCGCGCTCTCCTTGACGGCCCACTCACCAAGGAGGACCTGGCCCCGCGCCTGGAGATCAGCCCGCAGCGGGTCGCCGACATTGCCAGCGGTCACGGCCGTTCCAAGGTCAAGCGCACCAAGCCGGCCGCCTGACCAGGCTGTCTGGGGGTCAGTCCCGGCCGTCGTTCTCGGCGAGCTGGAGCACGAGCGGCCAGGCCGAGAACGCCGCGTCGCCGATCGCCCTCTCGTGCTCTGTGGGCCTGTCGGCCAGGTCTCGGGTCCCCTCGTGGAAACCTGCGACCATCTCGGCCGCCTGGTCCGCGAGGTCGTCGAGCACTTCCTGCCGGGCGTACTCCGGGCGCAGGTCGTGCCAGTAGGGGCCCACCTTGGGCGGGGCCCCCTCGAAGGACTCGCCCGCGACCACGAGCGCGTCGACCGTCTCGTGCTCGACCATGTACCAGGCCAGCACCTTGGCCCACGCGCTCTCGGTGCTGTAGCTCTCGACTACGAACAGGTGGGGCAGCTCCCCGAGGTGCCGTCCGGGCCCGGCGACGGCCACGGTGAAGGCGCGCACCGTCTGCGGCAGGTCGTACAGCCGCGCTCCGGTGAACTCGGCCTCGACCGGCTGGGGGGTGGCGGTGGTGCTCATCGTCTTGGTCCTCTCTGTCCGGACACCGACCGGACCGTTGTCCGGACGGTGTCCGCGTGCTGGCGTTCTTGCAGGTCGACGCACGTCCGGACGTGTCCGGACACGCTGTCCGGGGATCAGGCGGCTGCGAGCTCGGCACTGAGGCCGTCGGTGAACGCGGCGGCCGTGTCGCGGGTGGGTTGGGCGGTCTTGATGAGCTGCCAGATCCCGCCGGGGGTGATGGCGAACGGGACGGCCAGCTCGGCGAGGATCAGGCCGCCGTCGAACACGGTCAGGTGGCCCGGCAGGTGGACGGCCGTGCGTGTGCCCTCGTTCGGCCGGTAGGTCGTCGGGAGCTGGTCGGCGCGGCCGTGGAGGGCGACGTCGTCGGCCAGGCGGTCGTAGTCGCTGTGCAGGCGGATGAGCGCGACGAGCACGGCATTGGCTACTTCCTCGTCGCGGCAGTCGAGGTGCCGGGACAGGTCGAGGAAGCGGGCGCGCAGCTCGTTCTCCCGGCGGACGTGCTCGGGGTCGGCGGGGAGCAGGTCGGGCAGGTCGGGCGCGTAGCCGATGGCGAGTGCCGAGACGTAGTCGATGACCGCGGCCGGGATGCCGGTCTCCGCACGGGCGGCGGTCATGCGGGCGCGCCACAGGGCCTGGTCGGCCTCTTCGGGGACGCGGTCACTGTCGGCCGCCTTGCGGAGGATTCCGGCCGCCCGGGTCAGGTTCGTGGCGATCGTGCGGAGCGCGGTGGCCTCGGGGTGGCCCTGGGCGCGGTCTCGGACGATCGCGGCGAGGAGCTGGGCGCGGGCGGCGGCTGTCACGTGCGCGTTCATGTCGGAAGTCCTCTCGGTCAGGGGGCGGGGGTCAGCTGGCGAGTTCGATGGCGTGGACCGCGATGCGGTGCTTGCACATGTGCGCGGCCTTGAGGCCGGCCGGGCAGTTGCAGGCGGCTCGCGCGGTGCGGTAGTTGCTGCTGCCGTCGCTGCTGACCACGAGGAAGACACGGTTCTTCTTGGTGGCGCGGAGGGGGATGACCGCGCCCTGTTCCAGCAACTCAGTCGCCTTCTCGACCAGGTGCGGCTTGTACTGGCTCATCTCCGGCGCCTTGGTCGCGCGCCGGAGCCGAGCTCGACACTTCGGGCCGTAGCCGTCGACCGAGGGTCGGCGGAGGATCCTGCGGCACTTGAGGCATCGGACGGGGTGAGTGGTGCTGACCGGTGCGCTCATGTCCGCCTCTTTCTTGGTGGTTTGTGGTTACATCCACCATTCTTTCCCAAGTCGACTTGGGAAAACCAGATTGGGCAGCTGGAGTAGGCAATGAAATGGCAAAGTGTGCAGGTCAGAGGCATGCCCCGGATGCGCCCGGCCAGCAGAAAGCCCCGCCTTCCACCATGGAAGAGCGGGGCTTCCTGCTGCGCCTGGACTACTGCCGGGGCGCGCGGTGGCCGGTCCGCCGGGCGCACGGGACGGGGGCGCCTTCCGCGAATTCCCGCAGGTCGGAGCCACCAACTCCACACGGCTAACGGGTTTGCCCAACTCCCCTTGTGGAAGACTCGACCGCATGACCACGCGAAAGAGCGCCGAGCCTCATGAGCCCAGCCAAAACCTCACCGACGCCCTCGAAGAGCTGGCCAAGGCCGAGGAGCTGCTGGAGGAGAAGCGGCAGGCCGCGCGGAAGGCCGTCGCCGACGAACTGCGTACGTCCGGCCTGTCTCACGCCAAGATCGCGGCGCTGACGCCGTGGACGGAGGAGACCGTGCGAGGCATCGCCAAGGAGCATGGCGTCACCCCGAAGCGGAAGCCGACTGTGCGCTCCATCAAGGACTGACGTCGGTCAGCTCCGCCGGGCCGATTCGCGGCCGCTGGTCTTCGCCTGAATGCGGGCGATGTCCACCTTGGCCCGGGCGATGACCGTGACGACTGCGACACCGCAGCCGCCGAGGAGCACCCACACGAACGCTGTCGTACCCGCCATGCCGCCACCTTCCGAATTCACCGGCCGGGGAGCATACCCCCACAGAGCCGACAGCGCGGGCGGTATCAGGTGTCCCCGTCCGGCCAGGACTTCAGTAGCCGACCGCCGTCTGCCTCGTCGGTGAGCGTGATGCGGGCACCGGCGCGGCTTCCGCGCTCGCCGATCCACCGCGTGTACTTCTTCTCGGCAGTCGGCAGGTCGGCCCACCAGCCGTGCATGACGGGCCTGTCGCCGGTGAACAGGGTCAGGTGAAATCGCAGGGTGCCCACGACGGCAGGCTACGACGTCCCCCATTCGGCCCGCAGTGGTTGCTGTGGTGTGGAGGTGGGGGTGAGCTGTCACTGCGCCCAGCGATGGTCACGGGCGCAAGGAGGGGCGTCCCTCGCCGAATAAGCGGGGCCAGCCTCCCACCGACGAGACTTGGAGAGTTCATGCCGTACACCAAGGGACAGCGCGTGGAGTACCGGAACAAGCAAGGCGAGCAGGCGCAGGGTCTGATCCAGCGCGCCGAGGGCCAGGGGCAGCAGGCCAAGTACGCCGTCAAGAACGAGAAGAGCATGCAGGAAGAGCTGGTCCCGGAATCCAAGATCGAGCGGCAGCTGTAGTAACGACCCTGCCGACGCGGCCGCCGTTGCACCGAACGAAGGTGCAACGGCGGCCGCTCGTGTTTCACCGCAGCTGGATCAGGGCCGCTACGACTCGGCGGCCACAATGGTCAGGTCGACGCCCGCTTCGTGGGCTGCCTGCCGCAGAACGGCCAGCGTGTCCGCGAGCGGTGCACGAGGCCCGCCGCGGGGAGTGGTGGCGAGGAGGCAGGGCATGCAGCGGTCCAGCCAGCGGCGGCCGTGCCCGGGCGGGTCGACGACCCCGGTCGCTCTTGCGGGCTCACCGCAGAGCGCGCATGGATGGCTGCCATCGAGCCGCTCGACGCCGGCGCTCTGGCGTGGCGCCCACGGTGGGGCAGGGTCCAGCCGTGACGGGTCGATGCCGAGGGATCGCAGCAGGTCAACGTCGGACATGCGGCTCTCCCTCCTGTCGGCTTTTGCGGCGTACGCAGCCTGATGGTACCCAAGCGCCCGGCGTAGACTCGAACACATGTACGACCTTCCGCCCGATCTACCCAGGCTCCGGACGCTGCGGACCTGGTACGCCATGTGGGTAGATCGCATCGACGAGGCGATCGCGGCGGCCGAGCAGCGGGAGAGAGAGCGGCAACAGGGCGAGCGGGCGCGGCCTCCACAGCCGGACTGGATCATGGAGCTCGGCATCGGCGTCGGCTCCCGACCGATCGAGGTCCACGTCGGCGGGTGCTACGCGGCAGGGAAGCGGCGCCGGGCCATCAGCCGCGAGCAGGCCCTCGCTGCCCTCGCCGACGGGATCCGGGCCTGCATCCACTGTCGGCCCGACACAGAGCTCGTGCTGTGAGCGAGCTCCGGACGCAGGCTAGGCATGTGGAGTTCCCGATCAAGGTGGCACTGGCCCAGGCCGTCCCGACCCTGCCCGACGGGCCAGGCTGGTGGTACGAGCCCAAATTTGACGGCCACCGCACCATCCTCCGCCGCACCGACGACACAGTGATCCTGTACGCCCGGTCCGGGAGGGTCGTCACGCCGTACTGGATGGACTTGGCCGTGGCCGGCATGGAACTGAGGCCGGGCACGGTTTTGGACGGGGAAGCGGTGATCTGGAGTGAGGGCAGGCTCGACTTCGGAGCCGCGCAGTCCCGCGCAGCGTCATCCATGACCCGGGCCCGAGCCCTGGCTACCAGACACCCGGCCTCATACGCCTGCTGGGACGTCCTGCAGCACCCAGACCCGGAGATCGGGGATTGCCGAAGCCTCCCCTACGTTGAGCGCCGCGCCTACCTTCTGGAACTGCTGGCCGACGTGGGGCCGCCGATCCAGGCCGTCCCAGCCACGGACGACCGGAGTGTGGCCTTGCACTGGTACGAGACGCTCTCGGCACAGGGCATCGAGGGGGTACTCGCCAAGCGCGGCAGTGCCAGCTATCCGTCCGGGCGCCGCGGATGGATGAAGGTCCGACACGCCGACACCGAGGACGCCCTCGTGGTCGGCTTCACCGGGCCACGGCTACGGCCACACCGGCTCGCCCTGGCCGTCGGCGACGAAGGCGGCCCAGTACGACTGTCCGCCCGCCTGACGTCTGTCCTCGCCGGCAACATCGGAGCCGCGCTATCCGATGCGGCTGTGGTGGGCGACCGGCGGACGCACGGCGAGACGTACAGCCGGATAGAGACCGACCTTGTCGTCGAAGTGCTGGCCGGGTCGGGGCGGCACGGAACGCTCACCGTGGTCCGAATGCGATGACCTACGACCAGTCGCACCCTGGAGGGATGAGCGCGCCGATAGTCGTCCACGGCCTCTCGCCGTCCGGTGGGCGGAGGGTCACCATCAACGGGCAGATCGTCGGGCTCGCCCACGACGACCGCGACCTCGTCGAATTCCTGAGGCGGGCCGGACTCGATGACGCCTGGGATCTTCTCGACGACCCGCACTGGATCGAATGGCACGGCAAAGGGGCCCACCGGTACGAAGCGGCGTGACCTCTACCCGAAGCGGTAGAGCAGCCCGAAGACGATGACGAGCATCATGATCCCGCCGACGATCCACTGCTCCCGGGGGACGTCGAAGACGTTGAACTTGTCCGGCTCCATGACCTGCTCGCCGTCCGGGACATGCCCGCCGTGGAAGAGGTTCCGGTGCTTGCTCCGCTCCTCGTCCAGGCCGTGGCGCGTGACGACGGCCGGTGAGGTCGTGCGGCACTGCTCGCATCGGTAGGCGTACATCCCCGTCCCCTTCACTTCAGATCACTTCCCATGATGGCGGACTTTCCGGTCCTGTGGCTACGGTCCGCATCGGATCACAAACCGAGCGTGGTGTTCGAGGTCAGTCGGTGCGGCGGTATTCGATCTTCCAGGCGGCCGGTCCCCGGTCTGTGTCCGGGACGATCCGGTGGCCCTTCTCCAGCTCCTCCCGCGTCCACTGGGTGCGGTATGCACCCAGCCCCTCTCGGGGGGCGTTGGCGGCGTTGTTGGCGTTGTTGTTGGCGGGCTCGGCGGCCTCCTGGGCCCCCTCCTGGGAGAGGGGGAGGGGCGGGAAATCGTGGTGGTGGACGCCGGGCCCATTCCCGGCCGGTGTGCGCACCCCCGGGCGGTGGGCGATACCGGCCCCATCCAGCACCCTCTTCACGGCCGCGGTGGAGGGGAGCAGGAGGTGCTTGGCGAGGGCCGTGTGGAGCACTCCGGAGCCCCCTCGGTAGAGGTGGTGCAGCGCCCGGGTCAGGTCCTCCCGGCAGGGGTCCGGGGAGGACTCGACGAGGGGGGTCTCGTCGTCCTCTCCGTCGGCCTCGCCCGGGGACTTCGCGGGAGTGTCGCCGCCGCTTTTACCGCGACGGGAGAGGCGGCCGAGGAGACCTCGCCGGGGCTCGGCGGGGGCGTCCTCCGTGCTCACCTCGGGGGTCTCGTCGTCGTCCTCGGCGGGGGCGCCCTTGCTCTTCTCCCCCGCGCCCTTCTTCTTCGCCGGAGCCTTCTTCGGCTTCGACTCTGGCGCCTTGATGTGGCCGAGGCCGGCCAGGATCACGGTGGCGAGGAGGGCGACGAGCACGAACCAGCGCGTGCCCGGGTATCGCGTCGCGGTCTTCGCGACGGCGTACGCGACGAACCCGGCACCGGCGCCTCGGGCGGCGCGTGTTCCGTGCTTCCCGATGTGGCCGGACAGCCATCCGGCGAGGAGGACCAGGAGGACGCCGACGCCTCGGGCGAGGACGAAGAGGCCGACGGCGACGGCGCGCAGGCCCCGGCCGGTGGCGCGGAGCAGCGGCGGGCCGCCGACGCGGCCGACCTCGACGGCGAGCGGGCCGAGCTCGGCGAGAGGGCGCACGTCGTAGTACGGCCGCAGGCTCGGTATCCAGCCACGGGGCTCCTCTCCCCCGTCGATGTCGCCGACCGGAGGGTTCTCGAGCTGGTCGTCGACCGGGAGGTCAGGCTCGGGGTCGGGGACAGCGTGGAGGTGGGCGGCGCTCACGCGAGGCCCCGCATGATCACGGCGATCTTGGTGGCGACGATGGCGAACCCGCCGCCTGCGCCGGACGCGACGTACCAGAACACGATGCCGAGCATCGAGACGCCTCGGGTCGTCAGCTTCTTGTAGAGGATGATGATCAGCAGCGTGAGGGCGAGCCCGGCCATGCTGTAGCCGGGGAACACGTTGGTGAACATGCCGATCCCGTCGCGCACGAGGCTCGACACGATGTCGAAGGGCGGGCCGGCCGCGTTGTACGCAGCTCCGGCGATCATCGACAGGACCAGGCAGGCACCCCAGCCGAGGGGCTTCATCTTGCCGCCGGTGCTGGTGCCGAACCACAGGAGTGCGCTCAGGGCACCGGCGAGGCCGACGGCGCCGAGGGCGGGTAGGAAGTCCATGCTGCGTGTTCCGTTCCGGGATCGGGGGCGGGGTCAGGCCGGGGTGCCGTACAGCAGGACGCCGACGATCACTGAGACGAGCGGCACCCGGGCGGCGAGCGCGAAGACCGGCAGCCAGTTACGGGTGCGCTGGTCCAACATCCAGATCGCGACGGCAACCGCGTACCAGACGCACACGTAGAAGTCGGTCCACGAGTCGTACGTCGCCACCAGGTAGGCGGTCTCTGCGGTGAAGAACTGCGGGACGCCGAGCCCCCAGGCGAGGGCGAGGGCGCTGCCGTTGTAGAGGCCGTGGCGGGTCAGCGGGGACATCCCGGTCCACGCCTCGACCAACGACTTCTTGGGCGACTTGCCGCGGTTGTACGTGGGGCGGCTGTAGACCCTTTTGCCGGAGCCGCGCATGCTCCAGCCGCGCCGGGCCCGGGCCGGGGCCTTGTCGCCTCCCTTCTCTCCCTCCTCGTCGTCCTCCTCTTCGTACTCGTCGTCTTCCATGTCCTCGGGCACGGGGAGCTGCGTGTCGCAGTCCTGGCACCAGTACGCGACGAGCTGGCCGGTGAGGCGGGCGTGGACCGCATGCGGGTGCGGGTGCTCGCACGGCTCCTCTTTGGGGGCCTGCTTGTCCAGGTCGACGACGTCGCGCTTCGGCTCCCACCAGTTCGGCAGTCGGCCGCCTCCGCGTGCGGGCTGGGCCGGAACGGTGACCACCGGGTCTGTGCCGGTCTCGTCGGTGTCGTCGGGCTCGGTCACGGTCGTAGAGCTGTTGAGCCGCTGGATCAGGGCGCGCGGGCGGAGGTCCATCGGGTCACTTCCTTCGGTACGGCTTGAAGAGGCGGGCGGCACGCTGGCCGGGGTGCTCTCCCACCGCGCGGTGGCGGCGGGCCAGAGAGCGCAGGACGGGCACCGTGCGGTCGGCGGGGACGATGCGGATGCCGTCGAGCACCAGCTCGCCGCCGACGAGCGGGGCGCCTTCCATGGAGACGAGGGGAATCGCGGGGCAGCCGAGGACGCAGGCGACGGTCCTGGCTTCGTGGCGGATGCCATCCAGTCGCCGGGTGACGTCGCGGTTGCCGTGCATGAGCCGGCCGGACTCGGCCTTGAGCGGCCAACGGGCCGACCACTTCTTGCTGTCGAGGACGATCACAACGCCGCCCGGGCTCACCAGCAGGTGATCGACATTCGCGTTGCCGGTCGGCAGCGCACGGTCGTGGAGGACCGTCCAGCCCGCCCGGGCAAGCGGCTTGAGGCGGCCCGCGGTGGCCTCCTCCCCCATCGCCCCGGCGGCCCACTGGTTCGCCTGGCGACCACGCGCGGTCTGGATGCCGACCAGGTCGGCGAGGCGCACCAGTGGACTGCGGAGGCGGCGGGCGCGGGCTGCGGCCGAGGACCCGGCGCCGGGCCGCCGCCGTAAGCGCTGGAGATACCAGGCGACGGCAACGGCCACGACGACGACGTGAGCGAGAGTCACGACGCTTTCCGCGACGGGTCGACGCGCAGCGCGGTACGCCGCACCGTGTCGGCCAAGTTCGACCGCTCGGGGTGGCCCGCCGTCTTCACCGCGGTGACGAGGTCGGCGTCGCTGACCTTCGGGTTCTGGGCGATGACCTCGCGGACGATCGCGGCGATCGACTGGCGGTCGATCTCCGTGACCGTCGGGACGGGCGCCTGCTGCTCGTCGCCTCCCTGGCCGGCTGCCGGGGGGACCGGAGCGGACGGGGCGGGCTCGGGCGTCTGCTCGGCCGGAGGGAGACTCGTCGTCGCCTGGGCGCTGGCCAGGATCGCCCCGGCAGCCTGGTACTCGACGCCCCCAACCGCCCGCTGGTAGGCGGCCCGACGGTTGAGGCGCAGCAGACGACCGGACAGCAGCTCGCGGCTAGCCAGCTTCTGCTCCTGCTGGGTGACCCAGTGCGCGACACCCTCATCGAGCGGGACGGCGTGGTGCCGGATCAGCAGCGCCCACAGGCCCTTGGACAGCAGGTCAATGCAGGCGCCGAAGCCACCGGCCCACGGCTGGTTCAGCGTGTGGCCGTACGTGAAGACGGCACCCATGCTGATCGCCAGAGCGACCCATCCGGCGATCCGGGCGGGCTGGGCCTGATCCGGGTTGATCTTGCTTAGCCACTCAAGTGCCAGGCAGCTCAACCAAGAAGCCGTGAAGACGACTCCCATGCCGTAGGCCACGGGCTCCGGCACCATCTTGGACAGGAGGCCGCCGACGCTCGCGGTGGTCGCCACGACGGCGATCAACGTGATGACGACTGCGAGGCCGATGACACCGCGCAGGATCATCTCGTCCCACTCACGGGGCGGTACCGGCTCCCACGCAACGTAGGGCACCTTCCGCGTCGAGGGGACACCGTCGATGACGGTCGTCTCCTCCCGATGACGGGTGATCTTGCGGTACTTCACTCCTGGGATGCGCGGCTGGTCGGTGGCCTCGTCCATCGCTCTTGCCTCTCTGTGTGGCGATACAGGGATGGCCGACCCGCCCCCGAGGAGAGGAGGGGCGGGCCGGCCGGTGCGCCGCCGTCAGCGGTGCCGGTCGCGCTCGCGGCGGCGGTCTTCGTCCTCCCACGCCTGACCGGCGCGGGCGGCGGCCCGGACATCACGGGCCCGGGTGGCCCGGTCTTTGGTCTTCTGCTTGCGGGCCGCCTTTTCACTGGCGGACTCGCGACCTGCGTACTTCGTCTCCGCGAGCTCGCGGTCGTTGCCGCCCGTGAGCCATCCGAAGCCCTTCATGCGCGTCGCCCCCTCGGAGCTCCGGCGGCCTCGTGCCCGTGGGCCTTGGCCAGACCAGACGCGAGGCTGGCCCCGTCCACACGGTCGGCCCGCTCAGCGGGGGTGCCGTATTGCTTCTTCGCCTGGGCGAGGAGTTCGGCGGCGGTCTCTTTCGCCATCAGGCGTGTCCCCCCGCCCGAAGCGCGCGCGTCTGCTCGCTGTCCTCGCTGCGCCAGTCGTAGCCGCACGCCTTGGCAGCCTTCAGCAGCAGCAGCGCGAACTCGCCGCGGGTAATCCCCTCCGGGGCCTCCGGCGCCTCGGCAAGCGCCGCCCGGGACATCTGGGCCGCCCCAATGAACCTCGAACGGTCGGCCAGCTTGTACGCCTCCGCACCGACGCACACCAGGAGCGCATGCGGCTCCAGGACGTCGGACGGGTCCTTGGTCGTGAAGTGAGCGGCGACCATGGCCAGCACGCGGCCAGCGGTCACCCTCGGGTCTTCGGTCTCCGCGGCGACACTCCCCGCAGCCTGATCAGTAGAGTTCATGCGTCAGCTCCTGTTAACGGCAGGTGTCTGGCGTCCCGGCCCGTGTGCGACCACGGATCGGGGTTGAGGCGGTGCCCGGAGTGCGACCTCCGGGCACCGCCGCTTTCAGCAGCCCCGGCCACCGTGTGCGACCACGACGGTTGGGGCTTTGTGCTGAGCAACGTGGGTTGCCTTGATAACCACTGTAGGGGGCCCCTACAGTGGCGTGCAAGCGGCCCGCCCAAACGAAGGTGGCCGAAGTGGGTGACGAGGAGGTTCAGCGGGTGTCAGACGCCCTGGAGGCTGTCGAGCAGATCGCGGACCGAGAGGAGCGGGTCAGGGCCAAGAGCCGGATCATGGCCCACCAAGTCGAGCGCAATAAGGTCTGGTCGCGCGAAAGAACCGAGCTGATCCGCGAGTTGTGGGACAACGGAAGCGGTCTGTCCTACCGGCAGATTGCAACCCGTCTCGACATCAAGCTGAGCACGGTGCAGGACGCATTCCGGGACTACAAGGGGTCGGGATCACACCGCCCGAAGGTGCCCAAGCCCGAAGACACGTAGGGCGGCCGGGCGGCGTGGACGGCCGCCCGGCCCGGGATCTCACGCCCGCTTTCGCCCGGGAGGGTACAGGGGCGGCGGAATCGTGCACGCCCGGTGGACAGCCCTTGTGTCCGACCGTGTGGTCGAGATGTGCCCCGCACGAGCGGTTACCGAAGGTTCGTGGGTTTCATGCCGGGGGCCGTCGTTACGGTCTGCCAGCGAGGAAGGGCGTCATGCGCAATCTTTGGCTTTCAGTGGTCGCGGCGGCTGTTGCTGCCGGTGCTCTCACCGCGTGCACGAGCACCGGGGAGAGCGACGGGGCGGCGGTGCGGGAGTCCGCGCCGGCTGGGGTGGATGCCGCCGGTGGGGCCAAGGCGGGCGCGAAGTCCGAGGCTTTGAAGGACGTCACGATCGTCAGGTCCGGGGTTGAGGACCACGAGGTGTGGGGCCCCGGGGCGTACGTGGTGCACTACAAGATCACGAACAGCGGGAAGGGCGCGGCGGATTACTTCGCTCAGCTGGAGTTCCTGGACGCCGATGGTGACGTGCTCGGCAGGACCGGGGTAACGGCGGACAAGCTCGGGCCGGGGAAGTCGAAGCAGGCGGACACGGCGCCGCTGGAGTCGGAGATCGAGAACGGGAAGCCGTCGGATATCAGGGATGTCCGGGTGACGCAGGTCGACCGGACCTGACGGCGGCATAATTCGGCGGATGGATCAGGGGATATCGGCTCTCATCGTGGCGGGTATAGGCATCGGCGGTGTGGTCATTACGTCGTGGGTTGGCTACCGAGGTGCCCGCCAGGCGGCTTCGGCCCAGGTCGCGGCCGCACTGCAGGGAGTTCAGGCGCAGGCGCGGGTGGAACTGGAAGCATCTCGGCGGCAGGCGCGGGGCGAGGCGTACGCCGGATTCCTCGGGCAGATTGATGCTGCCCGTATGGCGATCGATCGGGCCCACCAGGTCGGCTACAACGCTGTCATATGGATACAAGTTGAGCGCGAGGGCTACGACATCGCCCCGCCCTTGCCCTCGGATGCCGGGTCCATCCGTAGCACTATGGAGGCGCGCGTCGAGGACCTGTGGCTTCGGCCGTCCGTCCTGCGGATGCTCGGGGATGCCCAGCTCGCGGATGACGCGGAAGCGTTGGTCAGGCTGGCACGTGAAGCAGTCGACCAGTTCGTCTTCGTCGACCGGGCCGAGGGCGACGGCCCCCGGTCCATGGAGCCCGTTTACGATCGCATCCGGACCAAGCTCGACGACCTGAGCGCCGGTATCCGCTCGTGGGCAGAGTCAGCCGTGAGCAGCCTGGACCGCTCCGGGCAGTAGTAGTTGCACGCCAACAGCCCGGGCCGGGTGCGGCTGGGGCAGTCGGCGTGCCGTGGTGGGGGGACCCGGGGCATGCCGATGACGCGGCCGGATGTGCGCGCCTGCGCTCGTGGCAGCCAGTAGCGTGCGCCGGATGAATAGTGCTTCCCCTCTCTCGCGCCCCTTCCGCTTGATCGTCACGGGGGGTGGGACCGGCGGTCACACGTACCCCGCCCTGACGGCGATCCGGACGTTGCAGGGCAGGCTGGCAGCAGAGGGTAGAACGCTCGATGTGCTGTGGATCGGTACGGCGGATGGCCTGGAGGCGCGGGTCGCCCCGGCTGAGGGCATCGCGTTCACCACGGTCGCTACGGGCAAGATCCGCCGTTCCAGCAACCCGCTGAAGATGGTGAGTCCGGCCAACGTGCGGGACATGGCCCGGGTGCCGCTCGGTGTGGCGCAGGCTCGGAAGATCATCGCCGATTTCCGGCCGGCCGTCGTCCTCGCCACCGGCGGATACGTCGCTGTCCCTGCGGGGCTGGCCGCCCGCCTGTGCCGGCGCCCGCTGGTTCTGCACGAGCAGACTGTGCGCCTGGGCCTGGCCAACCGGAAGTTGGCGAGCTCGGCGACGAGGATCGCGGTGTCGTCGGAGTCGTCGGTGCCGCTTCTGCCGGAGTCGGTGCGGGGTGCCGCCGTCGTCACTGGTAATCCGGTCCGCCCGGAGGTGCTGGCGGGGCACGCGGACAAGGCTGTCGAGGTGCTTGGGTTGCACAGCTTCGATCGGCGCCTCCCGACCGTGTACGTCACCGGCGGTGCCCAGGGCTCCCAGCAGATCAACGACGTTGTTCGTGACTCGCTGCCGTGGCTGCTGAGCTACGCGAACGTGATCCACCAGTGCGGGCCGTCGAACGTCGGAGCCCTGCAACAGCTCGCGACGGTCATGCCTTCAGAGTTGGCCGGACGGTACTACCTCACCGGGTTCGTTGGCCCGGAACTCCCCGACGTGCTCGCTCTGGCCGATGTCGTGGTCTCCCGGAGCGGTGCGGGCACGATCGCCGAGCTCACCGCCCTTGGTAAAGCGGCGGTGTTCATTCCGCTCGTCTCTTCGGCCGGGGGCGAGCAGGCCCACAACGCCCGTCACTTGGAAGCGGCCGGGGCCGCTGTGGCTCTGCTCGGCGAGGTCACCGGGACGAGCCTGCGTGACGCGGTGGGCCCGCTCCTCACGGACCCCGGCCGGCGGGACGCGATGGCGAAGCGGGCCCGGGGGTACGGGCGGCCGGACGCGGCGGACAGGCTCGTGGACGTGATCCTGTCCGCCGCGTCCGGCTGACCGGCGCCTGGTTCTACGTCGTGTCCGGACAGTGTCCGGGCCGGTCACGGGCGTTGTCCGCTATCGGCGGCGTGGTCGCGGCCCGTACGGGGTGACCCAATCACTCGGGGCTGGAGGCCCGTGGCCGGGACCCAGAAGCGCGGGCGGCGGTCAGGACCTGATCCTCGACATCGCCGGGCGGCCGGACTAGTGACCGACGCCCGGCGGTGAGGAGATCGCAGGCGCATTTAGGCTGTCGTGCTGGGTCACCCTCGTGGTCTACCGCGACACCTCGAAGTCCGCGACGTCGGGTGGGCGGGGTGAGTCCGCATCGGCAGCTCAGCGAGTGATCGCGACCGCGGCGCGGGGCGGCACGAACCAGTTAGATCATTTCATGCCCTGAAAGTTCATGAAATGCCACAATAAAGCTCTGAGCCCTTTGAAACGCGTCCGCTATTTCACCCAGGCCCTTTTCACGCAAGAAATTGATTGAATCATCCGTCCAACTGATCCCGATTCCATTATAGGCGTCGGGCAGATCCTTCGTGCGAATACCCGAAAGGAGTCGGATGCCAGTCAGCGTCACCCTTTTTATCTCTTGCTCCGAAAGGCGCCCCTGAGCGAAGAAAACGACTGCCGCCTGCGTCCCGCCAGTGACTCCAGTGCAGAGACTAAGCGAATCCTCAATCACTGCGCCGTCCGGCATGGCCGATGGAATCGACACCCATGCGGCTTCGCCGAGCTTGGTCAGGTACGTTTCCTTGTCGGGCAGCACCCGAAACCTTTCCCAAGCCTCCTCTTCCGATCTGAAATACGAGACTAGACGCTGCGCTTGAGGTTTCGCACGTTCAGCGCGAGCCGCCCTAGCAGAGGCCCGTCTAATTCTCTCGGGCTTGCTCCACCCACCCAGGACTCCCATGTCCCCTCCCTCATTAACCCTCTGGTGCGCGGATCATACGACAAAACCCGCTTCAAGCGAATACTCCGTAAATTCACGGCGCCGACACGGGAACACCACCCCTTCTCACCGACCGGCCGCGATCTCAGCGGCGATCCCGATCCACCCCTTGTGCCATGCCTGGTTGAGGAGCCAGCCGTAGCCAGTGAGGGCGCTCACGACTGCCACGGCGACCGCGGGTACCTCGTCCACCGGCGGGGATCGCCGCACGGGTGTCTGGTCACTGCGGGCAACTCGTCGCGGTGTCCTGGGGGCGGGCAGGCTGCAGCTCGGACCAGCCGAACGGCGACTCGCCCCGGTCGGTGTCGACGACGGCGGCCAGGAGGCGGCGCAGCTCGGAGTCACGCACGGGCCGGGGGTCGGGCGGAGTGTGGGTGGTCATGTGCTGCTGCTCCAGGTCTGGTTGGGGCACCACACGTCGTGGTCGGTGCCGAAGGAGGTCCACCAGCGATCGCACGTGCATGTGCGGGCAAACGCCGCCAGTTCGTCGGTCGGGAGGCCAACACTGAGGTCTGTGTGCATCGTTCGGGTCTCGGGGGCGTATCCGAGACACCCGGCGACCCCGGAGAGGACAGCCGCGCCGAAGAACGATGCGGCAAAGGACCAGGAACCCTGTTCCAGAGACACGGTGGCGGCGTACGCGAGGAACACGCACGTGACGCCGTGAACGAAGGACAGGGCCCGGGCGACGACGTTCACTGGGTCGTCTCCTCGGTGATCCAGGCGCCGAGGGCGTCGGCGTAGGCCTTGCGCGCCCGGGCGGCTTCGGCCTCCGCGCGGACCGCTGCCTCACGGAGTTCGGTGAGGTGCGGGGCGTGCGCGGTCAGCCGTTCGGCGAGCCAGTCCGGCATGACCTTCGCGAGTTGCGCGACGGTGCGCCCGGTCCGGCGCGGGCCGGGGTTCAGGCACAGCCGCAGGAAATCCCGCACCTCGCCAACGGTGTCCAGGTTCGTCGTCATCGGGCCGACCTCTTCCGCTCGGGCCTGTCGAACAGGCCGGCCGCCGCGCAGAACGTGACGTAGATCCGGGCCATGCGCTTCTCCTTGGCACGCGCAACGCGGCGGGCCTTCATGCGGGCAAGGATCTGGGCGTCGGTCGGCCGCTCCCAGCGGTGAACGTCGGCGTAGTGGTGATCCGCCTCCATGCCGCACTTGCGGCAACCGAACGGCGGCGGCGGGTTCCCGTCGGGGAAGCGGACCGGGCCACGGCGCAAGCCGGTGTCCGGGTCGCAGGTAACGAGGGTCATCAGATCTCCGTGTCGTCGTGCGGCAAGTCCGGAATGCCGGGCCGCTGGGTGGAGGGGTGGCGGTCGCCGAGAGCCAGCGCACGGGTCACGGCCTGCGCGCCGTACCGGTCGGTGGCCACGTCCTGGCCGTGCACCTCGAGGAACCGCAACACCTCAACGGGCCGGACGCCTTCAGGCACCGGGCGGGCCGGCCGCCGCTGGCCGGTGCCGCACAGCTGGCAACCGTTCGGCACCGTCGGGTCGACCGGCCCGCCCGGATGCCGCAGGCAGTGGTTCGCCCTCGCGTTGCCCCGGGCCGAGGCGACCAGCGCCCGGGCACGGTCCAGCTCGGTGGCGATCTCCGTGAGCGTCGAGTCGCTCACGTCGTGCCGGGCGGCGAACTCGCCCAACGCCCGCAAGGCGGCCTGCAAAGGGGGCAGGAAGTCCGGGTTCATCCGTTGCTCACCGCTTCCAGTTCGATCCGCTGCTCGTCGGCGGCGACCACGCAGGCCGGGCAGCGGTCGGAGTCACGCAGCCGGTGCTCACGCCCACAGCCGCAGACCAGCAGCGGGGCCGCCAGGTCCTCCTTCGGCCACGGGGCAGGCTCGCGGCGAGCCTGTGGGACCACCTGACCCCCACCGGCCAGGGAGACCAGGAACGCGCCCTGAACGGGCTTCCGCGCGGCTTCTGCGGCCTTGGCCTTCTTCACGCAGCCGCCGCAGACGTCCCGGTCAGGCCGCACGATCCGGCCCCCACCGCAGCGGCAGCGACGGGCGCCGACCGGGGCGTCCTCGCCGTCGGGCCGCGCAGCGGTCCCGTGCTCGTCCTGCCGCTGGGGAAATTCGCCTTCGTCTCGCTCCCCCACGCGCTGCTGTGGTTGAGGTACTACATCAGCCATCTCTTGGGGTAGTTCCTGGGTACTACCTGGGTTGTTCGGGCCGCTGTGGCCCGAACCAATCGGGCCGCTGTGGCCCGAACCCATACGGGCCGCTGTGGCCCGATTGCCCTCCGGCTCGGTTCGGGCCTCTGCGGCCCGAACTTCGTCATCCGAGTTCGGGCCGCTGTGGCCCGAACCCTCGATGCCGGTGGAGTTCGGGCCGCTGCGGCCCGAACTCTCGTTGGCGTCCTCCGCCTTACGAGGCCGGGCAGTCGACTTGAGGTAGTCGGCAGCCGCGGCCCAGTTCGGACACGGGCTGTTCAGGAGGGCGTACAGCGTCGGCTTACCCCGGCGCCGCTCCCCGATGGTCTGCACGACGCCGGCGAGGATGGCGGCCTCGAGGAACCTCCGTGCGTCCTTCTCCCGGCACCCAGCGGCTTTGGCGATGTCTTGGATACGGATCGGCTTCCCGTCCCCGGAGAACCGCAGTTGTCCGCTCGCAGACGCGATTGCCCGCATCGCGTACAGCAAGGTCAGGAAGCCGCCCTTGAGGGGCGTCGACATGTCCCTCGTCCAGTGCCAGGCGAGGTTGTTGCCGAACTCGTGCGGCGGGCATCCGGAATTGCGTCCCGGATCCTCCGACTCGTAGCTCACGGCTTCTCTTCTCGGTCGTACGTCGGGTAGAGGTAGGGCACCCCAGCGGGCGCGGGAGGCTGGGTCACGGCAGCGCCATGGCCCTACAGACCGCGGGCGTATGGGTCGAGGTCGGATGTCCCGGACGCCCCGGCGAGCTCGGCGGC
This sequence comes from Streptomyces sp. NPDC051664, assembly GCF_044453545.1. Classification (NCBI taxonomy): domain Bacteria; kingdom Bacillati; phylum Actinomycetota; class Actinomycetes; order Kitasatosporales; family Streptomycetaceae; genus Streptomyces; species Streptomyces sp. NPDC051664. Next base: position 231,919 of record NZ_JBITCU010000003.1, on the reverse strand, counting down.
CAGTTCCAGCACCGGGCGCGTGTGGCCGGCCCGGAGGGCGCGGCTCAGCTGGTACGAGAGGTCATCCACGTCGGCCCAGCTCGGCGCGCCGCGCTGCGTTTCCCAGGCGCGATACCAGATGGAGCGACTGTTACCCGCGCGCTCCATGTCTTCGAGCGTGAGACCGTCCGGCCAGGAGTAGCCGCAGGCCTCTTCCCTCTGGCGAACCGTCACGCCGAACGGGGACGGCGGTACCTTCCGCGCCCAGTCGAGCGCCGTGAGTTCGCGAAGCTGGACATTGAACAACGGTTGTTCCCAGCACACCGACGCACGCTCGGCGTCTTCCACCGTTGTGTGGCACCCCTCCGGATAGAGGGACAGCGCGACGTATCGGGCCTCCACCCACCAGCGCGTACTCCGGTGCGCCCGCCAGCGGGTCACGAACGATCGCGTGATCCCGACATACAGCAGTCCCCGGCGGCCGTCGTAGAAGCGGTACAGGCCGCCTGTGCCCGATCCGCGCTCTGCAGCGGTGAGCACCTGACGCCAGTCACCCACGGGGTCGAATCGGCGCGCGGGCAGATGGACGGGCACAGACGCGCCGAGGTCCCGCGTCGTCATCGTCTTGCGTTCCTCGCCCATCACGTTCTCCTCGCCGAATGCGGACATAGCCGTTGACCGGGCCTGATGCCGATGGCGACCGCCCCTTGACGATCACCATCATAGCTAAGATGCCTCTCTTAGCTAAATAAGGCATGACAGGCATGATGTACGCTTCGCGCATGAGCACAAGCCGCAGGGAGCACCGAGCGAAGATCGCCGAGGCGAGGAACGTCCTCGGCGAGGTGATCTCGCGTGCCCGCTTCGCCGGGGAGCCGACGATCCTGGTCAACCGCGGGAAGGAAGCGGCAGTGATCGTGCCCTACGACCTCTACGAGCGCGCTATGACGGCACTCGGCGAGACGCGCGTCCCGGTGCAGGGGACCGAAAACGCCTGATCCCAGCTGAAATGCAGGCCGTCCCCGACCGGGGCGGCCTCTTCGGCATGTCACGGCCGCCGCCGGGACTTGAGCCGGTACGCGGCCAGGTCGGACACCCCGGGCGGCAGAGTCACCGGCCGCGCCGGGGCAGGCGTACCGCGTCGGCCGGGGCATGTTGCGACGTGCGGGACGTAGAGGCGTTCGTACCCCATGAGCGGCAGGTCTTCCGAGGGGCGGCGTGAGCGGTGCGCGCCGAGGCCGTCGCGGTACACGGCAGCGTTGCCCGCCGGGTCGGGTTCGGGGTCGACAGCGAGGCGTTTCCCGCTCTCGGTGACCGTCCACAGCACTTCGCGGCGGCAGTCGGTGCAGATGGAGGTCCTGCGCATCTGCCCCTCCTTCCATGGGTGTTCGTGACACGGCTTCGCCGCCCCTACCGGTTTGGCGGGGCGGCGAGGCTGCGGGACGGGGGGTCATTCGCACAGATCGGCGTTCACTGGTCGGCTGCCTTGGGGGTCACACGGGCACCGCCGCGCCCGCGCAGCTTCACGTTGGCTTCCAGCAGCAGGGTGCGGGCGGTGCCGTAGGACATGTCCATCCAGGTGGCCAGGGCCCGGATCGATGCGCCGGCCCGGTACGCCTCGGCGAGGTCGCGCCGCTTCCTGCTGCGCTCCTTGTCCTTGAGGCGGGGCCGGTACTTCGTCGCGAGGCGGGGGGTGTTGCTGCTCAACTTCAAATCCCTTCCTGGGACGGGGCGGTGGGGGCCCCGTGGTGCGGCCCGGGCGTCTGGGCCGTGGGCAGTGCGTCGAAGGCGTCGCCGATCGTGTCGGCGAGCTCGCGGCGCCGGCCTGCCAGCCGCGGGGCGTCTTGTGCGGCGTGGGCCGAGCCGAGGAGCAGGCATTCGACGATCTCGGCGACGTCGTCGTGGCCGAGCCCGGTCAGGTTCAGCGCCATCACAGACGCTCCGGCCTGGCGGCAATGTCGGCGTCTGCCATCGCGGCCAGGCACGCCGCCTCTCCCTCGTTCGAGGTCAGCAGGACGGGCATGGCGGGCCTCCGCTCGCCGGCGGCGACGTACCGGCGGTCGATTCCGGCGTGGGCCCACTGCACGGCGTCTTCGCATGCCGCGATCGCCTGCGACTCCTCACGGGAGCCGGGCACCAGCTCGTTGACGAGGAGGGCCAGTTCCTCGGCCGCCTTGGAGATCCGGGCCTTTATCGCGATGCGATCGGCATCGATCTTCGGCGGGGCGAAGCGGATCGCGATCTCACGCGGGTTGATGGCCATTGCTGGGGTTCCGTTCTCGTGTCACGTCAGTCGTTCGTTCTCGTAGGCGTCAGCGGCATCGGCCGTCTGTTGCCGTAGGGCGTCCTCGGCGCACACCTTGTGCGCGGGCTTCCTCTGGCTGTCGCGGAGATTCGTCAGGTCCCCGCAGTAGCGGCATGGCAGTTGGCGGGCCGACCAGTGATCGGGCGACCCCCAGTTGAGGAGCCCGGTCGGCGGCGGGTCAGGCCGCGGCTTTCGCCGACGCGGGGGCACCGGCTGCCTCCTCCGGCCTGGGCCACTCCATACGGGGAGGGGTGCGTTTCCGGGCGGAGCGCAGGATCGCGCGCCGCTCGCGTTCGTCCAGCCCGCCCCACACCCCGAAGGGCTCGGCGCGCTCCAGGGCATCGATCTGGCACCGGGTGGAAACCGGGCAGCTGCGGCAGTACTCCTTTGCCGCCTGGGTGACGAGGGCGACCGTCAGCTCGTCGCCCTCGGGAAAGAACACGGCCGGGTCGGCGTCGCGGCACGCGGCCGTACGGTCCCAGTGCGCGGGGCGGGGCAGGTTGTCAGGCCAGTAACGGCTAGGACGAGGCATCAGTGCTCTCCTTCGTCGTCGCGTCCGGACACCGCCGGACAGGTGTCCGTGGACACGTCCGGACACGTGTCCGCGCAGGTCAGTGCAGTGTTCGCGGCCGGGTCCAGCCCGGTGTCCGCAGGTGTCCGGACAGCTGTCCAGACGGTTGTCCGCCTTGTCCGGCCGTCCCGGTGACGGCCGGTGGGCCGCAGCCGCCACCACGTGACGACTACGGCCAGTCCGAGGAACCACGGACCCCACACGTGCGCCGTGATCACGGCGGTGATCACCACGTCCGCGACGACGAGGAAGGGGTCAGGGGCGTTCATCACTCAGCCCGGCGTCGAGCCGCCACCGGGTGACCGTCCGGGCCGCGACACCGAGCCGCAAGGCGATCTCCTCGGCGCCCACGCCTGCTTGGGTCATCAGCACCGCGGCGTAGCGCTGCTCGTCCTCGGTCAGCTCCGGCAGTGGGTTCACCCCGCTCATGAACCGCTCCACGGCGATGAGGTCCACATCCCGGTGCCATGTGGCACCGGCCGGCGGGTCCATCCGGCCCCGCACGCGCGGGCGCTCCTCCTTCGCCAGCCGTTCCTTCCGCAGGACGCGGTCCTCGAGATGGGCACCGGCCACACACCGGGGAAAGCCGCACACGGGGCCGGACTTGCCCTCTGCGTCCCGGCCGTGGTGGACACGGAACGCGTACCGGTACACGGTCTCTGCCGCCCTCCCCAGGCGCAGCACCGGTGTGCCGTGCTCGGACAGCGGGCCCGTCCACTCCAGGTGCCCGTCATCGACGGCCAGCGTGCGGGCGGCGAACGCTTCCGCCCACGAATCCCCCGAGCCGCGACGGCCACGCGGGTACGCGGGCAGGCCTTCCTTCGCACGCACGCGGCGCACCCGTGACGGGGAGACGCCCAGCTTCCGGGCGACCGCAAGGTTGGACACCTCGGCGCCGTCCAGGGCTGCAGCGATCTCGTCAGCAGTGATCACCGGGTCACCTCCGGCCAGTTCACCTTGTCCAGCCGGTCACGCTGAGCCTTTGGGAGATCCACGGTCGAGATGCCGAGGTGGTCCAGTCCGGCCACCCAAAGCCACCAAGCGTCGCACTGGTTGTCGTCCAGGAACTCCCGGCCGGCCCGCTTGTACGCGGCCATGGCCATCGGCACCTTGTCCCCGCTGCCCTTGCCGGTCGCGTACGCCTTGAGCGTCGCGGCCGTCACGAGGGCGTACGGGGCACCGGCCTCGATCAGCACGGCCCGGACCACGCCGTGAACCATGCTGATCGGCTTGGCCGCGAAGCTGTTCTGCGGGATGTCCTCCATCACGACCAGGTCAGGGGCAGGCCCCAGACCGAGGTGTTCACCGCCGACGGCCATGCGTGCCGCGTCCGCGATCTGGAGGAGGCGCCGGTCGCCGTCGCTCGTGCGGGTCTTGACCGTCGTGGTGCTGCCGTCGCGATAGCAGATGCCGGACGCGGTCAGGGACAGATCGAAGGCCACCACGGTCGGAAGCGGCTTTACGGTCTCGGGCTCAAACAGCGGGAACGTCTCCATCACGCCTCACCGCCCACCGGGGCGCCGTCCACGCGCCCCTGCTGCCCGAGGAACCGGTCCAGGTCGAAGGGCGGGGCCAGCTTGAGCCCCGGCCACTCCAGCCGCTCCCCGTTGGTGTCCTCGTTCCCCGGCGGGTTGTAGAGGTCCAGCTCCGTGAGGAACGCGGAACCGACCAGTTCGGATGCCGGTTTCCCGGCGGCCTCGACGAACGGGCGCGCGCCGGTCAGGAACGCACGGCGCGGCGACCAGGCGATCACCCGCACCCACACGTGCGCCGTCTCGTCGTCAAAGCAGTCCATCCGTGCGCCGTCCAAGTCGACGGCGATCACGCGCGCAATGGTCCAGCCCCTAGACATCGGCTGCCTCCACGCTGGGCGCCAGAGCCTCGTTCTCGTCGCGGTCCTCGACCAGCGGGATGTCCTTGGCCGTCCAGGACGACGGCAGCGGCGGGGCGAGCTCGATTTCCGTCAGCACGATGTCGTCTGCATGCTTGGTACGGCAGTTGGCCTTTGCCTCCAGGAACCGGCCGGGCAGCTCCTCCGGCTTCAGCTTGGTCGCGGTGGTGAGCTGGTCCAGGAGCACCGTCACCCCGTCCGTCAGGCTCCACCCGACGACGATCACGCGGGCCGTGCGCGCCTTGACGTCGACCGACTCCACCTCCACGGGCGTGGTGAACCGCGGTTCGTCCCGGGCGGCGAGGTACGTGGCGCCCAGCTCCGTGAGGGCCGGGACGCTGTCCACGAATCCCACGTACCGGCGCATCGTCAGCGGGGCCAGCTGCTCGCTGTGCTCGACCATGTCCACGCCGGCCGCTACCGCGCGCAGTGCCGCTTCGACGTCCACTTCGAGCGGGCGGGAGCTGGTGGCGTGCATGGTGACGCGCAGCTTCCCGGCCCGCCACGAGGCCGTGCCGTGCGTGGTCTCCGAGGAGCACGGGCAGCCGCGCACGTTGTCGCGGGTGTCCTCGTGGGTGAGGCCGAAGCACTCCACGATGACCGTTGCGCCCCTCTCGCACAGGGCGGCCGTGCAGCAACCGCAGTTGGGGCAGTCCGCCTGTGCCGGGCGGACGTACTCAGGCTCGAACGACTCGGTCAGGGTCACTGGTTCTCCAGGAGTGTTGTGGCCGCAGTGCCAGCAGGTCCGGGAGCCGTCCGCGTGGATCGCGTGCGGCCGGTGGCGCTGTTCACTCGGGCAGAGGTAGAAGTCGACGGCGTCGACTTCGCCCAGCTCGTCGAGCTCGGCGAAGTCCGCAGGGTCGGGGAAGTCGTCCAGGGGCCCCGGTGGAACGGCCAGGGCCAGGGCGGGCACCACGTGGTGCGCACTGCGCCAGATTCGGACCGTCGGGGACATGAGGTGGGCCGCTGCCGACACCAGCGCGGCACTGCACACCGTCAGGCCGAGACCGATCAGGTACGCGTCGCTCACGGGTACGCACCCGCTCTCGGCGCGGGGACGAGAGGCCAGTCCAGCCGGACGGACGCGGCCAGCTCCTGCTTGCCGTCGGTCCGGGCGAAGTGGTCCCGCAGCCCCTCGGCTTGCTCGCGCGCCCAATGCACCTGCTGTTCGTGGAGGTTGGCGAGGTCGAGGCGCTTCAGCCACTGGTACCGGTTGGCGAGCTTCCACGTCACCGCGCAGGCGGCGACCGCGTCGGCCTCCGCCGTGTGCGCCTCATCGAGCTGCACCACGTAGTGGCGGCACAGGTCCGTCAAGGTCCGGCTACCGCGCCGGAACCGGTCGACCTTCTTGTCCAGAACCCTCGGGTCGATCACACACGGCACCGCCCGGTCGAACAGCGGACGGATGCCGTACCGGCGGGCCTCCCGGTCCAACAGGGTCAGGTCGAACTGGGCGTTCATCGCGACGATCGGCAGGCCGGTGTCAGCGGCCTCAGCGAGCGCCGCGGTGATCTCCGCGATGACGGCCGGGGCCGGGCGGCCCGCAGAGCGGGCGCGCCCGGTTGTGATGCCGTGCACTGCTGTGGCCTCGGCCGGGATCTCGACGCCTCCGGCGTCGGAGAGCCAGGACCGGGCCGTGCTCGGCTGGCCGCCGCCGAAGCGGACGACGCAGCCGGTCACGATGCGGGAGGTCTCCGGGTCGATGCCGGAGGTCTCCACGTCGAAGCCGACCAAGGGGCGGCGGTGCCAACTCATGCGGCACGCCTCCGGGCGGCACGTCCAGCGGCACGGTCCTTCTTCGGCTTGGACCGGCCGCGCAGTGCCGTGCTCCGCTTCACCGGCAGCGGCCTCACGATGTCGACCTGGGACGCCTCGGCGTGCTCGGCAGCGCGCTCCGCGTCGGCCAGGAGGTGCATCTCCTCGACCGGGGCGTGCACGACCTGGACCTGACCGGCTTCCCCGGCCTCGTCTGCCTTGAGCAGGGCGACCAGCTCAGCCGACATCGGGACGACCTTGTGCAGGCGGCGCAGAGCTGACTTCTTCCACATGGCGGGGAAATCCGTGTGCCAGAACGAGTCGTTCGCCCCGGACTCCTGCGCCCGCTGGTACGCCTGGCTGTACTCGTCGCGGATCTCCTCCGCGTCCTCCCGCGTCAGGATCACGACCTGCGAGCGGGCACCGGACGCCATCCAGCAGAAGGCGTACGCGAGGATCGGCTCGCCCCGGTCCTTCTTGGCGACCGTCAGCGCCGGCCGATGGGTGAAGTCGAGGGGCGCCGGGGCGGTCGGCTCGTAGTTCCAGTCGTCCCCTTCGTGGATCATCCCGACGTGGACCGAGCCGACCCGGCCCGAGCGGTACATCAGCTCCACGTAGCCCTGAGCCATCGGCACGAACACGGCCTGCTTGCCCTCACGCCGGATGACCGCGTGACGGCCGTCCGGGATGAGACCGAACCGGGCGCAGGTCAGGAGCGCCTGCAACAGGGACGCCGGGGTGCAGCGGACCAGGCCCGGCAGGGCGGCCCGTACAGCGGCCAGGAACGCCCCGGTGTCGATGTGCGACGGCAGGGCCCGGGTGAACTCGTTGCCGTACCGCTCCAGCCAGTTCAGTGCGACGTCGGCGATGTCGCCGCCTTCGGACTGCGCCGACGTGTGCAGCTGCTCCGGCGTCGACGGCTTCGCGTCCTCGGCGAGACCGATCACGGTCGCCTCGGCGGTCGGCTGGTCGGTGGTGGCCGCGCGCACGCGGTCCTTCAGAGTGGACAGAGCCATGTTCAGATTCCCTTCGCGGGGACGATCAAGCGACGGGCGCGAAACGCGGCGTACGTATCGGGCTGCTCGTCCTTCAGCCGATCGACGTCAAGCGCGGGCACCATGCGCGTGTACTGCGCGACCAGGTCGGGGTGTGCCTCGGCGAACTGCTTCGACGCGAAGGTGCCGTTGCCCTTCCACGTCCAGGCCGGCTTGCCGCAGGCCTTGGCGATCTCGTTCTCGGCGGTGAGCAGCTTCATCTCGTTCTCGACGAGCCGCAGTTCCTCTTTGATGGCCTTCTCGCGCGCCTTGACGTCGGCGTGCCTGGCCCTGAGCTCCTTGGCCTTCGCCACGTCGATCTCGGCGATGGTCTCGGCCTTCACGGACCAGAGCTTCGCCAAGAGGTCGGTGGTCGCCTCCAGGCCGTCAGCCGGGGGCTCGAACCCCTCGACCACGTGGCGCTGGAACCACTTCCCGCAGTAGTCGACGAGGTACTCGACCATCTCCTCGTCGCGCTCCAGACGCGACCAGCGCAACTTATTGCCGCCGACGAGCGCGGCCACGAAACCGTGGTCCCAACCGCCGACAGCCATGCCCCAATGGCACTGAATCGCGGGGGCGTCGGGGACAGCCCCGTCCTCCCACTGCTCCGCCTGGTACTCCGAGCGATTTTTGCATTCCAGCAGGCCAGAGGCCGGGCCCGGCCGCTCGAACGTGTAGCGGTCGACATTCACCCGCTGCCACGGCCGGTCGACGTGCACGAGGGTGCCGGGCGCCTCGGCGGTCGCGACACCCGACCGCTTCGTGAACATGTGGGCAATAAAGTCTTCGATCTCCGTGCCGATCTCGGCGGCCTCGTTGCCCTTGAAGGTGCTGCGGCCGTGCTTCTCCTCGAAGACATGGCGGGGGCCGGTGTACTTGCCGCCCAGGCCGAGGATTCCGGCGACGTCCGAACCGCCGATACCGGCACGTCGGACCTCCAACCACTCCTCCCGGGACACCTCGGCGGGGAGCAGCAGGCGGGCGGTCGGCGCATCGGCCAGGGCGGCGGCCGGGGCCTCGGCGCGCTCGGTGATGGTGACGGTCACGCGAGGGTGTCCTTCCGGGTCTTGGCGAGACGAGTGCGGACGCGGCAGGCGTCGCACTGGCAGCGAGGGGGGTGGGACAGGGCTGTCCTGCGGCGGACACCGGCCATGGCTTCGATCTGGGCAGCCAGAAGGAGCGGGTCGTCGGTGTTCCAGGCGGAGGTCTCCAGGTCGGCTGTGCCGTCGGTGACGACCGCCTCGAGGAAGTGCACGAGCCGCAGGAACCGGTCGGGGTTCTCGGAGGAGGCGACGCGCAGGAGTGCCGTGTCGGCCGTGGTGGGAATGGCGACCATCACTGGACACCGCCCTCGGCCACGGGACCCGACAGGGCGTGCAGGAGGTCAGCAGCCTGCTTCGCCGACATGTGGCCGTTCCGCGAACGGAGTTCGGCACGGATGCGCTCGGCCTCCTCGATGTGGCCGTGTACGTCGAGCAGCCGGGCGGCCTGCTGGGCGTGCATGCCGCGCGACTTCTTGGCCGCGGTGAGGATCAGGCCAGCCGGGCTGTCTTCGGCCGGAGGGGCGGGAACCGGCAGGGGCGCCGCGACGAGCGGGAGGAGCACCTCCCGGGACTCCGCCAACACCGCGTCGTACATGTCGACGTGGCCGCATTTGTTTGCCCACCGGTCGGCGACGTACCAGTCCCCGTCGTGATGGAAGCGGTGCGGGATGACGGTGTCGAAGCCGCGGGGGCCACCACACTGCGGGCACCTGGTCGAGACGGTCACGGTGATGATGCCGACGCCGCAGTATCCGGGGCCGTCGCCGTCGTGGCGGATGCGGACGCTCATGCGGTCGGGCAGCACGGGCACCGGCTCGTCACCGACGACGTACCGCACCCACAGGGCGTGGCCATCGGTGTGCTGTGCGGCGTACGCCTCGTACGCACCGGCCGGTTCGTACGCGGGCATCATCTCCGCGATCGGGACGCGGCGCGCGATGGTCTTGGCGCTCGCGCTGCTGGGGTAAAGGCAGGCCATCACCCACTGGCCGCGTTCCTCGCGGGCCGTGGCGGTGGCGGCGGCGTGGTCGGGAGTCGCCCGGTAGACGCTGCGGGACTTCACGACTGGTCACCTCCGCGCGGCCGGGGCACGCGGGCGAGCTCGGCGCACTGGCGGCAGTGGTCTGCCTGGTGGGGCTCTTCGACCGGCGCGGTCGCCGTGCGGTGAGCGACGATCGAGGCGGGCAGCAGGACGGCGGCCGCGATCATGGCCGCCAGGACGAGGTCGCTCATCGGGCGCCTGCCGCCGGGAGGATGGTGCCGAGCTTGCGGCGGGGAGCTGGGGCGGAGTACGACACCCAGACCTGGACGGGTACGCCCCGCCACACGGTCACGAGCTCGACGAAGCCGCCGCCATCGACTCTGACGTGCACGGGCGTGCCGCCGAGGATCTGCGCGCAGTCGTCGATGATCCGGCCGCGTCCCTCCATGCCCTTCTGCTCGCCGCAAAGGGTTCCGAGGGTGTCGATGGACCAGGTCAGGCCCACAATGTCGGGGTGCTCGTCGAGGAGCTGGCTCAGCGCTGAAGCGGCTGAGGACTGAGGGCTAGCATGTGTTTTCAAGGGTCCTCAATTCACTGGTGGTTGAGGTGCCTGGTTGGCGGGGCTGGCTGGACCCGGCATGGTCCGTTCGGCCCCGTCCGCCGTCACGAAGCGGCGCGGATATCCCCCGGGGCGGACTCGTAAGTCGCGGGCGGGGGCGCAGAGTTGGGGAGTACGCCCCCTCGGGCGGCCCGGCCGCCGGTCGAGGCGGCGACAGTTACGCGCTTCGCCTCAAGGACCACGACGGGGCAGTTGAGTGCGGTCGCGAGCCTGAGCAACTTCTCCGGGGTGGCGTTGCGCCGACCGGCCTCGATGTCGCAGAGCAGTTGCTCGCTGAATCCGCATGTCTGGGCCAGGGCCCGCTTCGTCAGGCCCGCTTTTTCACGGGCGAACGTCACGGCCTCCGGCGCATGGTTCAAGGCGGCACCTTTTCGGCGCCTCTTGGGCGGGTGTTTCATGATTCGAAGCTAGCGCGTAGTTGCGCGTAGTGCAACTACTACGCGCGCAGTCCGCATATTCGCGCAGTTACGCGCTGGCGTGCGCCTTTACGCGCCGCACGCCGGGCCACCTAGCGCAGTAGCGCGTAGTCGTGCGAAGCTTCTGGGCATGAACGAGAGTCCGCGACCCGACCCTCCACTTGAGGCCGCGCTCATCGCAGCGGCCCTCAAGAAGGCCCGCATGTCAGCCCGCAAGGCCGCCGGCCTGGCGGGCCTCAGTGATGCCCGCTGGCGCCAGATCGTCAGCGGCTACCAGTCCGTCAGTGGCTCCTACGTCGCCGTGCGCGCACCGGCCGACACGCTCGCCCGCATGGCACAGGTAGTCGGCGTCACCTCGAACGAACTCCGTAACGCGGGACGCGAGGACGCCGCCGCAGAGCTGGAAGAGCTGGGAGCACCCCCCGCACCCAGGTCGCCGGCGGGACCGTACGCGCCACCCCTCGACGCCGTGACCGCGATCATGGCGGCCCTCACCCCCGAGGAGCAGGAGGAGGTGATCCGCCGACTCGGCCACACGCGACCGGCAGCTCCCCCTCAAGGGGGAGGAACCGAACACCAGCGCCGTCGCGCCGGGTAGCTCAGATCACGGAAAGATCACAGATTCAACAAGAGCAGAGAACCGTTGCCCCAGGCACACAAGGATCGTCACAAGATCACAATTCCGTGTCTAAGGGGCAGAAGTGTCAGACCTTGTCCTGGCCGGAGTCCTGGGTGCCGTCAGCATGGCGGTATTCCTCCTCCACAAGGCCCGACAGAAGGACCGCGCGGTCATCACCCAACTACGCGCGGAGATGGCCGCGCAGAAGATCGCCGCGCTCACGAACACAGCACCGATGCTCTACGCCACCGAAGAGGCCGGAGAGGCTGAGCCGCCGGAGCCGGCCCGCCGTAAACGGCACCTCGCGCTCTACATCGGCGGCGGCGTTGCCGCCTTCATCGCCTTCACCGGCGAACGAGCCCGGTCCCTCTGGAAGAACCACCGCACGGCCACCGCCACCGTGACCGTCGCCTCCGTCGCTGTCGCAGCCGCCAGCGCGTTCGCCCTGACGTCCAGCGAGGGCACACGCCCGGCCGAGGCCGTACCGTCCATCACCGTGCCGGGCTCCGCCCTGGAGGCCGCCCCGGGTGCCGCCCCGGACGCACTCTCGGACGACTCCGACGGCGACGACATGAACGGCCGGGACGGGGCAGCGTACGAACCCGCGCAGGAGGGACGCGGCACGAGCGCCTCCACTGCTGACAACGATGCCAGCCCCTTGTCCGGGGAAGAGCCCGCGCCGGGAGCCACCGGTTCACCGGGCGCCGGCGACGAGGACCAGGCCGAGCCCACCGGAGCCGCCCCCGACCCTGGCGAGTCGGCGACATCCGGCCCGGGCGTGCCCCCCACCAAGCCGCCGTCGGCCCCGAGCACATCGAAGCCGACGGATGAGCCGGCGGCGCCTCCCACGCAGCAGCCGACCGAGGAGCCCGCGGCACCGCCCACGAAGCCTGACGACTGCACCGTCCCCATCAAGCTGCCCCCGCTCCTGGACCTCTGCCTGGTGTAGGGCGATACGGGCGCCTGTGCGAGTGAATCGCCCGGCGCGCCTGCTGGCTTCCTTTTGCACTTCGGCCGAGCATTGGCCGAGCAAGAGACCACGAGGGAAACGAAAAGACCCCCGCCGACACGGGGGTCTCTGCGTAACGCCAGGTCAAGAGTGGGGGGCTTCACCACTCGGGCGTGGGGCGGGTGGGACTCGAACCCACGGCCGACGGATTATGAGTCCGCTGCTCTAACCGGCTGAGCTACCGCCCCTTTTCGGCGTGGCGCGCACATGTGTGCGCGCCGTCTGCCGCAGCATAGCCGGTCATACGATCTCTCGCTCCGGATGGTCGGCTTCGCCTGACCATGAGGACCGCGCTGCTCGCTGCCCGGTTCCGGACGGCGCGAAGTAGACACGAAAGGGTCCGGTACCGGCCGTCGAACCGCCCTCCGGCCCGGCACGCGAAAAAGGACCCCGAAGGGTCCTCTTCCGTTCCGCTCCCCCGACTGGACTCGAACCAGTAACCCTCCGGTTAACAGCCGAATGCTCTGCCAATTGAGCTACAGGGGATCGCGCTCCCCCGACTGGACTCGAACCAGTAACCTGCCGGTTAACAGCCGGCTGCTCTGCCAATTGAGCTACAGGGGATTGCTGCGTTTGCACCGAACCCTACCTGCCTGGCTGCTGCCGGGCGGCGCGCGTTCGCTGCGACACATACATTAGCGCAAGCAGGGGGGTGCTCCGCCAATCGGTATCGCCCCGGGTGATCTCGGACCCCGGCGGGTAGGCGGGCAGCACACGTCGCACCGAGCACATACGCAGCAAGCACGGAGCAGGAGAAGGGTGGCAGCCATGCGGTACCGGCTCACGTTCATCGCCGGCCTGGCCCTCGGTTACGTCATCGGCACACGGGCCGGACGCGAGCGCTACGAGCAGCTGAAGAAGTCCGCACGTCAGATCGCCCAGAACCCGGCCGTGCGCAATACCGCCGAGTCCGCGGCACAGAGCAGCCGCGAATTCGCCGGCAAGGCGTACCACGCGGTGAGCGTCAAGGTCGGTGACAAGGTGCCCGCCTCGGTGGTCGAGCGGGTGCGGTCGGCGCGGGAGCGGAGCCAGGGCCAGCGTGTCGAGGACGACTGGGGCACCAGCAATACGTGACAGGGGTGGCCGTCCGCCTTCCGTACGGGAAAGCTCCGGCGGTGCGGCAGAATCTTCATCATGGGCATAGTCGCCGGCTTGGACAGTTCTTCGGCCTTCACACACATCGTCGTCTGCGATGCGGACACAGGTGCCGTACTCCGGCAGGGGTACGCCGCACATCCCGTCGAGGCGAAGGCCACCGAGGCCGATCCGCAGGTATGGCTGCTCTCACTCGGTGAGGCGGCCGCCGGCGGGTTGCTCGAAGGCGTCCAGGCCATCGGCGTGTCCGCGCAACAGCACGGTCTGGTGCCGCTGGACCGGCAGGGCAACCTCGTACGTCCGGCGCTGCTCGGCAACGACAAGCGGGCACAGGTCGCCGCGGCCGATCTGATCGACGGGCTCGGCGGGCGGCAGGCCTGGGCCCAGGCGGTCGGGACCGTGCCGCAGGCCGCGCAACCGGTGTCGAAGCTGCGGTGGCTGGCGCGGACCGAGCCGGAGGCGGCGCAGCGGGTCGCTTCGGTGCTGCAGCCGCACGACTGGCTGGTCTGGCAGTTGCTGGGCCGGCCGAACCGGCGGACCACCGACCGGGGTGCCGCGTCGGGGACGGGGTACTGGTCGGCGGAAAGCGGTGCGTACCGGCCCGATCTGGTGGAGCTCGCGCTCGGTCACCAGGCGGCGCTGCCGGAGGTGCTCGGCCCCGCCGATGCGGCCGGGACGACGCCGGAAGGGCTGCTGATCTCGGCCGGGACCGGCGAGACGATGGCGGCGGCATTCGGGCTCGGGGTCGGGCCCGGCGACGCGGTGGTGTCGCTGGGGGCCTCGGGTTCGGTGATGGCGGTGCACCACGAGGCGCTGGCCGATCCGTCCGGCATGATCACGTCGTTCGCGGATGCCACGGGGATGCATCTGCCGGTCGTGTACACGCTCAATGCGGTACGTACGCTGCGGGGCACGGCCGAGATGCTGGGCCTGGAGGGTCTGGAGGAGCTGTCCGCGCTGGCGCTGAAGTCGACGCCGGGCGCGTCCGGGCTCGTGCTGCTGCCGTATCTGGAAGGCGAGCGCACCCCGCTTCTGCCGCACACCGCGGGCACGCTGAGCGGGCTGCGGCGGGAGTCGATGAAGCCGGAGCATCTGGCGCGGGCGGCGTTCGAGGGGATGCTGTGCTCGCTGGCCGACGCGCTCGATGTGCTGCGTGGCCGCGGGGTCGAGGTGCGGCGGGTGTTCCTGCTGGGTGGGGCGGCCGAGCTGCCTGCCGTGCAGGGGCTTGCGCCCGCGCTGTTCGGTACGCAGGTCGTCGTGCCGCAGCCGGCCGAGTACGCGGCGCTGGGTGCGGCCCGGCAGGCGGCCTGGGCGCTGGGGGTCTCGCAGGGGACGCTCGATCCGCGCACCCCCCCGGCCTGGCAGGGCGCGGCGGCGCAGGTGCTGGAGCCGGGCGAGGAGCTGCCGGTCGGTCAGGCGGTGCGGCAGCAGTACAGGGCGACGCGGGACCAGATCCATCCCGGGGCGTTCGACTCCGCGCTCTGATCCGACCGCTCTGGGTGACAAGGCCGGTCCTCCGGCCGGAGGTTCGGTCTCCGGTAGGTGGACCGGGTCTCGTTTTTGACCTGGGCTTGAGGAAAAACGTTCGCGGTCACGCCGTGCCTTGCCGGAAAATGAGTCGACTCCCGACCTCCTGCCGACTCCGAGAGACACGCGTGCTCATAAAACTCCTGCGGGCCTATCTCGGCCCGTACAAGAAACCGATCATGCTGTTGGTGGCTCTCCAGCTGCTGCAGACCTGCGCCACCCTCTATCTCCCCTCCCTCAACGCCGACATCATTGACAACGGTGTCGTCGAGGGGGACACCGGCTACATCCTGGAGTACGGCGGCATCATGATCGCCGTCTCCATCGCCCAGGTCGTCTGCAACACGGGGGCCGTCTTCTACGGTGCGCGCACTGCGGCCGCACTGGGCCGGGATGTCCGGGCGTCGGTCTTCGACCGGGTTCAGTCGTTCTCGGCACGTGAGGTCGGGCGCTTCGGGGCACCCACGCTGATCACCCGTACGACCAATGACGTCCAGCAGGTCCAGATGCTGGTCCTGATGACGTTCACCATGATGGTCTCGGCGCCGATCATGTGTGTCGGCGGCATCATCATGGCGCTCGGCCAGGACGTTCCGCTGTCGGCGGTGCTGCTCGCGGTGGTGCCGGTGCTCGGCATCGCGGTGAGTCTCATCGTGCGGCGGATGCGGCCGCTGTTCCGCACGATGCAGGAGCGGCTCGACACGGTGAACCGGGTGCTGCGCGAGCAGATCACCGGCAACCGGGTCATCCGCGCCTTCGTCCGCGACGGGTACGAGGAGAAGCGATTCCGCGGCGCCAACACCGAGTTGACCGACGTGGCGCTCTCCACCGGGCGTCTGATGGCGCTGATGTTCCCGACCGTGATGACGGTCGTGAACGTGTCGTCGATCGCCGTGGTCTGGTTCGGTGCGCACCGGATCGACAGCGGCGGGATGGAGATCGGCGCGCTGACCGCGTTCCTCTCCTACCTGATGCAGATCGTCATGTCCGTGATGATGGCCACCTTCATGTTCATGATGGTGCCGCGCGCCGAGGTGTGTGCCGAGCGCATCCAGGAAGTACTGGAGACCGATTCGAGCGTGGTGCCGCCGGTCGAACCGGTGCGCGAGCTGCGCGCCCACGGTCATCTGGAGGTGCGGACTGCGGACTTCCGGTACCCGGGCGCCGAGGAGCCGGTGTTGCGGTCGGTGGATCTGGTGGCACGCCCCGGCGAGACGACCGCGATCATCGGGTCGACGGGCAGCGGGAAGTCGACACTGCTCGGTCTCGTACCACGGCTGTTCGATGTGACGGACGGTCAGGTGCTGGTCGACGGCACGGACGTACGGACGCTGGAGCCGGCGCTGCTGGCGAAGACGGTGAGTCTGGTTCCGCAGAAGCCGTATCTGTTCTCCGGGACGGTCGCGACGAATCTGCGGTACGGAAACCCGGACGCGACCGACGAGGAGCTGTGGCACGCGCTGGAGGTCGCGCAGGCCAAGGAGTTCGTCGAGGGGCTGGAGCACGGGCTGCACGCGCCTATCGCGCAGGGCGGCACCAATGTCTCCGGCGGGCAGCGGCAGCGACTCGCGATCGCGAGGACGCTGGTGCAGCGGCCGGAGATCTATCTCTTCGACGACTCGTTCTCCGCGCTCGACTATGCGACGGATGCCGCACTCCGCCGGGCGCTGTCGCAGGAGACGGCCGAGGCGACCGTGGTGATAGTGGCGCAGCGGGTGTCCACCATCCGTGACGCGGACCGGATCCTGGTGCTCGACGAGGGCCGGGTCGTCGGGTCCGGTACCCATCACGAGCTGATGGACGGCAATCAAACCTACCGGGAGATCGTGCTCTCCCAGCTGACGGAAGCGGAGGCCGCGTAATGGCCGGGCCTGGCGGACGCATGATGGCGGGCGGGGCGCCGACCGACCGGTCCATGGACTTCAAGGGGTCGTCGAAGCGGCTGCTGAAACGCTTCGCGACGGAGAAGGCCTCGCTGTACGGGATGCTGGCGGCCTGTGTGCTGAGCGTCGGCCTCTCGGTGGTGGGACCGAAGATCCTCGGCAGGGCGACCGACCTGGTGTTCGCCGGGGTCATCGGCCGGCGGATGCCCGAGGGCACGACGAAGGAGCAGGCCGTCGAGGGCCTGCGCAGGACCAACAGCGGCTTGGCCGACCTGCTCTCCGGGGTCGACTTCACCCCGGGCCACGGCATCGACTTCGATGCGGTGGGCAACGTACTGCTGACGGCGCTGGCGGTCTATGTCGGTGCCGGCCTGCTGATGCTGGTGGCCACCCGGCTGTCGATCCGGATCATCAACCGCGTCGTGTTCCAGCTGCGCGAGGACATCCAGACGAAGCTGTCGCGGCTGCCGCTGTCGTACTTCGACCGGGCCAAGCGCGGCGAGGTGCTCAGCCGGGCGACGAACGACATCGACAACATCTCTCAGACGATGCAGCAGACGATGGGCCAGCTCATCAACTCCCTGCTCACCATCGTCGGCGTGCTGGTCATGATGTTCTGGATCTCGCCGCTGCTGGCCCTGGTCGCGCTGGTGACGGTGCCGCTGTCGGTGGTCGTGGCGACGAAGGTCGGCAAGCGGTCGCAGCCGCAGTTCGTGCAGCAGTGGAAGGTGACGGGCAAGCTCAACGCCCATATCGAGGAGATGTACACCGGGCACACCCTGGTGAAGGTCTTCGGGCGGCAGGAGGAGTCCGCGAAGGACTTCGCCGAGCAGAACGACGCACTGTACGAGGCGAGCTTCCGGGCGCAGTTCAACAGCGGGGTCATGCAGCCGCTGATGATGTTCGTGTCGAACCTGAACTATGTACTGATAGCCGTCGTCGGTGGGCTGCGGGTCGCGTCGGGTGCGCTGTCGATCGGTGACGTCCAGGCGTTCATCCAGTACTCGCGGCAGTTCTCGATGCCGCTGACGCAGGTCGCCTCGATGGCGAACCTGGTGCAGTCGGGTGTCGCCTCGGCCGAGCGGATCTTCGAGCTGCTGGACGCCGAGGAGCAGGGCCCCGACCCCGTGACGGGTGAGCGCCCGGCGGATCTGCTCGGCAGTGTCTCGCTGGAGAAGGTGTCGTTCCGTTACGAGCCGGACAAGCCGCTCATCGAGAATCTGTCGCTGAACGTCGAGCCGGGCCACACGGTCGCGATCGTCGGCCCGACCGGCGCCGGCAAGACGACGCTGGTCAACCTGCTGATGCGGTTCTACGAGGTGACGGGCGGCCGGATCGCACTCGACGGCGTGGACGTGGCGAAGATGTCGCGCGACGAGCTGCGGTCGGGGATCGGCATGGTCCTGCAGGACACCTGGCTGTTCGGCGGGTCGATCGCGGACAACATCGCGTACGGCGCTTCGCGCAAGGTCACCCGGGAGGAGATCGAGGAGGCGGCGAGGGCTGCCCACGCCGACCGCTTCATCCGTACCCTGCCGGACGGTTACGACACGGTGATCGACGACGAGGGCACCGGGGTCAGCGCGGGCGAGAAGCAGCTGATCACCATCGCGCGGGCGTTCCTGTCGGACCCGGTGATCCTGGTGCTCGACGAGGCGACGAGCTCCGTCGACACCCGTACCGAGGTGCTGATCCAGAAGGCGATGGCCCGCCTCGCGCACGGCCGTACGAGCTTTGTGATCGCGCACCGGCTCTCCACCATCCGGGATGCGGACGTCATCCTGGTGATGGAGAACGGGTCGATCGTCGAACAGGGCACGCACGACGAGCTGTTGGATGCGCAGGGGGCGTACGCCCGGCTGTATGCGGCGCAGTTCGCGCAGGCGGTCGCCGAGGTCGACTGATCTCCTCGGTACGACCTCAGTCCAGGTAGCCGCGGAGCTGGTCGGCGAAGGCGTGGTCCCGCAGCTTGTTGAGGGTCTTGGATTCGATCTGGCGGATGCGTTCGCGCGTCACGCCGAAGATCCGGCCTATCTCTTCGAGTGTGCGGGGCCGGCCGTCGTCCAGCCCGTAGCGCAGCTGGACCACCTTCCGTTCCCGCTCGCCCAGGGTGGAGAGCACCGCTTCGAGGTGCTCGCGCAGCAGGAGGAACGCGGCGGACTCCACGGGGGACGCCGCGTCTCCGTCCTCGATCAGGTCGCCGAGCGCGACGTCGTCCTCCTCGCCGACCGGTGCGTGCAGCGAGACGGGTTCCTGGGCGAGCCGCAGCACTTCACCGACCCGTTCCGGCGTCAGGTCGAGCTGGGCGGCGACCTCTTCGGGCGTCGGCTCGTAGCCGCGTTCCTGGAGCATCCGGCGCTGGACCCGCACGACGCGGTTGATCAGCTCGACGACATGGACCGGGACCCTTATCGTCCGCGCCTGGTCGGCGAGGGCCCGGGACATGGCCTGTCGGATCCACCAGGTCGCGTACGTCGAGAACTTGTAGCCCCGGGCGTAGTCGAATTTCTCGACGGCCCTGATCAGTCCGAGGTTCCCCTCCTGGACCAGATCGAGCATGGTCAGTCCGCGGCCTACGTAGCGCTTGGCGACGGAGACGACGAGGCGCAGGTTCGCCTCGATCAGGCGACGCTTCGCCATCCGCCCCATGACCACCAACCGGTCGAGATCGACGGCGAGTCGGGAGTCCGGGTCCGGGGTGCTCGCGAGCCGCTCCTCGGCGAAGAGGCCGGCCTCGACGCGGCGGGCGAGCTCGACCTCGTCGGCGGCGGTGAGCAGCGGGATGCGTCCGATCTCCCGCAGGTACTGACGGAAGAGGTCGGAGGACGGGCCGCCGGTGTCGGGGCGGCCGCGCGGCTCCGGGAGTTCGGGCACCTCCGCCTGCTCCTCCAGGACGGCGTCGGCTGCGACCACCGCCTCGGGCGGTTCCGACGGTTCGGGCGGTTCGGGTCTCAGTGGGTCCACCGCTGCCTCCGGATGATGCATGGCCCGGTTCTGTGCGGGGACGGCCGAGACACGCTCGGTTGTGGTCAAGGTCCGGGTCTGCACGGGGGCGACCTCCAGGTGATCGCTGCCGGATCGCGGGGATGGGAGGTCCACCGTGCAGTGGGCCGACCGCGCTCCGATGACTCAGGCACCGCCCCCCAGTGTGGGGGAAGACACATCGCCGCCACGAGGGGCGTGCGCGGACTTTCTGAGTCCGGTCCGTAACCGGCCGGTTACGCGCGAGGAGGCCGGCCCCGGCCATGATCCGCCGGGCAGAACCTGGGCGGGCCGGAAGGCGTCAGAGCGCGTCGGCGCCGTTGTTGCGCAAGGACTGGGCGTACTGCTGGAGGACCCAGACCTCGTTCTGCGCGGCCGCCAGATGGTCGGGAGCGACATTGCTGCCGAGACGGCTGAGGCTGCCCTGGACGTCGTTGATCCGGCGGTCGACGGCGCGCAGCCGGACCTTGACCAGATGCTCGCCGGCGTACGCCTCGTCGATGGACTTGCCGTGGAAGACCTCCACGGCGAGCTCGGTGACCAGTTTGCGCACCGTGTCGTTGGGAGCGGCACCGAGGACGCCGACCAGATACTCGCGGGTGTCGGCGAGGCCCCGCTCGGCGCCACCCGCCTCCGCGATGCACTGCCGCACCGCCGCGTACGGCGGGGCGGTGAACTCGTCGCCTCCGTAGGCGTCGAAGGCCGGGGAGACCAGGGCGGGCCGCTGCAGGGCGAGCTTGAGCAGCTCGCGCTCGGTGCGGTGGGCGGGGCTGCGGAGATGGAGCGCCGGGCCCGACGGGCCGGCGGGGGACCGGTCCTGCTGGTGCTGGGGGCCGCCGCGGGTGGGTGCAGGGGCGGGCCCCCGGTCGCCGCGGTCGCGGGCCCACCGGGCCAGCTGGGCGACGCGCTTGACGACGAACTGGGTGTCGAGGATGCCGAGCATCCCGGCCAGCTGGACAGCGACCTCGTGCTGCGAGGAGCTGTTCTTGATCCGGGCGACGACGGGGGCGGCCTCGTCGAGGGCGGCGCCGCGGCCCGCGGGGGTCTCCAGGTCGTACCGCCCGACGATCTGGCGGAGCGCGAACTCGAAGAGCGGCGTGCGTGGTTCGACCAGGTCGCGGACGGCCTCGTCGCCCTTGACGAGCCGCAGATCGCACGGGTCCATGTTGTCCGGGGCGATCGCGATGTACGTCTCCGCGGCGAACTTCTGGTCGTCCTCGAAGGCCCGCAGGGCGGCCTTCTGGCCGGCCGCGTCACCGTCGAACGTGAAGATCACCCGGGCGCTGCCGTTGTCCATCAGGAGCCGGCGGAGGATCTTGATGTGGTCGCCGCCGAAGGCCGTACCGCAGGTGGCGATGGCGGTGGTGATGCCGGCGAGGTGGCAGGCCATGACGTCGGTGTACCCCTCGACGACGACGGCCCGGCTGGCCTTCGCGATGTCCTTCTTCGCGAGGTCGATGCCGTACAGCACCTGCGACTTCTTGTAGATCGCGGTCTCGGGGGTGTTGAGGTACTTCGGCCCGTTGTCGTCGTCGCGGAGCTTGCGGGCACCGAAGCCGACGACCTCGCCGGACGTGTCGCTGATCGGCCACATCAGCCGGCCGCGGAAGCGGTCGATGGGACCGCGGCGGCCGTCCTGGGAGAGGCCCGAGGTGATCAGCTCCCGGTCGCTGAACCCCTTGCCCCGGAGGTAGCGGGTGAGATGGTCCCAGCCGGCCGGGCTGTAGCCGACGCCGAAGTGGGCGGCCGCCGCCTGGTCGAAGCCGCGCTCGGCGAGGAACTTCCGGCCGATCTCCGCCTCGGGACTGTCCAGCTGCTCGACATAGAACTGGGCGGCGGCCTTGTGCGCCTCGACCAGCCGGATGCGCTCGCCGCGCTGGTGGGAGGGGTTGTAGCCGCCCTCCTCGTAGCGCAGCGTGATGCCCGCCTTGGCGGCGAGGCGCTCGACCGTCTCGGAGAAGGAGAGGTGGTCGATCTTCATCACGAACGCGATGGTGTCGCCGCCCTCCTGGCAGCCGAAGCAGTGGAAGAGTCCCTTGCTCGGGCTGACCTGGAAGGAGGGCGACTTCTCGTCGTGGAAAGGGCAGAGCCCCTTGAGGTTGCCCCCGCCCGCGTTCCGCAGCTGGAGGTACTCCGAAACGACGGCGTCGATCGGGACCGCGTCCCGGACCGCCTTCACATCGTCGTCATTGATCCTGCCTGCCACGGGTGAAGTCTACGGGTGAGGGCGGACAGCAGGAGTGCACGGTCGTCGTCGCGGACGCCGGACGGGACCCTGGTCACGACCGTCCGGCGACTGAGCACGCGACGAAGAAGACGGCGGGGAAGACGGCGCAGAACGCCGTCCCGATACGGCTCAGATCAGCGACTCCAGCGGCACCGACGGGTCCGCGAGCGTGTCCGGGTCGATCGGCCGGCCGGTCCGGATCAGCTCCTGCACGGTCTCGGTGACATCCCACACATTGACGTTCATCCCGGCCAGCACCCTGCGGTCCTTCAGCCAGAACGCGATGAACTCCCGCTTGCCCGCGTCGCCGCGGATGACGACCTGGTCGTACGAGCCCGGCGGCGCCCAGCCCGAGTATTCGAGCCCCAGGTCGTACTGGTCGGAGAAGAAGTACGGCACGCGGTCGTAGCCGACGTCCCGGCCGAGCATGGCGCGGGCCGCGGCCGGGCCGCTGTTCAGCGCGTTCGCCCAGTGCTCCACGCGCAGCCGGGTGCCGAACAGCGGGTGCGGCATGTTGGCCACGTCCCCGGCGGCGTAGATGTCCGGGTCGGAGGTGCGCAAAGAGGCGTCGACCGCGATGCCGCCGCCGTCGCCGCGGGCGGCGATCGCGAGACCGGCGGCTTCGGCGAGGGCGGCGCGCGGGGCGGCGCCGATCGCGGCGAGGACGTCGTGGGCGGGGTGTTCCTCGCCGTCGTCGGTGCGGGCGGCGAGGACCATGCCGTCCTGACCGATGATCTCGGTGAGCCTGGTGCCGAAGTGGAAGCGGACGCCGTGGTCGCTGTGGAGTTCGGTGAAGATCTGGCCGAGCTCGGGGCCGATGACCCGGAGCAGCGGGGTCGCCTCCGGCTCGACGACGGTGACCTCGGCACCGTATCCCCGGGCCGCCGCCGCGACCTCCAGGCCGATCCAGCCGGCCCCGGCGATCACCAGATGGCCGTTGTCGCGGCCGAGTGCGGACAGCACGTTCTTCAGCCGGTCCGCGTGGGCGAGGCGGCGCAGATGGTGGACGCCGGCCAGGTCCGTACCGGGGATGTCGAGGCGGCGTGGTTCGGCCCCGGTGGCGAGCAGCAGCTTGTCGTAGTGGATGACGGTGCCGTCGCCGAGCTCCACGGAGCGGCCGCCACGGTCGATGGCGGTGACGGGCTGGCCGAGGTGGAGCTCCACATCGGCGCCCGCGTACCAGGCCGTCTCATGGACGAAGACGCTTTCCCGGGCCTCCTTGCCGGCCAGATAGCCCTTGGAGAGGGGAGGCCGTTCGTACGGATGGTCACGCTCATCGCCGACCAGGATCACCCGGCCGCTGAAACCCTCCGAACGGAGTGTCTCGGCTGCCTTCGCTCCTGCCAGTCCTCCCCCGACGATGACGAACGTCCGATGTGCGTCGACCACTTTGG
Source organism: Streptomyces sp. NPDC051664 (assembly GCF_044453545.1). Taxonomy (NCBI): domain Bacteria; kingdom Bacillati; phylum Actinomycetota; class Actinomycetes; order Kitasatosporales; family Streptomycetaceae; genus Streptomyces; species Streptomyces sp. NPDC051664. The sequence goes on along the minus strand of NZ_JBITCU010000003.1, from coordinate 208,585 downwards.
TGCCTCCTCGGTGCTTGCTGCGCTCCGCCGCCACCTGCGAGCGTCCCGCACGCAGCGTGATGGCGAAAGAGGGTGTACCCCGATCAGGTCACGCCCGGTGGCCGCAGGCCGGGGCCGACGCCGCGCGGAGCGGGCCCCTGGCGGAGCCGCGCGGCCGCCCGGCGTGGCATGTGCTCCCAGCACATCACCTGCACCGTTGCCGACCGTCATCGCCGCGCCCCACGGTCGCAGGACTTGCCCGGGGCCGCCGACCGGCCAGGCGAATATTCGGGTGTGGGGGCGGCCGCCCGGCGGGGCGCCTTTCACCCACGCACAGCCGGCCCGGAGCACGGACGGCCGGTTCGCGTCCAGGCAGGGCACCCGGGGGCGGGGCGCTCAGGGCCGGGGAGTACCCGGGGCAGCCGCCGGTCCCTCACCGCCCCTGGGAGGTGAGCGAGGTGTGCAGTGAGCGGGCCGAGGCGTCCGTGAGGGCCGCGATCTGGTCGACCAGGACGCGCTTGCGGGACCGGTCGTCGCAGGCGTGCTCGTACAGCGCGCGGAACTGTGGTTCCAGGCCGTCCGGGGCGCGCGCGGTCAGCGCCGCGGCCAGTTCCGCGATGACGATCCGCTGGTCGGCACGGATCGCTTCCTGTTCGGCGCGCTGCATCACATAGCGGTCGGCCACCGCCTTCAGGACGGCGCATTCGTTGCGTGCCTCGCGCGGGACGACGAGCTCGGCCGCGTACCTGCGGAGGCGGCCGGCTCCGTATGCCTGGCGGGTAGCGGTCTCGGCGGCGAGGCAGAACCGGCCGATCAGCTGGCTCGTCGCGTCCTTCAGCCGGGCCTGGGCGACGGCGGATCCGTCGTAGCCGTGCGGCCACCACTCCTGTCCGATGAGCCGGTCGAGGGCGTCGGCCAGCTCCTGCGGGTCGGTGTCGGGCGGGACGTACCGTCCGATCGCCACGTCCCAGATCTCGCGGCGCTCCGGCTCCGCGAAGAGGCAGTCGGGGTCGATGTGGCCGGCGTGCAGACCGTCCTCGAAGTCGTGCACCGAATACGCGACGTCGTCGGACCAGTCCATCACCTGAGCCTCGAAGCACTTCCGGTACGACGGGGCGCCTTTGCGTGCCCACTCGAAGACCGGCAGGTCGTCCTCGTACACCCCGAATTTCCGGGAGCCGGGGTCGGTGGGGTGGCCGCCGCGCGGCCACGGGTACTTGGTGGCGGCGTCCAGCGCCGCCCGGGTCAGATTGAGCCCGACGCTGACCAGTTCGCCGGTCCGCACGTCGCGCACGAACCGCTTCGGCTCCAGCCGGGTCAGCAGCCGCAGCGACTGGGCGTTGCCCTCGAAGCCACCGCAGTCGGAGGCGAAGTCGTTGAGCGCCTGCTCGCCGTTGTGCCCGAACGGCGGGTGGCCCATGTCGTGCGCCAGACAGGCCGTCTCGACCAGATCGGGGTCGCAGCCGAGCGCGGCACCGAGCTCCCGGCCGACCTGGGCGCATTCCAGGGAGTGTGTGAGTCTGGTCCGGGGGCTTGCGTCCCAGGCAACGCTGCGGGTGCCGGGCGTGACGACCTGGGTCTTCCCGGCGAGTCTGCGCAGCGCGGCGGAGTGCAGCACGCGGGCGCGGTCCCGCTGGAAGGCCGTGCGGCCCGGGCGTTTGTCGGGCTCGGTGTCCCAGCGCTCGGTGTCGGCCGCGCCGTAGGGCGTGGTGCCGTGTTCCTGTGTGCCCCGCGTACCGTCCATGGTCCCGACAGTAAACGGCCGGACCGACAAGAAGGCTCAGGCGGACGCCAGGAGATGGTCGTTCGTCGCGACTTCATGTGCCGGGAGTGCGCCGGTCAGCGCCTGGTCGTACCGGTGGAGGAGCAGCCGCGCCATCGCGGGATGCGCGCCGAGCGGGGCCGCGGCGGCGCCGGGGGCAGCAGCTGCGGCGGCCGCCGCGAAGCGGCCGGGTGCGGTGAAGTACGAGGCGACGGCGACCCGGTGCCGGCCGCGGGCGGCGAGGGCGCGCACCGCGACGGGGACGGTGGGCGCGGTGGCGGAGGCGTACGCGGGGACGACGGGCACCCCGCCGAGCCGTTCGCTGAGCATCCGTGCGGTGCGGCGGGTGTCGGCGGCCGAATCGGGGTCGCGCGAACCGGCGGCGGCGAGGACCACGGCGGAGCCGCGGCTGTCGGCCTCCTCGGCCGGCCAGCCCGCTTCGACGAGCCGCCCGTACAGCGCCTCGACGAGCAGGCGATGCGGCCCGAGCGGCGCGGCGATCGTGGCCCGCAGGGCCGGTGCGGCAGCGGCTGCCGCAGGTATGTCCCGCTTGACGTGGTGGCCGCGGCCGAGCAGCAGCGGTACGAGAACGGCGTCACCGGACCCCAGGCCGGACAGGGCCGCCGGCAGGAGCGGCTCGTTCAGCTCGATGTGGCCGAGCCGGACGTCCAGCCCCGGGCGCAGTTCCCGCACCCGGTCCAGCAGCTTCATGACCGTGCGCAGCGCCTGCGGGTCGCGGCTGCCGTGCGCCACCGCGACGAGGGCGGGGGCGCGGGTGGTGGTGGCGGCGCCCGGTGCGGAGCCGCCGGTGCGGTGGTGCATGGGTCTGCGCGTTCCGTTCAGGGAGACATGGCTGAGCTGGGCGCCGAGCTGGGCGGTGATGCGGGTCAACAGTTGCGCTGTGCTGTCGAGAGGCAGGGACTCACGGGGCTGTGCCGATGCCGACTCCGTCATGGACCGATGGTGGCGGGCGCAGGTTGCCAGGTCGTTGCGCAGGGGTGACGGGTCTTTGCCACGGGCTCACCGCGCGGTCGGCGGAGCGAAGAGGCGCTCCAGGACGTGGGCCACCCCGTCCTCCTCGTTGGACATCGTGTGGGACCGTACGGCGGCGAGCACGGCCGGGTGGGCGTTGCCCATGGCGTATCCGGTGCCCGCCCAGTCGAGGACGGTCAGGTCGTTGGGCATGTCGCCGAAGGCGATGACCTCCGTGGCGTCGACACCGCGGACGGCACAGAGCTCCGCGAGAGTGCCCGCCTTGGTGACCCCGAACGCGCTGATCTCCAGGAGCCCGCGCCCGCCGGAGTGGGTGAACTGGACTTCGCTGCCCGCCGGGCCCACCCCTTGCCGGGCTGCGGCCAGCAGGGTGTCCGCGTCGAGCCGGTCGGACCAGGCGAGGAGTTTGGTGACGGGTACGTCGGTCAGCCACAGGTCCGCCAGGGACGCTACGGGCAGTTCGGCGTCGATGTCCTCGGACAGGCGCAGCCGGTAAGCCGGTTCGTACAGGACCTGGTTACCGGTCTCCAGGGCGAAACCCACCTCCGGCAGGACGGCGGCGAGTGCGGTGGCCACGCGCTGGGCGACGGTGACGGGCAGGACGCGGGAGGAGACGACCGTACGCGTCCCGATGTCGTAGACCAGCGCGCCGTTGCTGCACACCGCCGTCCCCGTCAGCCCCGTCGCCTCGGCGAGCCGGTCGACGAACCTGGGCGGCCTGGCGGTGACGAGGACGACCTCCGCACCGGCGCTCTCGGCCGAGCGCAGGGCGCGGAGGGTGCGGGAAGAGAGGGTGCCGTCGCGGCGCAGAAGAGTGCCGTCGAGGTCGGAGGCGATCAGCCGGGGAAGCAACATCGGCCGATGATATTGGGCGGGGTCCGTGCCCGGTGTGCGTACGGCACGCGTTGCCGGCGCATGTCACCGGCGCGGTGGCGAGGCGCGTCGGGCTGCTGCCGGGGCCGGCCCGGATGAAGAATGTCGCGGCGTGGAGAACCCTTTTGACCTGATACTCGTCCGATCAGTTGACGCAACGACACCGACCGGGGGACTCCGATGCGAGGGAAGCGGCCGCAGTGGCTGGGGTGGCTCGGACGGCTGCGGCCGCGCCGGCCGCGCACGCGGCGTGGGCAGCGGTGGGCCGTGCAGGGAGTGATGGCAGCCTGTGTGCTGGGCCTGGCTCCCGCGACCTGGATGTACTCCGTCGCCGACGCCCGTGTCCGGACGTCCGCGGACGCGCCCGCGCAGCAGGTCGCCGTGGTGTTCGGGGCCGGGCTGTGGGACGGGAAGCCGTCGCCGTATCTCGCGAACCGGCTGAACACGGCCGCCGAGCTGTACCGGGACGGCAAGGTGAAGGTCGTGCTGGTGACCGGTGACAACAGCCGGGAGGAGTACGACGAGCCGGATGCCATGCGGGCGTATCTCGTGGCGCACGGGGTGCCGGACAAACGGATCGTCAGCGACTTCGCCGGGTTCGACACGTGGGACTCCTGCGTGCGGGCCAAGAAGATCTTCGGGGTCGACCGGGCCGTGCTGGTGAGCCAGGGGTTCCACATCCGGCGGGCGATCGCGCTGTGCCGGGCCGCGGGCATCGACGCGTACGGGGTCGGGGTCGATGCCAAGCACGACGCGACCTGGTACTACGGGGGGACGCGGGAGGTGTTCGCGGCGGGGAAGGCGGCACTGGACGCGATGTTCAAGCCGGATCCGCACTTCCTGGGGCCCGAGGAGCCCGGGGTCGGGGAGGCCCTGGCGACCGGCGGGCGGTGAGGACGCCGACCGGCCTCACCGGCCCGGTGGAGGCCGACCTCACGGGCCCGGCGGAGGTGGGCTGAGATCCGCGTTCCGGCGGCGTAACCGGTCGCGGGTGTCCGCGTAACACCTGGCTCGCAGGGTGGAGCCCATGGCCCGCACCGAGACTGCCCCCACCGCGACCCACTGCCCGTACTGCTCGCTGCAGTGCGGGATGAATCTGCGACCGGTCACCGGCGGCCCGGTGGTCGAGGTCGTGGAGCGTACCGATTTCCCCGTCAACCGCGGCGCCCTGTGCGGCAAGGGCCGGACCGCGCCGGCCGTGCTCTCCTCACGGGTACGGCTGACCGGACCGCTCGTGCGCGACGCGGTCAGTGGCGAGCTGGAGCCGGCCGGCTGGGACGAGGCGCTGGCCGCGATCGCCGACGGGCTCCTGCGCACCCGCGCCGTGCACGGGCCCCATGCCGTGGGGGTGTTCGGCGGCGGCGGGCTCACCAACGAGAAGGCGTACGCCCTCGGGAAGTTCGCCCGGGTCGTCCTGTCGACCTCGCAGATCGACTACAACGGGCGGTTCTGCATGTCGTCGGCGGCCGCCGCGCACCAGCGGGCCTTCGGCCTCGACCGCGGGCTGCCGTTCCCTCTGGAGGACATCGCACGCACCGGGTGCGTGATCCTCGTCGGGTCGAACCTCGCCGAGACGATGCCGCCCGCGCTGCGCTTCCTGACCGAACTGCGGGAGAACGGCGGCCGGTTGATCGTCATCGATCCTCGCCGGACCCGCACCGCCGAGCAGGCCGATCTGCATCTGGCGCCCCGGCCCGGCACGGATCTCGCGCTCGCGCTCGGAATGCTTCATCTGGTGGTGGCGGCCGGCCGGGTGGACGAGGAGTTCGTACGCGACCGTACGACCGGCTGGGACGAGGCCAGGGCCGGAGTCATGGCGCACTGGCCGGAACTGGTGGAGCGGCTGACGGGGGTGCCGGTGCCACAGCTGCGGGAGGCCGTCGAGATGTTCTGCGATGCGCAGGAGGCAATGGTGCTGACCGCGCGCGGACCCGAGCAGCAGTCCAAGGGCACGGACACGGTCGGCGCCTGGATCAACCTCTGCCTGGCCACCGGCCGGGCGGGCAGACCGCTGTCCGGGTACGGCTGCCTGACCGGGCAGGGCAACGGTCAGGGCGGGCGCGAACACGGGCAGAAGGCCGACCAGTTGCCCGGCTACCGCAAGCTCACCGACCCGGCGGCGCGCCGCCATGTGGCGCAGGTGTGGGGGGTCGAACCGGACTCGCTGCCGGGGCCGGGGCGCAGTGCGTACGAGCTGCTCGACGCGCTGGGTACGGACGTGCGGTCGCTGTTGGTGATGGGGTCCAACCCGGTGGTGTCCGCGCCGCACGCCGCTCATGTGGAGGAGCGGCTGCGGTCGCTGGACTTCCTCGCGGTCGCGGACGTGGTGCTGTCGGAGACGGCGGCTCTGGCCGATGTGGTGCTGCCGGTGACGCAGTGGGCGGAGGAGACCGGGACGACGACCAGTCTGGAGGGCAGGGTGCTGCTGCGGCAGCGGGCGGTCACCGCGCCGGACGGTGTCCGCAGCGATCTGGAGGTGCTGCACGGGCTGGCCGCGCTCCTCGGGCACGGCAAGGGGTTCCCCACCGACCCCGAGGAGGTCTTCGACGAGCTCCGGCGCGCCTCTGCGGGCGGTCCCGCCGACTATGCGGGGATCACGTACGGGCGGATCGCGGCGGAGAACGGGGTTTTCTGGCCGTGCCCCGACGAGCGGCATGCCGGTACGCCGCGGCTGTTCCTGGACCGGTTCGCCACGGACGACGGGCGGGCGCGGTTCGTACCCGTGACGCACCGTCCGGCCGCCGAGGAGACCGACCGGGAGTATCCGGTGGTGCTGACGACCGGTCGGGTGGTCGCCCAGTACCAGTCGGGTGCGCAGACCCGCCGGGTCGACGAGCTGAACGCCGCGGCCCCCGGCCCGTTCGTGGAACTGCATCCGCGGCTCGCCGAGCGGATCGGGGTGGCGGAGGGCGATCCGGTGGTGGTCACCTCGCGGCGTGGGCGGGCGGTGGCGCCCGCCCGGATCACCGGGGCGATCCGGCAGGACACCGTCTTCATGCCGTTCCACTGGGCGGGTGAGGGCCGGGCCAACACGCTGACGAACCCGGCCCTGGACCCGGTGTCGCGGATGCCGGAGTTCAAGGTGTGTGCGGTGCGGGTGGAGGCGGCCTCCGGGTGAGCCAATCGCCTCCGGGGATGGGGACGCCGCCGGTACGGAGGGTGTGGGTGACGGGGGCGGCGGCGAGGTAGACCCAGGCGCGGGCGGTTCCGGTGGCGGGCGGGACCGCGCCCGGGAGGCGGACTTCGCGGGCGGCCCGCTCGTAGAGATTGCGCGGGTGCCCCGGTCCGACGTACTCCTCCAGCCGGTCGAGGAGGACGAGCAGCTCCGCGTACGTGGCGGGCGCGGCCGTGACGAGCGTGCCGCGCACGGTGCCGTGGCCCTCGATCGCGTACGGGTAGCCGGGGCCTTCGTACAGCAGGGCGCCCGGCAGCAGGGCCGGCTGTTCCGCGATCGCCCGGTCCCGGAGGAACAGGTCGTGGTTGGGTTCGCCGGGGAGCAGCGTGCCGTAGACGAAGAAAGGCAGTTCGGGGTCGGTCCGCGGCATGGTCAGAGGGCCGTGACCGGGGCCGTCTCCGCAGTCACCCAGGCGAGGTAGCGGTCGCTTCCCCGCACCACCGGCGTCGCGATGATCTCCGGGGTCTCGTAGTCGTGCGCCGCCCGGAGGTGTTCCTCCAGTTCGTCGTAGCGCCCGGCCACCGTCTTGAACAGCACCTGCCACTCCTCCGTGGTCTCGATGGCGTTCCGCCACCGGTAGACGGAGGTGACGGGCGCGGAGATCTGCGCGCATGCCGCGAGCCGCGCCTCCACCGCGCCCTGGGCGAGGGCGTGGGCCTTCTCCTCGCTGTCCGTGGTGGTCAGAACGGTCAGCCATGCCGGCGTCGTCACCGTCGGTCTCCTCAGCTCTTCGGCTCTGCTCTTCGGATCTTGTGCCTGTGGCGTGTCCTTCTCGTCGATTGTCGGGGCGGTTCGGTGCCGTGTCCTCCTTCATCACCGTTGCGGTATGGACATGACATGTCATGAACCCTTAAATCTGAGGCGAGCTCAGAACCACCGCTCAGATCGCCCTTTCCCCCCGCACTCCGAGGAGTCCGATGAGATCGATTCGGCATGCATCGCGCCTCACCCCGCTCGGCATAGCCGCTGTCGGCGCCACCCTGCTGGCCTCCGCCCTCACCGCGACCACGGGCGCCGCCGCAGCCGGTCACCCGGCCCCGAGCCCCGCCGCCGCCGTCCGTCACGCCGAGGCCGCGCTCACCGGGCACGCCACCGCACTGGGCCTCACCGGCGCCCAGGACACCGCGGTGCGCGATGTGGTCGTCGACAAGGACGGCAGCCAGCATGTGCGCTACGACCGCACCTACCGCCATCTGCCCGTCCTCGGCGGCGACTTCGTCGTCCACCTCGCACCCGACGGCGCGTACCGGAGCGCCGACCGGGCCGTCCGCGGCGATCTCGCCGTGCCGACCGTGACCCCGGCCCTCTCCGCGTCGGGCGCCGCCGACCTGGGCGCGGCCGCACTGCGCTCGGCCCACCACGGCGTGAAGCTCCGCAAGGTCGCCGCACAGCCGCAGCTCGTCGTGGACGCCCTGCACGGCGCACCCAAGCTGGCCTGGCGCACCGAGGCGGCAGGCAAGGACTCACTGGGCAACCCGGTCGCCCGCGTCGTGCTCACCGACGCGCGCACGGGCCGGCAGATCGACGCCTGGGACAGCCTGGAGACGGCGTCCGGCGACGGCCGGTCGCTGTACAGCGGTACGGTCCCGCTGGAGACGACGCAGTCGGGATCGACGTACCAGCTCAAGGATGCGACGCGCGGCAACACCTACTCCGGCGACGCGCAGAACAAGACCGACGGCTGCATCCTCACCATCTGCTGGAGCCGGGCGCCCGCGGTGCTGTTCACCGACGCCGACAACCACTGGGGCAACGGCACCACCTCCGACCGTGCATCGGCGGCGGTCGACGCCCAGTACGGCACGGACACCACCTGGGACTACTACAAGAACGTGCACGGCCGGAACGGCATCGCCGGGGACGGCAAGGGCTCGTACAACCGGGTGCACTACGGCAATGGCTACAACAACGCCTTCTGGGACGACACCTGCTTCTGCATGACGTACGGCGACGGCGACGGCTCGACCTTCGGACCGCTGGTCGCGCTGGACGTGGCCGGGCACGAGATGTCGCACGGCGTGACGTCCAAGACGGCGGCCCTCACCTACTCCGGTGAGTCGGGCGGTCTCAACGAGGCCACCTCCGACATCTTCGGCACCCTGGTGGAGTTCCACGCGAACAACGCGCAGGACCCGGGCGACTACCTCATCGGCGAGAAGATCGTGAAGCCCGGCTTCGGGAAGGCCGCGTTGCGGTTCATGGACCAGCCCTCCAAGGACGGCAACTCGGCGGACTGCTGGAGCTCCTCGGTCGGCAATCTGGATGTGCACTACTCGTCCGGTGTCGCCAACCACTTCGCGTATCTGCTGGCCGAGGGCAGCGGCCCGAAGGTCATCGGCGGCGTCCAGCACAACGGCACCACGTGCAACGGGGCGACGCTGAGCGGCATCGGCAAGGACAAGCTCGGCAAGATCTGGTACCGGGCGCTGACCGTCTACATGACGTCCTCCACCAAGTACGCGGGCGCCCGCACCGCGACGCTCGACGCGGCGAAGGACCTGTACGGCGCCGGCAGCGCGGAGCAGAACGCGGTGGCCGCCGCCTGGTCGGCGGTGTCGGTCGGCTGACCTGGAGCAGGTCCCGGAGAGGCTGCCCGCTCCGGGACCTGCACCCGCTTGGACAACCGTCAATTACCGTACGGGCGCACCGCCTTGGCTTCGCGCAGCGCCTGCCCCCACCAGACGAGCTGATCGAGCAGTGTCTTCGCCGCCGCGTCCACGGCCGCCGGATCCCTGTGCCTGCGGTCGTCATCGAACAGGGCGCCCGCGTTGTGGAACGACACCGTGTCGCGGATGGAGACGGCGTGCAGTTCGGCGAAGACCTGACGGAGGTGCTCGACAGCCCGAAGACCGCCGGACACTCCCCCGTACGAGACGAAGGCGACGGGCTTGGCCTGCCATTCGGCGTGATGCCAGTCGATGAGGTTCTTCAGCGGGGCGGGGAACGAGTGGTTGTACTCGGGGGTGACGACGACGAAGGCGTCGGCAGCGGCCAACCTGGGCGAGATCTCCGCCAGTTGCGCCTGCACGTCGGGGCCGGGACGGCAGGAGAGGGCGTACGGGAGATCGAGGTCGGCGACGTCGATGAGGTCGGTCTCGACGTCCGGGTGGTCCGCGGTACGGGAGAGGAACCAGTCGGCGATCACGGGGGCGAAGCGGCCCTCGCGGTTGCTGGCCAGGATGACCGCGACCTTCAGGGGCGCGGTGGTGGCGGATGCGACCGGGGCAGGTGTCATGAGGTCCATGCAGCGAGACTCGTACATCAACCAAGGTTGAGGTCAAGCCGCGTCGTCCGCCCCTTCGGCATACGGTGGAACACATGACGACCGCCGCACCCCCGTACACCGAGTTCAACGGACACGCAGCGACGGAGGCGGATCTCCTGATCCCCGCCTTCTCCGACTACGGCCACTTCACGGCCATGCAGGTCAGGGACGGAGAGGTGCGTGGCCTCGCCTTCCACCTGGCCCGGCTGGACGCCGCGAACCAGGAACTGTTCGACCACGGCCTGGACGGCGAACGGATCCGCGAGCTGATCCGGCACGCACTCGACGGCGCGGGGGTACGGGACGCCTCGACCCGGGTGTACGCCTTCCTGCCGCCCGGCGACACGGAGGCGACGGTCATGGTCACGGTGCGCGGACCGGCGCAGAAGTCCCCCGAACCGCACAGCCTGATGTCCGTTCCGTACGTCCGCACCGTGCCGCACATCAAGCGCCCCGGCGAGTTCGGCCAGACGTATTACGGGCGGCTCGCCGCACGCTCCGGCTTCGACGAGGCACTGCTGACCGCGCCGGACGGGACGGTGACCGAGGGCGCGATCACCAACATCGCCTTCTGGGACGGCACTTCGATCGTCTGGCCCGCCGCACCGTCGCTCCGCGGCGTCACCATGGCCCTGCTGGAACAGGGGCTTCCGGGAGCCGGACTGGCGTCCGTACGGCGACCGGTGACGCTGGACGGGGTCGGCTCCTTCCGGTCGGCGTTCCTCACCAACTCACAGGGCATCGCACCGATCCGGCGGATCGACGACGCGGAGTTCACCGTCGACGAGGAACTGATGAAGCAGGTGGGGCTGGTGTACGAGAGCGCCCCCTGGGACACCGTCTGAGAGCACCCGCGCGGCGGCTCCGGGGCCCTCGACGCCCGGCCGACTGCACCGCGGTCGCCGGGCCGCTCGGCTTCACCCCCAAAGGAGGCCGTCCCCATCGGGCCCAGGGGGGAGTGGGTCCGATGGGGACGGCGGCCGGGCGGCCGAAGGAGCCGTCCCGTGGGGGGTGATGTGCGTGTGCCCGGGGTCGGCACGGTCATGCATGTGACGTACACCACTCATACCCCGAAGGTCGTCACCCAATCGGCACGGCGTGTCGCAGGTCGGGCCGAACCCTCCTCAAACGGGGATTTGACCTGCAGATATACCGCCCGGCAAGGAGGCAGGGCCGGGCCGATCGAGTGAAAGCTGACTCGACGTCAGCAGGCGTGGGTGGCGGGCCGCCCGTTAGCTCGGAGTCAGGAGACACCAGCCAGCGCCTTCGCTCGGAGGAACCCCCCATGCCCCGTCCTGCCCGCCTCGTGACCGGCACCGCCGCCGCAGCTCTCACCGCTGCTGCGATCGGCCTCTTCACCGCCGCGCCGTCAGCGTACGCAGGGGAGCTCGGTTCACCGGAGATATCTCCGGCCGCCACGGCTCCGGGGGACCCGGTCGGAACCACGGCCTCCGCCGGCGAAGCGAGGGCCACCGGTCATGCGAACTCCCTGGAGGCAGGGGTACTCACACTGGCACCGGCCACCGATGAGGAGGCGCTCGCCGACGCGGTCAAGGAGCCGGAGAAGACCGGCGTGGGAAAGGTCACCGGACAGGACGACGGTAAGGACACCGCGCAGGACGACGCCTCCGGTGACGACCCGGGCACCGGCTCGGTGCCCTCCCTGGACGACCTGGCCGCCAGGGGCGAGAACCTCCTCGGGAACGCGAACCCCTTCGGGCTCGGCAACTCCACCGGGCAATCCGACACCGGGAACGGCGGGCGCGACACCGGGAACGGGAACGGGAACGGCGGGCGCGACACCGGAAACGGGAACGGAAACGGCGGACGCGACACCGGAAACGGGAACGGAAACGGCGGACGCGACACCGGAAACGGGAACGGAAACGGCGGACGCGACACCGGAAACGGGAACGGAAACGGCGGACG